>CAXTCN010000136.1:0-12226 GCA_964242575.1 uncultured Acetobacteraceae bacterium | reverse complement strand
CGCCGATCCTACCGTGTCCATCCACGTCGCGTTAAGTCCGACAGACTGCTAGGCGGCGGATTTCCTTGAGCGCGTTGTTGAACCGGAGCTGGAGGAACTCCTCCGCCACGGTCCTGGGCGGGCCGCCGCCGGGCCGGCGCGGGTTGCGCGGAGGCCCACCGGACTGAACCCGAGTGAACGCGACGGGAGCATTGCCGCCGCTGCCATCCGTCTCAGGCCGCCAAGCCGCCCGCTCCGCGCGGGCCGCCGCGGCAGTGTTCTTGAAATCGGCGAGCGAGAGCGTCGATGGGTCGAGCAAAGGGACGGACTGCGCAACCGCCGCATAGTCCGCCCCTGGCGTGCGTTGGCCTGGACTGGCTGCAACCGGGCGGCCGGGCGGGTTCCTGCCGAACGGCGGCACTCGGTCGTTCGGCTCACGCCGGCCCGGCGTCCAAGTCCCCGCCACGAACTAATCCGGATGGTCGCGCTTCCATTGCAAGAACTCCGGCGCGTTCTCGTCGGTTGCGAAAAAAGCCGGGATCAGGAGTTCGTTGGAGCTGGTGGGCCGGAATGGTGGGGCATGAGGTCCATTTCTACCAGACGAGGCAGTGTGGACTTCATTCCTATGGGCACGCAAGCAAATCCACTGCTAGGCTAAGCCCGCGCCTGGGGAGGATCGCGGTGGGTCGCACATGAGCGGGCGGTTGCAGGGCCGGGTGGCGCTGGTGTTCGGCGCGGGATGCGTCGGGCCGGGCTGGGGCAACGGCAACGCCGCCGCGGTGGCCTATGCCCGCGCCGGCGCCGTCGTGGTGGCGGTGGACCGGGACCTGCATGCCGCCGAGGCCACGCGGGACCTGGTGCAGGCGGAAGGCGGCGCGTGCCTGGCGCTGGCCGCCGACGTGACCCGGTCCATGAGCGTCGAGGCCGCCGTCGCCGCCACGGTGGCGGCGTACGGCCGGGTCGACGTGCTGCACAACAACGTGGGCTACGCCGGCATGGGCGGCCCGGTCGAGTTGCCGGAAGAGGAATGGGACCGCATCGTCGCCCTCAACCTCAGGGGCGTGTTCCTGGCCTGCAAGCACGCGCTGCCGGTCATGCTGGCGCAGGGACAGGGCGTCATCGTCAACATCTCGTCCATCGCGGCGATACGGTGGACCGGCTACCCCTATGCCGCCTATTACGCGGCGAAGGCCGGGGTGAACCAGCTAACCGTGAGCCTGGCGATGCAGTACGCCGCGCAGGGCATCCGCGCTAACGCGGTGATGCCGGGCCTGATGAACACGCCGCTGATCCACCAGCAGATTGCCGGGCAATACGCCGACCCGGCCGAAATGGTGCGGGCGCGCGACGCCGCGTGCCCCATGGGGCGGATGGGCACGGGCTGGGACGTGGCCAACGCGGCGGTGTTCCTGGCGTCCGACGAGGCCGCGTATATCACCGGCGTGTGCCTGCCGGTGGACGGCGGCATCAGCCTAAAGGGACATTAAGCCCGGCGCAGCAGGAACAGCGCCTGTTCGCCGAAGATGTTCGCCAGGCCGGGAAACCGCCGCCACGGGGCGCGCCGGCCGTCGTCGTCCACCGCCAGCCACTGCTCCACGGCATAGCCCTCCTGCGCGCACAGCGCGAAGAAGTCGCGGATGGTGCAGGGGTGGATGTTCGGAGTCTCGTACCAGGGCCGGTCCCAGGTGGGCGTCATCGGCATCCGGCCGGAATGCACCAACTGCCACCGCACCTGCCAGTGGCCGAAGTTGGGGAAGCTGACCAGGGCGCGGGTGCCGATGCGCAGCATCTGCCGCAACACCTCCTGCGGGCGCTCGACCGCCTGCAGGGTGCGGGACAGCACCACGTAGTCGAACAGGCCGTCCGGGTAGTGCGACAGGTCGGTGTCGGCGTCGCCGTGCATCACCGGCAGCCCGTGGGCCACCGCGCGCGTCACCTCGGCCATGTCGATCTCGATGCCGCGCGCGTCGCAGTTCCTGGTGCGGAATAAATGCTCGATAAGGGTGCCGTCGCCGCTGCCGATGTCCAGCACGCGGGAACCGGGCGTTATCATCTCCGACATCAGCCGCAAGTCCAGCCGCATGTTCTTGGCGAACAGTTGCACCGGCTGCTTCAAGGCAGCCCCGCGTGCTCGGCGCAGCCGGCCAGGAAGCCGGACAGCGTGCGGTGGAAGTCCGGCTCGTCCAGCAGGAAGGCGTCGTGGCCCTTGTCGCTGGCGATCTCGACGAAGCTGACGTTGGCGCCGGCGCGGTTCAGCGCGCGGGCGATGGCGCGGGACTGCGCGGTGGGGAACAGCCAGTCGCTGTCGAACGACACCACGCAGAACCGGGTGCCAGTGCCGCGGAACGCCGCCGCCAGGTCCCCGTCATGCTCGGCCGCCAAATCGAAGTAGTCCATGGCGCGGGTGATGGTGAGGTAGGAGTTGGCGTCGAACCGGTTGACGAAGGTGCTGCCCTGGTGGCGCAGGTAACTCTCGACCTCGAACATCTCGCCGAACAGCGTGCCGCCTTCGGGCGCCGGGGCGGGGCGCAGCTTGCGGCCGAACTTCCGGGTCAGCGCCTGTTCGCTCATGTAGGTGATGTGCGCCGCCATGCGCGCCACGGCCAGGCCGCGCGCCGGGACTTTGCCTGTGCGCCAGTAAGCGCCAGCGTCCCAATCGGGGTCGGCAAAAATGGCCTGGCGCCCGACCTCGTGGAACGCGATGTTCTGTGCGGAGTGGAACGAGGCCGTGGCGACCGGCACGGCGGCGAACACGCGGTCAGGGAAAGTCGCCGCCCACTCCAGCACCTGCATCCCGCCCATGGAGCCGCCGACCGCCGCGAACAGCCGGGTGATGCCGAGGCGGTCCACCAGCAGCCGCTGCGCCCGCACCATGTCGCGGATGGTGATGGGCGGGAAATCCTTGCCCCACGGTTCGCCCTCGTGCAGCGAGCGCGGACCGGTGCTGCCCATGCAGCCGCCCAGCACGTTGGCGCACACCACGAAGAAGCGGTCGGTGTCCACCGGGCGGCCCGGCCCCACCACCTGCGCCCACCAGCCGGGCTTGCCCGTCGTCGGGTGCGCCCCCGCCACGTACTGGTCGCCGGTCAGGGCGTGGCACACCAGCACGGCGTTGGACCGGTCCGCGTTCAGGGCGCCGTAGGTGCGATACGCCACGGTGACGGACAACAGCACTGCGCCGCAGTCAAGCGGAAAGGCGCCCGGGAAGGTGGCGGCCCAGGGGTCATCCTGTCGAGCGTCCGGCGGCGGAGCGTCCTGCTGGTCCATAACGGGCCAGTGCATAGGCCCCGCCACGCGCCGCCGCAACAGGCGCCAAGGGTTTGCAGGCCTAGCCGCATCCGCTATCTATGAAGCTGCACAGGCGAGAACATAGCGGCCATGCCCAGTACTCTGCACTCCGTGCCTCTCCGGCCGGATCGGCCTGAGCCTGTCCAGGGCACGGACCTGGCCGCGTTGCGGGCAGAGCTGGACCGGCTGGATGACCAGTTGCACGACACGCTGATGCGCCGGGGCGAGGTGGTGGCGCAGGTGGCGGCGCTCAACGTCAAAGCCGGCGTGCCGCTGCGGCCGGGGCGGGAGGCGTCCATCATCCGCCGCCTGCTGGCCCGGCACGCTGGCGCGCTGCCGCGGCTCGGCATCGTCCGCATCTGGCGCGAGCTGCTGAACGCCACCACGGCGCAGCAGCGGGCCATGCTGATTGCCGTGTGCGAGGCCGGGGACGGACCGGCGTACCTGGCAGCGGCGCGTGAGCACTTCGGCGCGCTGACCCCGGTTCGGGCATACGGCACGCCGGACGAGGCGCTCCGCGAGGTCAGCGCGGGCGTGGCGTCCGCCGCCGTGCTGCCGTTGCCAACGGACGATGGCGCGGCCTGGTGGACCACGTTGCTGCGGGGAAGCGACCCGCGCCTGCATATCGTGGCGCGCCTGCCGTTCTGGGCCGCGCGTCCTGATGGCACGCCCACGGCCCAGGCGCTGGTGGTGTGCGCCAGCGTGCCGGACCCGAGCGGGCAGGACCGGTCGCTGATCGGGCTTGAGCTGCCGGATGCGGCAGGCCGGGCGGAGCTAACGGCGACCGTGACGGCTGCCGGCTTCGCACCGGGTATGCTGATTTGGCATGGGAACCAGGCGCTGGTGGAGGTCGATGGCTTCGTGGAGGACGCGGACCCGCGGCTACAGGCGTTGCCGTATCCGTCCGTCGTGCTGGGCGCCTACGCCGTGCCGGTTGGCGCGCCATGAGTCCACGCCCGCGTCCCGAAGTGCTGGACATCGCGCCCTATGTCGGCGGCGAGAGCAAGGTCGCGGGGCAGAACCGCATCGTCAAGCTGTCGTCCAACGAGGGTGCGTTCGGCGTACCGCCCGGCGCGCAGGCGGCCTACGCGGCGCTGGTTGCCGAGCTGCACCGCTACCCCGACGGCGCAGCGACCGCGCTGCGCCAGGCCATCGGCGGCGCGTTCGGGCTGGACCCGGAGCGGATCGTGTGCGGCGCCGGGTCGGACGACCTGATCGCCCAGCTTTGCCTGGCCTACGGCGGCGCGGGCACGGAACTCGTTATGTCTCGGCATGGGTTCAGCATGTACGAGATTTATGGCCAGTTCGCCGGCTGCCGCGTCGTGAAAGCGCCGGAGCGGCGGTTGACCGCGGACGTGGACGCCATGCTGGCCGCTGTCGGCCCGGCCACCCGGCTCGTGTTCCTGGCCAACCCGAACAACCCGACCGGCAGCATGTTGCCGCAGCCGGAGGTGGAGCGCCTGCGCGCTGCCCTGCCGCCGGACGTGCTGCTGGTGCTGGACGCGGCCTATGCGGAGTACGTGGACCGGCCGGACTTCGACCCTGGCGCCAAGCTGGTGGACGCGGGCGACAACACGGTCATGACCCGGACGTTCAGCAAAATTTTCGGCCTGGGCGGGATGCGGCTCGGCTGGTGCTATGCGCCGCCCGCGGTGGTGGACGTGCTGAACCGGGTGCGCGGGCCGTTCAACGTGAGCCTCGCCGCCCAGGCTGCCGGCATCGCCGCCTTGGCGGAACCCGGTTGGGTCGAGGCCAGCCGGCGGCACAACGCTGCGCAACGGGCATGGCTCACGGCCGAGCTGGAACGGAGCGGCGTCCGGGTGTGGCCGAGCGAAGGCAACTTCGTCCTGGCGGATTTCGGCACGGCCGACGGGGCGGACGCCGCCAACGCGGCGTTGCGGGCACGGGGGGTGATCGTGCGGGCCATGCGGGGTTACGGCCTGCCGGCCTGCCTGCGCATCACCATCGGCACCGCCGAGGAGTGCGCGATGGTCGCGGAGACCCTCGCGAGCCGCGTCCATGCCTGAACCGGTGTTCGAGCGCCTGGCGGTGATCGGCGCGGGCCTGATCGGCAGCTCGGTCGCGCGGATCGCGCATCAGCGGCGCACCCTGGCGCACGAGGTGGTGGTGCACGACCGCCCGGACGTGTTGGAGCGCGTGGCGGCGCTCGGGTTCGCCGACCGGATCGAGCCGGATGTCGCCCAGGCCGTGGCGGGAGCGGATTGCGTGATGCTGTGCGCGCCGGTCGGCGCCTACGCGGACCTCGCGGCCGGCATGGCGTCGCACTTGGCGCCGGGGGCCATCGTCACGGACGTCGGCAGCACCAAGGTCTCGGTGATCCGCGATGTCGGGCCGCTGCTGCCGGCCGGGGTCCATTTTGTGCCGGCGCATCCGCTGGCGGGCACCGAGTATTCCGGCCCGGAGGCCGGGTTCACCACGCTGTTCGAGGGCCGCTGGTGCCTGCTGACCCCCTCCCCCGGCACCGACCCGGCGGCGGTCGAGCGCGTGGCGGAGCTGTGGCGCCGGTGCGGCAGCCTGGTCGAGAGCATGGACCCGGCCCACCATGACCGGGTGCTGGCTATCGTGAGCCACCTGCCGCACCTAATCGCCTTTACCATTTGCGGCACCGCCGACGACCTTGCGACCGAGGGCGCCGACGCCAGCCGGGCGGAGGTGCTGAAGTTCGCCGCCACCGGCTTCCGCGATTTCACCCGTATCGCCGCGTCGGACCCGGTGATGTGGCGCGACGTGTTCCTGAACAACCGCGACGCGCTGCTGGAGATGCTGGCGCGCTTCACCGAGGACGCGCAGGCGATGGCGCGGGCGGTGCGCTGGGGCGACGGCGCTTACATCGAGGACCGCATCGGCCGGGGCCGCGAGATCCGCCGCAGCTTGATCGAGCTGAAACAGACGTGATTCCTGCACTGGCGACCCTGTGGGACTGGCGCCGGCAAGTCGCTGACCTGTATGCCCAAGTGCGTGCCGAGCCGGACCCCGAGGCAGCGTGGCGGCATTGGCGGGCGGTGCGGGACGGGCTGTACCGCGACCACCCGCAGACGCCGCTTGAAGACATCGCGTCGTTCGCTAGGCTGGATTTCTTCGACTACGACCCGGCGCTCCGCTTCGAGGTCGCGATGGACCCGGTCCACGGCAATGAGGAGACATTCCCGGCCGGTGCCGACGGCGAGTTGCGGATGCGCCCGTTCGCTCGCACGGCGGGGCTGCACGGCGCGCTGGGCGGTGAGCTTACGGTGTATTGGCTGCTGGGCTACGGTGGCGGCGCGTTCCTGCCGTTCGCGGACCGGACCAGTGGGCACGAAACCTATGGCGCCGGACGTTACCTGCTGGATACGGTCAAGAGCGCCGACCTCGGCCTCGCGGCCGATGGGCGGACCGTGCTGGACTTCAACTTCGCCTATAACCCGTCCTGCGCGTACTCGCCGCGCTATGTCTGCCCGCTGGCGCCGGCCGGCAACCGGCTGCCGGCGCCCATCAGGGCCGGAGAGCGGACCCCGAACGCCGGATGAACCGCCCGGTCAGCAGCGCCGCCACCACAAACAGGCTCGCTGCCAGACCCCACCACGCGCCGCGGGCACCCCAGCCCATCGGCATCGCCAGCCACCACGCCGCCGGGAAGCCCACGCCCCAGTAGCCCGCCGCGGCCAACAGGAACGGGACGCGGGTGTCGCCCAGGCCGCGCAACGCGCCGCCCGCCACGCACTGCACGCCGTCGGCCACGATGAACACCGGGGCGATTGCCAGCAGCGCCAGGGCGACGGCCACGGTCGCCTGGTTGGCGGGCAGGCTGTCGTCGATGTACCAACCCACCAGCACGCCCGGCATAGCCAGCAGGACAAGCGCCGCCACGACCTCGAACAGCGCACCCAGCCCAATCGCCACCAGCCCGGCACGGCGCGCGCCGGCCGGGTCCGCCGCGCCGACGCTGTAGCCCACCCGCACGTTGGCCGCCTGCGCGACCGCCAACGGCACCATGAACGACACCGACACCAGGCTCATGGCGATCTGGTGCGCCGCCAGCGAGGCCGGGCTCAGCAGGCCCATGAGCAGGGCAACGGCCAGGAACAAGCCGGTCTCGACCGCGAACGTCCCGGTGACCGGCAGGCCCAGCCGCAGCATGGCCGCCAACGTCGCCACGTCCGGCCGGCGCCAGGCGACGAACGGCCGCAACACGGGCCGCATATGCACGAGCGCCAGCAGCGTGGCCGCCATCCCGGTCATCACCAGCACCGTCGCCCAGGCTGCGCCCAGCAGGCCGAGCGCCGGCAGGCCCCATGCGCCATGGATCAGGCCGTAGCACGCCACCCCGTTCGCCCCGGCCGCCGCGAGCGACACCCATAGAATCAGCCCACCGTGCCCAACGGCTGGCAGAAACGCGCGCATCAGGCCAATGCCGAGCAATCCGCCCGGCATGGCCCAGCGCAGCACGTGCAGGTAGGCGGCGGTGTCCCGCGCCAACTGTTCGGGCTGGCCGAGCCATGCCAACAGCGGCTCGGTCGCGCTGAACAGGGCGAAGGCGGGCAGCATCAGCAGGACCGTCAGCAGCATCCCGGTCCAGTATAGCCCCGGCACCGCCGCGTCCTGTCCGGCGCCCCGGCTTTGCGCCACCAGCACGCTCACGGCGGTGAGCGCGCCCTGGAGCAATACCAGCACCGTGATGAACAGCATCGCGCCGAGGCCGCCGGCGGCCAGAGCGTGCTCGCCCAGGCTGCCGAGCAGCACCGTGTCGGTCACGCCAATCGCCATCTGCGCGAGCTGCGCCACCGCGAGCGGCGCGGCGAGCTGCAATGTTTCAGTGGCGTGACGGCCAAGCGTCTGCGGCCGCGGCGGCGCGCGGCTTAGTGTCGTCGGTCCGTCCACGCGTCCCTGCCCCTTGGTGCCGCCGGGCTATAGCAGCAAAGCCGGCCGGCCGCACCTCATGACGGGCCGCGCGTCACCAGAACTGCGTGCCGGGGGCGCCCTTGAACGGTCCGATCAGCTCGGAGGTGATCCAGCCGCCATAGAACCCGCCCTCCTGCGGCGTCACGCGCTGGTTGCCCACAAAGCAGGCGTCCATCGCGCCGGCATAAACCGCAACGTGGCTCCGGATGGCGGCGAACGCCGGCGACGGGTCCGGGTAGCCCCATGCCGCGTCCCGCGCCACGCGCCCGCCGGCCTGGACGGTCCAGTAGCTGGCTTGGCCCTTCCACTCGCAGAAGCTGCCGCGGGCCGATGGCGCCAGGCTGCCCGGCGTGAACGCAGCCATCGGCAGGTAGAAGCTCGGCGGATGCGTGGTCTCCAGCACGCGCCACGCGGCCGTGGTGTCGAGGATGGTTTCTCCACCCAGCACGATCCGCACCCGGCGCGCGTCCCGCTCCAGCCGTGGCGGGCGCGGGTAGTCGGCGACGCGCTCGGGCACGTGAGCGCTCAAGCGGGCCGGCCTTGCAGGGGTGGGCGCGACACGCCGAGCCGCCGCCCGGCCGCCAACAGCACGCCCAGCACCACGGCATAGACCAGCACCTGCAACCCGGCCGGCCGGTCGGTGTAGCCAACCAGCGCATGCAGCGCCCGGCCCAGCAGCCCCTTCTGGTCCAGCACCGCGGACGTGTCCCACACCTGCGCGCCCAGCGCCGGCGCCAGGTCCGCGCTGATGAGGAAGCCGGCCGCCTGCGCCGCCATCCCGGCCGCGAGCAGCGACAGCAGCACGTTGGTCACCTTGAACAGATGCCGAGTCGGGATGGCGACCAGCCCGCGATACAGCAGCGCCGCCACCGCCGCGCCACCGAGCAGGCCGGCGACGGTGCCACCGGCCAGCGCCGCCAGCCCGTCGCCGCCGGCCGCCAGCCCGTACAGGAACAGCACGACCTCCGACCCCTCGCGCAGGATGGCCACCGTCACGACCACGGCCAGGGCCAACAAGCTGCGGCTGCCGTCGGTCACGGCGCGTCCGAGCGCCTGCATCTCGTTGGCCATCTCGCGGCCGTGCCGGGCCATCCAGATGTTGTGCCAGCCGAGCATGACGGCCGCCACCAGCAGGATGCCGGCGTTGAACACCTCCTGCCCCGCCCCGGCCATTGCGTCGGCGATGACGCCGGCGAACGCCGCCACCAGGCACGCGCCCAGCAGCCCCGTGCCGATCCCTCCGGCCACCCAGCCGGTCCGGCCCGGCACGCCCCGGGTGGCGCTCAGCACCAGGCCCAGGATCAGTCCTGCCTCGAACACCTCGCGGAACACGATCAACGCGGCGGCAAGCATCGCGGCTACTCCCCGGCCACGCGCTGGGTCGCGACCAACTCGCCGCGGGCCTCGGGGTGGAACTCGTCCATGAACGGGTAGCGCCCGGGCGTCAGCGGGCCGATGCGGATGGTGGATTCGCGGCCGGCGGAGATGACCTTCTCGACGTTCAGCTCCCGGCTTTCGAACTCGGCCGGCGTCGCGTCGCCGTTGCGCACCACCAGCACGAGGCGGACGCCCGCGGGCACGGCCAGCTCGGACGGCTCGAACTTGTGGCCGGTCAGCGTCAGACGGAAGGTCGGCGGCTCGTCGGCGCAGGCCGGGCCATGCAAGGCGAGCAGGGCGGCGATGGCGGCGACGCCGACGGTGTGCAGCCTTTGCATCAGGTGTTCCTTTACCAGTTGCGAAGAATTATCAACTCCGCTACGGCTGCCGTCAATGAGAATGAGTTGCAACTTGGAGCCGCCATGCGAACTATCAAGCTGATTGCGCTGTTTGGGACCGGAGTTGCCGCTGTGGCCCTCACGGTTGCGACGAAGCCGCTGGACGCCGCGCCGGCGCTGCGGCCGGGCTTCACCGACGCGATCTGCCTGGCGAAGCCGCCGCGGGTGTCGCATGCCTGGGCGCGCGGCATCACGGCGCCGGAGCCGGGCCGGGTGGTTCGCGCGGCGGACGCGGACATCAGCGCCGAGGACCATGCCGAACTGCTGTTCAAGCTTGGTCTGCTGCAGGGGCACCTCATGGTGGCGCGCGAGCTGATCGAGGCCGGGCAGCCGCGCCTGGCATTGCCGCATTTTGGGCATCCGGTGCGGGAGCTGTACGATGACATCTCCGGCGATCTGACGCGCCGCGGCCTGACGCAGTTTGACGGCGAGCTGATTGCGCTGGAGGCGCTGGCGACCGGCAAGCCGCGGGACAAGGCGACGATGGCGAAGTACGACCAGGTCATGGCCATCGTCGCCGCCGTGCGCGCCACCGTGCCGTCCGGCCTGCTGGACAACGAGCGGTTCATGCTGGGCGTGCTGGGCGAGGTCGCGACCGTGGCCGCCGAAGACTACAGCCAGTCCATCGAGAGCGGCCGGATCGAGAAGCCGGTCGAGTACCACGACAGCCACGGCTACCTGCTTTATGCCTCGAACGAACTGTCGCGCCTGGAGGCCCGGCCGGACCTACGCGGCTCCGCGAGGTTGAAGCTCGCGCGGGCCAAGCTTGCGGAGATGCAGGCTATCGTGGGGGCGTTGCTGCCGCCTGCGCGGCCGGTGCAGTCCGTCGCGGCCTACCGGGCGGTGGTCGAGCAGTTCAAGCAGGCGGCCGCGTCCGGCGCATAGGGCCACGATGCAGGGGGTTTACTCGGATTGGGGCGTCGTGCTGCCGACCGACTGGCTGGTGTGGATCGCCACCAGCAGCGTCCGGCTCGCGGTGTACCGGATGCAGGGCTGGCACGGGCCGTTGCGGCTGCTGCACGTGCTCGGCACCGCGACGTTCTTTGGCGCCATCCTGTTGCTGGACCTGCGGCTGCTGGGCGCGCTGGGGCGCGACATCGCGCTCGATGCGCTGGCCCGGCTGGTGCTGCCGGTCGCGCACTGGTCGTTCGTTGTGACGTTCATCAGCGGCGTGCTGCTGTTCCTGTATGACCCGATCCAGGCGGGCAGCCATAGCTGGTTCCTGCCGAAGCTGCTGCTGGTCGGCCTGGCGCTCGGCAACGCCGCGCTGTTCAGCGTGCCGCGGCGCATGGGGCTGCACGGCATCGGCGCCGGGCGGCTGACCCGGCATGCGCGTCTTGCCGGGGCGCTATCGCTGGCGCTGTGGAGCGGGGTGATCGTGAGCGCCACGGCGAACCACGAGGAGCGGCCGTTGGTGCGCGGGCGCGGCGTGGCGCGGCCCTCGGTGCCGGACACAGTGCAATAAGGGGCACAGCATGGCTGCATGGCCGCAAGCAAACGGCGAACACATGCTGGGCGACCTGGCGCTGCAATCCGGCGCCGTGCTGCCGGACGCTCGGCTGAGCTGGAAGACGCACGGCACGCTGTCGCCGGCGCGGGACAACGTCGTGCTGTACCCCACCAGCTACTCCGCCAAGCATCCGGACCTTGAGTGGCTGATCGGCCCGAACGGCGTGCTGGACCCGACGCGCTGGTTCATCGTGATCCCGGACCAGTTCGGCGCCGGCCTGTCGTCGTCCCCATCCAACACGCCCGGCTATCCCGCGCTCGTGACCGTGTGGGACAACGTGCAAGCGCAGGCGCGGCTGTTGCGGGACGCCTGGGGCATCGAGCGGTTGGCGTGCGCGTACGGCTGGTCGATGGGCGCGCAACAGGCCTACCATTGGGCGGCGGCATTCCCGGACCGGGTGGAGCGGATCGTGGTCAACTGCGGCAGCGCGCGGACGGCGGTGCACAACCAGGTGTTCCTACTGAGCCTTATGGCCGTGCTAGAGGCTGCACCCGAGCACCAGGGCAACGGCCGGTTCAGCGCCGAGCCTGCGGCGGCGTTGCGCGCGTTCGCCCGGGTGTACGCCACGATGGCGTTGAGCCAGGACTTCTACCGCGCCGGGCTGCACGTCTCCGCGCTGGGCGCCAAGGACCTGGAAGCGTTCCTGGCCAACTGGCAGGCGGGCTACCATGGCAAGTATGCGGCCGACCTGTATGCGCAGTTGCGCACCTGGCTTGTAGGAGCAGGGCTTTCGCATCAAGCGACGGGCATGTGGTTGAGGATGTCGGCGAGAACC
>CAXTCN010000135.1:0-12452 GCA_964242575.1 uncultured Acetobacteraceae bacterium | reverse complement strand
GGCGGAGGCGAGCGGCCTAGCTAGAGGAAGCCGATTTCAAACTGAGACACTACCCGCTGTCGGGCCACGATGACGAATGTTGCCGTGATGCGTATGATGCACAGCGGCATCCTCAAGCATGTGATACTTGAAGCTATGTGACCCTGTGCAATGCAGGCTTCACAGCTTGCGCGAACGGTTGTGCGCTCTGGGCACCAAGTCCAGGCAGATTGATGACTTGAAGACCGGAGTGGGGACGACGATGGGCCAAAAGAGCGAGATTACGCCGATTGACGCGACCCTGATTCCGGGCGACGGCATCGGGCCGGAGATCACCGACGCCGTGGTTTCGGTGCTGGACGCGTTGGGCGCGCCGTTTGCCTGGGACGTGCAGCAGGGCGGCCTCGCGGGCATCGAGGCTCATGGCGACCCGCTGCCCGGCGTCACGCTGGACAGCATCCGCCGCACCGGACTGGCGCTCAAGGGGCCGCTGACCACGCCGGTGGGGGGCGGCTTCCGCTCGGTCAACGTGCGGCTGCGTGAGGAATTCCACCTGTATGCAAACCTGCGCCCCGCCCACACGCTGGTGCCGGGCGGGCGGTTCGAGGACATCGACCTCATTCTGGTGCGCGAGAACCTGGAGGGCCTCTACGTCGCCTTCGAGCACTACATCCCCATTGGCGACGACCCACACGCGGTGGCCATTTCGTCGGGCGTGAACACGCGCGACGGCTCGCGCCGTATCGCCCGCTTCGCCTTCGAACATGCGGTGAAGCTCGGCCGCAAGAAGGTGACCATCGTCCACAAGGCCAACGTGCTGAAGGCGCTCACGGGCGTGTTCCTGGAGGCGGCGCAGGAGGTGGCGAAGGAGTACGAGGGCCGCATCGCCTGCGACGACCGGATCGTCGATGCCTGCGCCATGCAGCTCGTGCTGAACCCGTGGCAGTTCGACGTGATCGTGACGACCAACCTGTTTGGGGACATCCTCTCGGACCTGATTGCCGGGTTGGTGGGCGGCCTGGGCGCGGCGCCCGGCGCCAACATCGGCGAGAAGGGCGCGATTTTCGAGGCGGTGCACGGCTCGGCGCCGGACATCGCGGGCCAGGGCGTGGCCAACCCGACCGCGCTGCTGCTGGCCGCCGGGTTGATGCTGGACCATGTCGGGCGCGTAGACTTGGCGGAACGGTTGCGCGCGGCCATCGACGCCGTGCTGAACGGGGATGGGGTCCGCACCCGCGACCTCGGCGGCACGGCGTCCACCAGCGAGTTCGCGCAGGCGGTCGTCCGCCGCGCCACGGCCAACGCTTAGGGGAGCTGCACCATGCCCAAAGGCTCAGACCTGCTTGTCGCTGCGTTGGAGAACGAGGGCGTGGACCGCATCTTCGGCGTGCCGGGCGAGGAGAACCTCGATGTAGTGGAAAGCCTGCGCAACTCCTCCATCCAACTGGTGCTGACCCGGCACGAGCAGGGCGCCGCGTTCATGGCCGCGACTTATGGCCGGCTTACCGGCAAGCCCGGCGTGTGCATCGCCACGCTCGGCCCGGGCGCCTTGAACCTCACCACCGGCGCGGCATACGCCCTGCTCGGCGCCATGCCGATGGTCATGATTACCGGCCAGAAAGGCATCATGAGCAGCCGCCAGGCGCGGTTCCAGATCGTGGATGTGGTGAGCGCGTTCAAGCCGCTCACCAAGCTGTCGCACCAGATCGTCAGCCCCGGCTCCATCCCGACGCTGGTGCGCGACGCCTTCCGCATCGCCATGCAGGAGCGGCCCGGCCCGGTGCTGCTGGAGCTGCCCGAGGACGTGGCGGGCGAGCTGTGCGAGGACGTGCCGATGGTGCCGGTGCATCCAATCGAAATTCCCGTGGCGCACCGGGCCGCGCTCGACCGGGCAGCCGGCCTGATCCTGGCGGCCCGGCGCCCGCTTATCATGCTGGGGGCAGCGGCGTCGCGCCCACGCAGCACCGCCGGCCTGGCCGGCTTCGTGCGGCGGCTGCAAATCCCGTTCTTCACCACGCAAATGGGCAAGGGCACCGTGTCCGGCGGCGGCAACCTGTATACGGGAACCGCCGCCCTATCCGAACGCGACTACGTGCATGATGCCGTGGACCAGGCCGACCTCATTATTGCCATCGGCCACGACACGATTGAAAAACCGCCGTTCATCATGGGGCCGGGTGGGCCGAAGGTGATCCACGTCAGCTACACCCCGGCCAACGTGGACCAGGTGTACTTCCCGCACGCCGAGGTGGTGGGCGACGTGGGGCCGAGCCTCGAACTGCTGGCCGACCGCGTGGAGGGCAGGCTGCACCACGCCGGCGCGCTGCTAGGCCTGCGCGAGGCCATCCTGGCGCGCATCGCCGACCGCGCCACCGAGGACCGTTGGCCGCCGACGCCGCAGCGCATCGTGCACGACGTGCGCCAGGTGATCCCGGCCGACGGCATCGTGGCGCTGGACAACGGCATGTACAAAATCTGGTTCGCGCGCAATTACCGCACCGGCGTCGCCAACACGCTGCTGCTGGACAACGCGCTGGCCACCATGGGCGCCGGGCTGCCGTCGGCGATGATGGCGGCGATGCTGCATCCGGACCGGTGCGTGCTGGCGGTGTGCGGCGATGGCGGGTTCATGATGAACAGCCAGGAATTGGAGACCGCGGTGCGGCTACGGCTGAACCTCGTGGTGCTGGTGCTGGACGACGGCGCGTATGGCATGATCCGCTGGAAGCAGGCGGTGGACAGCTTCCCGGATTACGGGCTGACGTTCGGCAACCCGGACTTCGTGCGCTATGCCGAGAGCTACGGGGCCAAGGGGACGCGGGTAACCAGCACCGAAGGGCTGATCCCGGCGCTGGAGGCGGCGTTCGCGGGCGGCGGCGTGCACCTGGTGGTAGCGCCTATCGACTATACCGAGAACATTCGCGTGTTAGTGGACGAGTTGCGCGCGCATGTGCCAGCCACTAGCGCCGAAGTCGAGCTGGCGTAAGCGGGACAGAGGTGAAAGCACGAGCCGCAGTCCTGGACCGCATAGGCGCCGGGCCGCCCTACCCGCGATTTGCCCGCGGCGCCTTGCGGCTGGCATATGACCGTCCCGGCTTGGCGCCGGACGTGCGCGCCTCCGCCCCCGCTGTGGACGGCTCGATGCGCGCTTCCCCGTCGCCGTTACGCTGCACCGCAAGCGCGAAGCGCTCCGCCGTTTCGGGCATGATCTCGAACCGCGTGTCGGTGTCGAAGATGCGGATCGCGCCAATGTCGGCCTTGGTCACGCCGCCTAGCCGGCAAATCAACGGAATCAGCCATTTCGGGTCCGCGTTGCTGCGACGGCCGAGCGTGAGCCGGAACCATGCGCCGCCGCTCGAGGTCCTTTGCGGCTCGCGCGGGGCCTTTACGAAGCGCGCCGTTGGGTCGCGCGCCGGGGCGGCCGGGGCGGCGTCAAATTGCTCTTCGGGCGCAGGCAGCCGGGCGCGGTGGGTGCGGACCAACGCGGCGGCGATCCACTCGGCCGGCCTGCCTTCCAGCAGGGTGCGGGCCAGCGCCAGGTCCTCCTCGGCCGGCTCCTCGGCCAGGATCGGGTCGGACAAAAGCCGCTCCTGGTCACGCGCACGGATCAGCTCGGCGCTCGGCGGGTCGCTCCAGCCCGCGTCCACTCCGGCCGCCGCCAGCAACTGCTCGGCCCGGCGGCGCTTGGGATACGGCACCAGCAGCACCGACGTGCCCTTGCGGCCCGCGCGCCCGGTGCGTCCGCTCCGGTGCAGCATGGTCTCCTTGTTGGTCGGCAGGTCGGCATGGATCACCAGGTCCAGGTCCGGCAAGTCCAGCCCGCGTGCCGCCACGTCGGTTGCGACGCAGACGCGGGAGCGGCCGTCCCGCAACGATTGCAGCGCGCCAGTGCGCTCGTGTTGGCTCAGCTCGCCGGACAGCGCCACTGCGTCGAAGCCGCGCTCCATCAGCCGGCCATGCAGGCGGCGCACACCCTCGCGCGTCGCGCAGAACACCAGGCTGGCGCGGCTTTCGAAATAGCGCAGCACGTTGACCGCCGCCCGTTCCGCGTCGTGCGGCGCCATGGTCACGGCGCGGTACTCGATGTCCCGGTGCGGCTCCCGCGCGCCGCCGCCCACGTCGATGCGCAGCGCGTCCCGCTGGTAACGCCGGGCCAGCGCGGCGATCTCCTTGGGGATGGTGGCGGAGAACAGCAGCGTGCGGCGCTCGGTGGGCGTGGCGTCCAGGATGAATTCCAGGTCCTCGCGGAAGCCGAGGTCCAGCATCTCGTCCGCCTCGTCCAGCACCGCCACCCGCAGGCTGCCGAGGTCGAGCCGTCCACGCTCCAGGTGGTCGCGCAGGCGACCCGGCGTGCCGACCACGATGTGCACGCCCGCCGCCAGCACCCGCTGCTCCGCGCGTGAGTCCATGCCGCCGACGCAGGACGCGATGCGCGCGCCGGTCTGCTGGTACAGCCACGTAAGTTCCCCCTGCACCTGCATCGCCAGCTCCCGGGTGGGCGCGATCACCAGGGCCAGCGGTGCGCCGGGCCGGCCGAACCGCTCCTCGTCGCCCAGCAAGGTCGGCGCGAACGCCAGGCCGTAGGCGACGGTCTTGCCAGACCCGGTCTGCGCCGACACCAGCAGGTCGCGTTCCGACGCTTCCGGCACCAGCACGGCCGTTTGCACGGCGGTGGGCAGCAGGTAGTCACGGGCCAGCAAGGCACGGCCAAGGGCCGGGTTCACAGTCGAAAAGGGCATAGGATTCCGTTCAGCCACGCGGCCGACGGGCCGGGGAGCCTGTCATATAGGCGCTCCGGCCGGTCAAACGAAGGGCGACAGGCCGAACCGTGCCGCCGAATGCCGCCGGCGGTGGCATTGCGGCCTAGTTTGACGCGGGCCGCCGCTCCGCCGGGTCGCGCGTCTAGTCGTGCCAGACGTGAGAGTGGACCGGTCCGCTTATGCCCACTCGCCGCACCGCATGAGCGGCTCCGCGCTACCGTCCGCGCCGATCCCGTCCACGTCCACCTCGCCCGATCCGATCATCCAGTCGATGTGAATGAGGCTCGAGTTGGCGCCCCGCTCCAGCAGCTCCGCCTCGCTGGCCTCGGTCCCGCCCTCCAGGCAGGTCCGATACGCCTGGCCCAGCGCGATATGGCTGGCGGCGTTCTCATCGAACAGCGTGTTGAAGAACAGCAGCCCGGACGCCGAAATGGGCGAGGAGTGCGGCACCAGCGCCACCTCGCCTAAACGGCGCGCGCCCTCGTCGGTGGACAGCACCTTGTCCAACACCGCCTGCCCGGTGCGCGCCGTGGCCTCGGTGATGGCGCCATCCTGGAACGTCACCGCGATGTCCTGGATCAGCGTGCCCTGGTACGACAGCGGCTTGGTGCTGCGCACCGTGCCGTCCACCCGCAGGCGGTGCGGCGTGGTGAATACCTCCTCGGTCGGGATGTTCGGGTTGCAGACGATGCCGTTCTTGGCCTGGTCCGCGCCGCCCAGCCACAGGTGCCCGTCGGACAGCCCGATGCGCAGATCGGTGCCAGGGCCACGGTATTGCAGGGCCGCGAACCGCTTGCCGTTCAACGCCGCGGTGCGGGCGCGCAACGCCGCGTTGTGCGCGTCCCACGCCGCCACCGGGTCCGGTGCATCGACGCGCGATGCGGCAAAGATCGCGTCCCACAGCCGGGCCACCGCCGTGTCTTCGTCCAGGTCCGGGAACACCGTCCGCGCCCAGGCTGGGGTGGCATAGGCGGCGATGGTCCAGTTGGTGTCGAACGAGGTAATCAGCTCCAGCGCCGGCCGGTACGCCACGGACTGCGCCCGGTTGGCGCGAGCCACGCGGGCCGGGTCCTGTTGCGACAGCAGCGACGGATCGCCGCCCGCAATCGCCATCCGGGCCGCCCCGCCGCGGAACGCCGCCGCCATGCCGTCGAACAGCCATGCCGGCGCGGTGTCGAACGCGGCGTCCGGCGCGTGCTGGTACCGCGCCAGCGTCGCCGCGTCGTCCGACAACAGCGTGGTCACCAGCGACGCCCCAGCTTTGTAGGCGTGCTCCGTGATGCGCCGCACCAGCGGCACGGCATCCAGCGGCGCAGTCAGCACCACCTGCTGGCCCGGTGCCAAGCCGAGACCGACCCGGACCGCGACTTCCGCCAGACGGTCCAGCCGGCCAGCGTGCGTGTCCAATGCGTTGGCGTCCATGATGGTCTCCCGTCGCAGCTCAGCGTGGCGGTTGCACCTTCCATAGCGCATACGGCGCCGTCCGTGTGCTGCCCTTTTCGTGGAACTGCGCCATGTCCTGGATGTGCGAGGACGTCACGTAAATCGCTCCGTCCGGCCCCTCCGCCAGGCTGTCCGGCCAGCGCAGCCGCTTGTCCTGCACCACGGTCGTGAGGCTGCCGTCCGCGTTGCGCAGCTTGAGCGCGTCGTCCTCCGGGCTGGTGACATACAGCCGCCCGGCGCGGTCCATCCACAACCCGTCCGCGACGCCGGTGGTGCCCACCCGCTCAATGGCCGCCACCAGCCGCGCGGGGGTCAGGGTGGGGTCGTTCAGCACCGCGGTCGGCAGCCGGTACAGCGTCCGTCCGGTCAAGGCCTGCCAGTACAGGTACCGGCCCGCTGGGTCCAAGGCGATGCCGTCGGCCGCGAACATCGGGCCGCGGTTGTCCGGCCGGCGCAGCTCCCGCCCGTCCGCGTGCACCACCACGTCCTTCTCCACCTGCGTGCTTGGATGCCCGCCCAGCACCCGGCGCGACCGGCCGGACCGCACGTCCACCACCACCAGCGCCCCCTTCACGCCGCTGTCGGTCAAGTAGGCGAACCGCCCGTCCGGGCTTACGCGCACGTCGTTCAGGTAGCTGCCCTGCGGCGCCGTCGTGCGGTCGAACCGCACAACTTGCACCACGCGGTCGGTTGCCAGGTCCACCTTCAACAGCTTCGGCCCGCCGTCCAGGTTGAACTGGTTGCCGGGCGCGGCCGGGTCCACGATCCACAGGAACCCCTGCGGATCGACCGTCACGCTCTGCACGCACACGAAATGGTCCGCGTTCGACAGCGGCTTCAGGTTGCGCCAGGCGTTCCACTCGGCATTGGGATACGGTTTCAGGGCGCCGTCCCGCATCACCTCCGCGACCGAGACCTCGACGTCCTGCTCCCAGCGCGGGAAATTCACGAAGATGCGGCCGTCCCTGGACACGGCGACGCCCGTCACCTGCTGCTCGAATTGCGCAACCCGGGTCAGCGCGTCTCCGGTTTGCGCCGAGGCAGCGCGGGTGAGACCGGCTGCCATGGCGGCGGTGAGCAGGCTACGACGGGAGATGTCTGGCATGGCGGACCTTCGGTGCTGGATGTCGGCCATGACGCTCCGGGCCAGGTGACAGCGCCCAAGCACGCCTCAATGCTGAGGCCGCCAAGGAGGCCTCACAACCGGACAGTTTAGGATAGCTTGGAGCTGGCTCAAGCAGCCTCGAACCACTCCACGCCGCCCTGGCTCAGGTCGTACCGCGCCGCGACCACCTTGAGCCGGCCCGCCTCCAACGAGTCCTGCAGGATCGAGCTTTGGGTCTTGAGCCGCGTTGCCACCCGGCGCGCGTTGGACCGCACGGAGTTCTCCAAGAGATTGCCGGGCTCGTTGCGCGCCGTGAGCACGGCGGGGATAATGGGCTGGATCATCTCGCCGATCACGCCGGGGAAGGTCGCGTTCCGCTCCACCACATCCACCGCGGCCGACACCGCGCCGCAGCTCTGGTGACCCAGCACCACCACCAGCGGACAGCCCAATATGCCCACCCCGTACTCCACGCTGCCCAGCGCAGCCGTGTCGACGGTGTTGCCGGCGTTGCGCACAATGAACAGCTCGCCCAGGCCGCGGCCAAACAGCAGCTCCGGCGGCACCCGGCTGTCGGAACAGCCGACCAAGACGCAGAACGGCGCCTGCCCGCGCGCGAGGGCCACCCGGCGCTCACGCCCCTGCTCGACACGGTAGGGCGCCTCGGTCGCGAATTTCTCGTTGCCGTCACGCAAAAGCTGCAGCGCCTGGTCAGGCGTAAGGTTGGTCTTGGCGACTGGATCGGCAGCCAGCGCGCGCTCGCCGAAGCTGGCCGCCAACAAGCCGGCGCCAGCCAGGCCTGCCACCAAGCCACGCCGGCTCAACCCACCGCTATGGATGAGGCCACCACAACAAACGCAAGGACGGTTCAGCATTAGGCCCTCCAAGATGACGACGCGTTATGAACGCCTGGCCAACTGGTTTTCAAGGGATCACATTTCGGCGACCCGCATACTTCCACCGTGGAAGACTTGGAAGCCGTGATCGTGGCGTTTGCCCCCTTGAAGTGCGGAGCGGGCCAGGTCTATATGCGCCTCCCGTGCGGAAGGCGCTGAGGCTGCCGCATCGTTGGGGCTGTAGCTCAGTTGGGAGAGCGCCTGAATGGCATTCAGGAGGTCAGCGGTTCGATCCCGCTCAGCTCCACCAGCGTTCCTGTTGTAATTGCTTGTTTTTCTGAGATGGAATAGCCGGCTCTGGATTGGGCCTGGTTTATTGTCCGCACAGTGTCCGTCGCTCGGACACACCGATCGAGCCGTTCCAGACGCGCTCCATGGCCACTCAGGCCCTTGGCGTGCGCAGCATTGGCCGGAAAACGTTCTCGACGGCGATGGCAAGGCTGCGCCGTCGTTCGGCGGGAAGCTTATCCAGGTTCGCAGCCTTCCATCTCACGGCAGGAAGAAGGCAGGCATGGGCCACGCCCGGCAGCGCTCCCCAATCGGGCGCGCCCAGTTGGAAGGCCGCCAGCAGCTCGCGATGCCTGTCGGGCATCGCGCCGACCAGTTCCATGGCGAGCGCCTCCCGTGTCGCCAAGAGCTCTGCCAACTTAACCGGCTCCGTCGTCATGCCAACGAAGCCGCGTTCATACTCCTGCGAGATGTCCTTTCGCGTGACCGCCAGCACCTCGTGAGTAGGACGGTCATGGCTCAGGAGGTACACCACAAAGGCCTCCCGGATCTCATCCGTTAGGCCTCCGCCGGCCAGGAGGCCCCTGGCGTCGAACAGGTCGCGGGGGTGCTGCCGGTCGAGTGCTGCCACCAGCTTCCCGGCCCATAGGTCGGCGTCGGACGCGGTCAGCACCTCCGCGAAGCCGAATTCCGCTTCGACCTTCTCAGACACGGTGCGGACGATCGGCTTGTATGCCTTTCCCCTCAGCACGGGCGTGACCTCGACCTTGATCTGTGCGTCCCGCTCCTGGATGAGCAGCTTTGTGAGAATGCGCTCCGCCCCGGACTCGACCGGCAGCACGCGGGCGGTGATGGCGTCGAGCCCTTGCCTGATCCCCACGAGCGACGTCGCCCGATCTTCGACCGGCACGTAGGTCAGGTCGATGTCCACCGAGAGACGGGGCATGTCGCGGAGAAAAAGATTTATGGCGGTCCCGCCCTGGAGGGCAAACGGACCTGAGGTGCCGACCGCCGGGAGCGCGCGAACCAAGAGAGACACCTGCGCGCGATACTTGCTATTCACCGGTCCGGCTCCGGCCCATGTCGCCCGGCACCGTGATGCCGAGTTCAGGATCCATGACGCCTCCTGGGACCACCTGTCGCTTTCCGGACCCCAGGTCCAGCTTGTCTAGCCCCACATGCCTGAGCCACGGAGGGTCGTGGCGCTTGGCGAACCAGGCGAACAGCCGCAGGGTCCGGACATGGTGGCAAAGCGGTAGCAGCCGGCGTAGCCGGCTTGGAGACAGGGTGGCCAAGCCATCGAACAGGGCGTCGGCTTGATCGAACGACTCGTGCGCGGGCAACTCGTGCAGCAATTCCAAGATGGCCCGCTCTGGCGACGAGATCGCCATTGGCCAGCCGTCTGGACCGCGGGCGACATGCATGACGCCTTCGCCCGCCACCGAGAAGATCGGCCTGACTTCGACGGAGGCAGCCGGCCCAAGCTCCTCGGCCAGGGGGATGCCTGGCTCCCGGAACAGCCGCTTGGGATTTCGGGTCCGCGCGGCAACCCCTTCCGGCCAGGCCTCAGGAGCCCAACCTGGCAGCGACTGCGGCGACTAGAGGGTCAGCATGGTCCTGCCGCTTTGCGGCAGGTAGTGCGCAAGGCCGGCGAGATCCAGCGCCGTCCTGCCGCCGGCGACCACGGGCGTGCCATCCAGGCATTGCACGCTGGACAGCACGGCTTCCCAGGACGGCGCCGTTCCAGGACGGCGGTAAGCCCCGTGCGCGACCTTGAGCAGCCAGCCACGGCGCACATACTGTTGACGGAGCGCCCGGCTATAACCGTGACGCTCCATCCAGGATGCATCCACCACCGCTCCCATGGGCAGGCCGGTCATCAAGTAGTTTAGCTTAGAGCCTGATTGTATAGCCACACTATACAAATGTCTCTTTTCATGAACCGCCGTCAAGCGCAGATGTGCGATTGCAGAAGTGGCGATAGTCCTCCTCAGGCCGATGCAGCGGCCATAGTGGAGGCAGAACCTCCTTCGCAATCCTGGAGCGCCATAGCCTTGCTCGAAGGCTCGCACTGGGCACCAGTTGAACCCTCTCCTGCCGCTGTGGCAACCGGCGCTCCAAATGCTTCCTTGCTGGCCCGGCCTGGGTTGATCGTGCGTCCTGGAGCATGGCGACCGAGCGCAGCGGCTGCTCGCCGGGGCGAAGCGCCCGCTCGATGACGACCTCGCCGCCGGCACTGGCCAGCCCTGCCCGGAGCTGGTCGAACTCCCTGACTACCGTGACCCGAAGGGCGACAAGTATTTCGAGCTTGCCTTGGGGGCTGGAGCAGAGACCATCGTCAGCAGCGACGACCTGCTCGTGTTGCACCCTTGGCGTGGCATACAGGTCGTGCGGCCCGCAGACTACTTGGTCCAGGCTGCGGAGCCGGGTTGATGGACGGCACCCTTCCTGTCTCGAACATGGCCATGTGCTTCCGAATGCCCTGTGAGAAAAGATCGGCTCATTGCTGCCGCCGGCATCGGCGCCCGCCACCAGCGGTCAGTCCCCGTGTATGCTGCCCGGCATGTTCGGCCTCGCTCGTGTCATCCTGCCCTTCGACCACGCAGACCCCGCCGAGGCGATCCGGACGTCGCTCGCGCGCTTTCAGAGAGGCAGCTCCGGCGACGTGCCGAAGGCGTGGCTCGCCTTCGTGGATGAGTCTGAATACCTGCGCGCTGCGCACGAGGCACGGCTCGCCTTCACTCTGGTTGACAAGGGCGGGTTGCGGATCGAGGGGCACGACACCGCATACCTGTGCCTTCATGCCCGGAAGATCACGGCTGAGATGCGGCGCTTGGACCTTCGGCGCTGGCGTGTGCGCTTTGCCGACACCATGGACCTCGCCACGTTCCACGAGCGGTTCGCTGACGGCGTCCCGCGCGACCCCGCGACGGGCGGCTACGGGCGCTGGCTGAACCCGCTTGGTCGCTGGGACTGGTGGGATTTAGGCGGACGTTTCGACGGCTGGATCATCGGCGAGCCGGACCGGGGCCAAGGGCGGGCGGCGAGCCGGATCTTCTCCGGCGATAATGCCGGACGCAGGCTTCTGGCCAACGTGCAAGACGCGCTCGGGGAGGCGCTCGGGCAGGAGGCGCCTGCCGTTTTCGACGTGCGAAGCGATCGCAACATCGAGCTCGCCACGACACTGCTGGCGGACATGCGGGCGAGTGCCGACTTTGGTCCCGTCACGGACGGCGCGATGGTCCTGCCGCCCGGGTAGGTCGAGGACGCCTGCCGCTGGGTGGCCGACTGGCCGAGCCTCGGGCCGGCTGCCGCCCTGGCCTACCTCGGACTTGACCCCGACGCGAGCTTGCGAGCGGTGCTCGGCGGCCTACGCCCGGTTCGAGCACCAATGGGTCGCGGGGGTCGCCTACCATTTCTGACCGGGGAGCGATTGCTCGGGCCGGCGTTGCCAGGCTTGCTGCGACGGGACGCGGCTAATACTGGAAGCGGGATCGATGCGCCCAACCATCACCCGTGGCTGCCGTGGCGGAAATCATGGCGCCAGCCGGGCGCACACCAGCGCTAGCACGCGTGCAATGTTGCGACCCACGTGCTCCAGCGCTTCGTTCCATGCGTGGACGGCCCGCTGAGTTCAAGTAGCAATTTGCAAGGGCGATGGCAGTACGAAAGCGGTCATGCGTTCGGCCTGTATGCGCGGCAACATGGCCGCTGGCCCAGATGGGTTCCGCGAACGACATCCAAACAGGGCAACGGTATAGGATACCTTGGAACTGGGCGGATTTTGTCATTCGTCGGTTCGACCGATCATCTCTTGCTATGCTCTCAAACCCCCGGCACCGGCGAGCGGGTTTAGGCGATTACCGGCTGACGTCGATACGCTTCACCACGCCCCATCATGGCCCAGATGATCCGGGCCATCTTGTTGGCCAGAGCGATCGCCGCGATCTTCCGCGGCCGGCGCTCCAGCAATTGCAATAGCCAAGCACTAGTACCTCTGCACAGAGGTTTTGACTGTTTGAGCGTATCCAGGATTGAGCG
>CAXTCN010000134.1:0-12500 GCA_964242575.1 uncultured Acetobacteraceae bacterium | reverse complement strand
TGGGCGTGGCCGAGCCGGGCGTTGCCGCAGGCCACGTTGGCCATGCAGGAGGCGACCAGGTTGTCCTCCCGCGCACGCCCGTCGTCCGAGTTGATGGAGGCCCGCATGGACCGGAACTGCAGGCGCACGGCAGCCAGCGCCACCGCGTCGGTCAGCGGCGAGGCGATGCCGCTGAGGTAGGCCTCGACCCCATGGGTGAGCGCGTCCACCGCGGGCGGGACCGCAACGTGCATGGGCAAGGAGCCGAGCGTCGCCGGGTCGAGGATGGCAGCGTCCGGAAAGCTGAGAGGGCCGCCGCCGAGCAGCTTCAGGTGGCGCTCCTCGTCCTTGACGATGGTCCACTGCGACACCTCCGATCCCGACCCGGCCGTGGTCGGCACCATGATCATCGGCAGGGCTTTTTTGCCGAAGCGGCCAACTCCCGTGCAGTCCCGCATGGGCTTCTCGTTGGTCGCGACAATGGCAACGCCCTTGCCGGTGCACATCACGGACCCGCCGCCGATGCACACCACGCCGTCGATCCCCTCGCGGCGGACGCGCCCGCCTTGTTCGTCTATGTGCGAGCACCGGGCGTCAATGCCGCAGCCGTCGAACCGCGCCGTGCCGATGCCCGCATCGGCCAGCGCAGCCAGCGCGTCGGCGTGAAACGGTTGCGCGGAGATCACCGGGTCGGACACGACCAGGACCTTGGTCATGCCGAGCTGCCGGGCCAGATCGCCGACCATGGCGAGCGCGCCGGCACCGGCCACGATGCGGGTGGGCATGTAGAAGGTCGTGACCAACAGGCGTCCTCCCCCTGGCAGCGGCCATTCGGCCTGGGTCCGGCACGGTCCGGGTAACCGTGCACGGTCTGGGCCGCGCATAGTTCCGCATTGGCCGCCGCCGCGCAACTGCGTCCACCTTCTGCCGGCCGTGGGCTATTCGGCCTTGGCGTCCTGTTCCGCCAACGCCGTCCGCACCGCGGCCGACGTCGCCGGCTCCCCGCACCTCGTCCGGCTCGTTGCGGTAAACAAAGCCGGCGCCGGACCGGGCCGCCTCGTCGAAGCGCAGGAAGTCCACGGAGCCGGGGTCCACGACGGCGATCTCGATCAGGCCGCGCCGGGCTAGCTCCTCCGTGTGGGCGAACCTTGCTGCCGGTCCGCCCGCCTTGTCTGCATATCCCGAGCCGGCGAGCGGGATCGTCGGGTAAACCAGGGCGTCGCTGCGGGCGCGTATGCCCTCGATGATGCGGGCGTAGGTTTCCCAGTCGTCCCGCTGCCGCCCGGTCGCCACGTCGTAGGCGTGCAGGTGCAGGATGGCTGCGCCCGACGCCGCCGCGGCGAGGCCGTCCGCCACGATCTCGTCCACGCTCACCGGAATGCCGGGCTGGCGGTCCCGTCCCCAGGGGCCGTTCAGTGCGGCCTCGATCCACGTTGCGTCAGCCGTCATCGCACTCTCCTTCCGGTTCCAGGGCGGCATGGCCCGGCCATACCGTCGTCAAAGCTGGTCGAGCGTCAGCTTGGTGAAGATGGCGGCGAGCGGGTTGTCCGGGCGCTTGGACCGCGCGAGGACCATGGGCGCTGCCGGGACAGGGTCCAGCAGGCGGACGTAGCGCACTTCGCCTGTAGCCATCCGGCTCATGGAGGCGGGCACGATCGCGATTGCGATCCCGGTCGCGACCAGGTTGACCACGGAGGTCAGTTGCGGCGCGTCCTGCGCAATGCGCGGGGTGAAACCGGCGGCCTCGCAGGCGGACATGATCGCATCGTATAACGCCAGGCCGTTGCGCCTGGGATAGAAAATGAACGCCTCCCCGGCGAGGTCCCCAAGCCTTATTGCGTCGCGGGCGGCAACCGGGTGGCTTGCGGGAACGGCGGCCACCATCGGTTCGTCGAACAGGTGGCGCGACCAAAAACCGACAACCTCGCCCGGCGACGGCCGCAGGAAGGCGACGTCGATCCGCCCGGCCTTCAGCCCCGCCAGCAGCACGGCCGTCGGCTCCTCCACCAACTCGATCGCCACGTCGGGAAACGCCGCGCGGTAGTCCCGGATGGCGCCCGTGACGAAGGGGTTGAACGACGCCGAGCCGGTGAAGCCGATCCGCATTAGCCCCAGCTCGCCCGCCGCGGCCCGGCGCGCCCGCGTTTTCGCCGCATCCACGGCGGCCAGGATAGCGCGCGCGTCCTCCGCGAACAGCGCGCCCGGCCCGGTCAGCGCGACACCGCGCGGCAGGCGGTGCAGCAGCGGCGTGCCCACCTCTTTTTCCAGGCTCTTGACCTGATGGCTCAGCGCGGGCTGCGCGATGTTAAGGCGGGATGCGGCGCGGGTGACGCTGAGGGCCTCGGCGACGGCAACGAAATAGCGCAGGTGGCGCAGCTCCATTCCACGGCCCCTGCATACGTCCCTGCCTGCTTGTTAGGGCAAGCGCTGGCTGAATGGAAACAGGCAGGCCGCAGGGGCGTGTCCCGTGGGGCAGCGCCATTGTTTTTCCGATGGCATGGCCTGCTCGCATGTACTGGACAGGGGGACGGCCCGGATGCACCCTCCCTTCAAAACGCGGACCGGGAACGGTCCGCCAGTGGGAGGGACGCCATGGCGGGACAGGTGACGCGGCGGTCGATGCTGGGCGCAGGCGCAGCCGGCGCCCTGGCTTTTGCGGGGCGCAGCACGCAGGCGCAGCCGTCCCGGCCCGCCGAACTCAAGGTCGGGATCGCAACATACTTGTCTGGCCCGGCGAGCGTGTTCGGCGTGCCGGGCCGGCAGGCGGCGGAGATGCTGCTCGACGAGCTGAACGCGAAGGGCGGCATCGCCGGCGTCAAGGTCCGCCCGATTTTCGTGGACGAGGGACCCGGCGTGGACCACATGGTGGGCGAGTACCGCCGCCTGGTGCAAAGCGAGGATGTCGGGATGGTCTTCTCGGCCATTTCCTCGGCCGACTGCATCGCCTGCGCGCCCCTTGCCGACGAGATGCGCCGCCCCACCCTGCTCTGGGATTGCGGCACGCAGCGCATCTTCGAGGAGAACCGCTACCAGTACGCCTTCCGGCCGCAGGCGAACGCCACGCCCGAAATCCTTGCGGCGCTGCTCTACCTGCTAAAGGCCAAGCCCGAGTTCCGCACGATCGCGGTGATCAACCAGGATTACGCCTGGGGCCGCGATTCATGGGACATCTTTCGCGTCGGCCTGGAAACGCTGAAGCCCGGCGTCCGCATCGTCGCCGAGTTGTTCCCGCGCTTCGGCGCCACCGATTTCTCCACGGAAGTGACGCGCCTGCTCGCCACGCGGCCCGACGTCGTGCTTTCCACGTCCTGGGGCGGCGACCTCGATGCGCTGATCCGCCAAGCCGCCGACCGCAAGCTGTTCGAGCGCTCGCTGTTCGTGCTGCCGCTCGCTGAGTCCTCGCTCGAGCGCGTCGGCAAGACGCTGCCGCCCGGGCACATCATCGGAGCGCGCGGGGACCACTGGTTCCTCCATCCCGCGCCGCAGGACCCGGCACGCTTGTCCGCCTTTGTCGAAAGCTACCGCAAGCGCTTCGGCGCCTACCCGATCTACTCCTGCTACCACATGGCCCAGGCGGTCGAGTGCATGAAGGCGGGCTATGAGAAGGCCATCGCCGCGAAGGGGGCTGGCCGACCGATGCCGAGCTGGCCGCCGCCTTCCGCGGCCTTGAGTTCCCTTCGCCGACATCGAGCGTGACGCTGCGCGAAGACGGGCAAGGCCTGGAGAACCAGTTGATCGGCACTTCGATCCACGTTGAGAAATACCCCTTCGCGGTGCTCGACAAGATGATCGTCTTCCCCCCCGTGCCGATCACCACCCCCGTCGGCCAGAAAAGCACGGACTGGCTCAAGTCGCTCAAGGCCGCGGACATCCTCGCCCAGGTGCCGGCGCTGCTGCCCTACCGCGCCTGACGGGGCACGGGCTTGTCCTGGTTCTCTGACAACACGCTGCTGCTCGGGCTTGCGGTGCTCGACGGCCTATCCGCGGCGGCGGCGATCTTCATGGTCGCGGTCGGGCTGAACCTGGTGTTCGGGGTCATGCGCGTGCTCAACGTGGCGCATGGCAGCTTCTTTGCCATCGGCGGCTACACGGCGGCCTCGTTGTCCCTGTTGGCATTGGGACACGGCCTGCCGGCCTGGGCCAGCCTGCCTATCCTGCTGCTGGCGTCCTTGTTGTGCGGCCTGTGCTCGGGCCGCCCATCGCGCGGCTGCTGAGCCGGATGCAGGACCACGAGCCGGTGCTGCAGCTTCTCGTCACCTTCGCCTTGTTCATGATCCTGGAGGACGTGCAGAAGCTGATCTGGGGCGTCCAGCCCGTGGTGGCGGACGCGCCGGTGAAGCTGTTGGGCACGGTGGACGTGCCGTTCGGCGACGACGTGATCCCCTTCAACGCCTACCAGTTGTTCCTGCTGCCCGGCGTCGCGCTGCTGACGCTCGGCGTGCTGGTCGTCGGCCTGCGGCGCACGCTGTTCGGGCGCACCCTCGTCGCCGTCACCACGGACCGGGAAGCGGCGCGCGCCATCGGCATTGACGCCGGGCGCGTGACCCTGGTTGCGTTCGTGGCCGGCACAGCGCTCGCGGCGTTTGGCGGCGCGCTCGCCTCGCCCACGGCCTCGCTCGTGCCGGGCGTGGGGGCGCAAACCATCGTGCTGTCCTTCGCGGTGGTGGCCACGGCGGGGCTGGGCCAGATCGAGGGGGCGGCGGTCAGCGCCCTGCTAATTGGGCTTGGCCGCTCCTTCGCGGTTTATTTCGAGCCGGAGCTGGAAGTGGTCGTGCCCTACCTGATCATGGTCGCTGTCCTGTTGGTGCGGCCGCAGGGCTTGTTCGGCGTGCCGGAAACGCGCCGGATATGAAGGGAGTCCGCACGCCGGCCGCCGCCCTTGCCGCCGCGGCGCTGGTCATCCTTCTCGCCTGGGCCGCACCATGGCTGCGCTTCGTACTCACGGTCGCGACGGCCAAGGGCATCGCGGTGCTCGGGATCCTGCTGCTGCTGCGGGCGGGACAGGTCAGCTTCGGCCATGGGCTCTATCTCGCGGCGGCCGCCTATACCGCGGCCTTCCTCGCTCCTGTCGTGCCCGATGCCCTGGTCCTGCTGCCCGCCGCCGTCTTAGTTTCAGCGCTGGCCGGGCTTGTCGTAGGGCTGTTCGTGGTGCGCTACCGCGAGATTTTTTTCGGCATGCTGAACCTGGCCCTCAGCATGGTCTTCTACTCGCTGCTTGAGAAATTCTATGCCGTGACCCGCGGCACGGACGGCATCCGGCTGCCGCCGCTGACCTTCGCCGGGCTGACGCTTTCGGCGGAAGCGCAGGGATGGACGGTGCTGGCCGGTGCCCTCGTGCTCGCCTTGGGGTGCGGCGCTGGGGTGGGCACCTATCTCGCGTCCCCCATGGGCCAGGCGCTCGCGGGCATCAAGACCCGGGAGCAGCGGCTTGAGTTCCTCGGCGTGTCGTCCCGGCGCGTGCTGCTGGTGGCCTACGTCCTGTCCGCCGCGCTTGCCGGGCTTGGCGGCGCGGTGCTGGCGCTGGCCACGCGCCAGGTGACGCCAGCGCTCGCTTACTGGACCACCTCGGGCGAGCTGGTGTTCATCGCCATCCTGGGCGGCGCCGCCAGCGCCTTCGGCCCCTTCCTGGGCGCCGCAGCCTATGAGCTCACGCGGGTGTATGCCGCGGCCACGGTGGCGGCGGCGTGGCAGATGATCCTCGGCGCCGTGCTGCTGGGGGTCATCCTGTTCGCGCCGGGCGGGTTGTGGGGCATGGGCCGCGCCCTGCTGGCCCGGCGCCCCGCCGCTTCAACGAGCGAGGCGAGGTGAGCGCGCTGCTGTCCGCCCGCGGCCTGCGGCTCGCCTTTGGCGGCGTCAAGGCGGCCGACGGCATCGACCTCGATGTTGAGGCGGGGGAGTTCCTGGCGATCATCGGTCCGAACGGGGCGGGCAAGACCACCTTCATCAACATGGCCACCGGCTACCTGCGCCCCCAGGGCGGCACGATCACCTTTGACGGGCGTCCAATCCTCGGGATGCGGCCCCGCCGCCTGGTGGCCCTCGGCATCGGCCGTTCCTTCCAACTGGCCCAGCTTTTCACCGAGCACACGGTCGCGGAGAACCTGGCCCTGGCGCTTGCCGCGCGGGATGGAATCTGGTCGCCCGTGCGCCGGCTGATGCGGCCCGCGGTGCGCGCCGAGGCGGAGCGCATCCTGGACCGCTTCGGCCTGCTCGCGGCGGCGGACCAGCGCGCCGACACGCTGAACGAGGGCGCGCGCAAGCTCGTGGACATCGCCATGGCCGTCGCCTTGAAACCGCGCCTGATCCTGATGGACGAGCCGACCAGCGGCGTCGCCAGTGCAGAAAAGATGGCGGTAGTCGGGACTCTCGTCCGCGTCCTGCGCGAGGCGAAGGTGACGGCGGTGTTCGTGGAGCACGACATGGACGTGGTGGCCCGCTTCGCGGACCGTGTGGCGGTCTGGAGCCAAGGGCGGATCGCGACGATCGGCCCGCCCGCGGCGGTGCTGGCCGACCCCGCCGTGCAGCGCGACGTGATCGGCGTGCGGCTGGAGGCGAGCGGTGCTGCGGCTTGATGCGGTTTCGGTTTCGATTGCCGGCGCGCGCATCCTGCGCGGCCTGACGATGCATGTGCCGCCTGGCGGGCGCGTCGCGCTGATCGGGCGCAACGGCGCGGGCAAGACCACCACGCTGCGGGCGCTGATGGGCCTGTTGCCGCTCGCCGGCGGCCGGGTCACGGTGGATGGGCGGGACTGCGGCGGCGTTCCCGCCCATGGCCGTGCCGGGCTCGGCATCGGTTATGCGCCGGAGGACCGGCGGCTATTCGGCAGCTTCACCGTCGAAGGCAACATCCGCCTGCCCGCCGAGGTGCTGCGCCTGCCGCGGGCGGAGGTGTCGCGGCGCTTGGAGGCCGTGTACGCCCTGCTGCCCGAACTCCGTGCCTTGGCGTCGCGCCCGGCGGCGGGGCTGTCGGGCGGGCAGGGCAAGATGGTGGCGCTCGGGCGCGCGCTGATGGTGGGCACCCGGGCCGTCCTGCTCGACGAACCCTTCCAGGGCCTCGCCCCGGCGCTGGCGCTGCGCTACGCCGAGGCGCTGGCCCGGCTGCGCACGGCGCTGCCGGACGTGGCGATCCTGGTGACGGAAAGCAGCCCAGAGCTGCTCGCGGCCCTGGTGGACACGACCTACGTCATCGAGCGCGGCGAGGTTGCCGCCGCGTGACCCTCAGCCGACCGGAGCGGTCTTCTTGACCGAAGGCCGCTCCGCGTTCGCGTCCCGCAGCGCCGCCGTGCGCGGGGCCAGCGCCCGCCAGTCCTCGTCCGGGAAGCGGAACGCCGCGTAGTCCAACGCGGTGATCGCCGCCATATCCGCGAGGTCCAGCCCGCGCGGCTCCGGCGCCGGGCACGCGGCGTCTAGCCGGGCGAAGCCGGTCCGCATGGTGCGGTATCGCTTCCGGTCCACCATGCCCGTATCGAAGTCGGGCGCGGATTTGCGGCCGATAATGATGGCGGTCGCCGCCTCAAACACGGCAAAGGCCAGCCCGGCGCGGGACAGCGTCGCCGCTGCCCCGGCGCCGGGCGGCAACGCGGCGGGGTCCGGCCGCAGGGTGTCCAGGTAATGCAGGATCAGCGGCGCTTCCGCCAGGCGCACCCCGTCATCCCCCACCAGCACCGGCACGCGGCCGGCCGGGTTGGCGTCCAGGAACTCCGGCGCATCGGCCCATGCGTTCACCATCATGACCTGCACCGAATCCGCCAGCCCCTTCTCGTGCAGCGCCATGCGGACCACCCGCACGAAAGGGGAGGTCGGGTTGGCGTAAAGCTTCATCCCCTTCCCCTCAGCCGGCCGTCAGCGGGCAGCCGCTCTTGGCCGCCGGGGTGAACAGCGCCTCGCCCGGGATGGCGCCGAGCACCTTGTAGATGTCGGCCGGGCCCTTCGACTCCTTCGGACTTTTCACCTCGACGAGGAACAAGTCCATCACCACCCGGCCGTTGTCCTGGATGCGGGGGTTGCTGAGCATGTTGCCGGTAATCGGCATCTCCCTCATTGCCTTGGCCACGGCGCCCGCCTCGTCCATGCCCGCCTTTTGCACCGCCCGCAGGTAGTGGGTGGTCGAGACATAGGCGGCGGCGTGGCCCATCGTCGGCAGCGCGTTGCCGTTGCGCGCCATGAAGCGGTTCGCCCACGCCCGGGTATCGTCGTTCAGGTCCCAGTAGAAGCTGACGGGCATGCGGAGGCCCTGCGCGGCGTCCAAGCCGAGCGAGACGACGTTGTTGTCGAACACCAGGAATGACGCCACGCCCCTGACGCCGAACTCCCGCGCCTGCTTGATGGTGTTGACCAGGTCCGGCCCGGCGTTCGCAAGCCCGATCACGTCCGCCCCCGACGCCTGCGCCTGCAGCAGCGGCGAGGACATGTCCGTGGTTCCCAGCGGGTGTTTGACCTCGCCCAGCACGGCGCCGCCCGCCTCCTTCACGGCCTTGCCGGCGTCAACCGCCAGGGTGTTGCCGAACACGTAGTCGGCCGTGATGAAATACCACTTTTTGCCGCCCTTCTGCACGACGGCCTGGGCGATGGCGTTGGCCAACCCTTCCGTGGACGGCACCCATTGCGAGCCGTAGGGCGAGCAGTTCGGTCCAGAGAACTGCGACGCGTAGCCGCCGGTGACCAGCGTGGTGACCTTGCGGTCCTTGGCATAACCCTGCACCGAGAGGCCGACGGAGCTGGCGCCGCCCAGCACGAGCATGGAGGCGCGCTTCTCGTCCACGAGCTGCCGGGCCAAGGCGGAGCCAACGTCGGGCTTGTTCTGGTGGTCCACGGCCAGGACCTCGATCGGGCGGCCCAGCACCTTGCCGCCGAACTCCTCGGCCGCCATTTGCGTCGCCAGCACCATGTTCGGGCCGCCGTTGCCCGAGTACATGCCGGACAGGTCCTCGACAACGCCGATCCGGAACGGCGTCTGCGCCCCTGCCGTCGTGACGGCGCCAACGAGGAGCAACCCCGCCAGCGCCGCCAGCCTGCCAACCGCCTTGCCCATGCGTATGCTCCCTCCCGTGCGTGACGCGGCATGTGGCTGTGGCCGCCACTGCGAGGCCGCGTCTTTTTCCGTTGTAATGTCGGGCGGTGCGCGTGCCACGTCCAATACTTTGCAGCCCTTCGTGCCATCGTTTCCATCGATGACGCAGGCCCATAATCGCAAGTTATCGCTTGGGGTCCCCGATTGTATTGGACGCGCCGCCGCCGTTCCGGCACCACCGCGCCGCCCTCGCACCGAGAACTGCGGCGCGACGAACGAGCGGAGGACGTCGGCATGGACACGCATCAGCACTTCATTGGCGGCGACTGGGTCCCGGGCCAGGCCAGCCTGCGCGTCGTCAACCCGTCGGACGGGCAGGCGATGGCCGAAATCGCCCGCGGCGGCGCGACCGAGGTCGACCGCGCCGTGCGGGCCGCCCACGCCGCGATAAACGGAGAATGGGGCCGCATGGACGCCATGACCCGCGGGCGCTTGCTGCTGCGCCTGTCCGAGCTGATCCGGCGCGACGCCGAGGCGCTGGCCCGAATGGAGAGCGAGGACGTGGGCAAGCCGCTCAGCCTCGCCCGTAGCGACGTGACGGTGTGCGCCCGCTACTTCGAGTACTACGGCGGGGCGGCCGACAAGGTGCACGGCGACACCATCCCCTACCAGAACGGCTTCACGGTGATGACGGTTTACGAGCCGCATGGCGTGGTGGGCGTGATCGTGCCCTGGAACTACCCCTTGCAGATGACCGGCCGCTCCGTCGCGCCGGCGCTCGCGATGGGCAACGCCGTGGTGCTGAAACCGGCGGAGGACACCTCGTTGACCGCGCTGGCGTTGGCGTGGCTGGCCAACGAGGCCGGGTTTCCCAAGGGAGCGCTGAACGTGGTGACGGGCCTGGGCGAGGAAGCCGGTGCCGCCCTGGCCGCCCACCCCGGCATCCACCACATCAGCTTCACCGGCTCGCGCGAGGTGGGCACGCTGATCCAGGCGGCGGCAGCCCGGAACGTGATCCCGGCAACGTTGGAGCTTGGCGGTAAGTCCCCGCAAATCGTGTTCGGCGACGCCGACCTGGACGAGGCTGGGACCGTCATCACCAAGGCAATCACCCAGAACGCCGGGCAAACCTGCTCCGCCGGGTCCCGCGTCATCGTGGAGGACCGCATCTGGGACCGCTTCACCGGCGACCTGGCACAGCGGTTCGAGGTGCTGCGCGTCGGCGCGGCCTCCCAAGACCTGGACCTCGGCCCGGTGGTCAACCGCAAGCAGCGGGACCGGGTGCAGTCCTACATCGACCTGGCCCGGCAGGACGGCCTACCGGTGCTGGCGGAAGGCCAGCTCGGCACCAACGTCCCGGGCGAGGGCTTCTATGTCCGCCCCACCCTGATCGGCGACGTGCCTCCGGAGCACCGCCTGGCGCAGGAGGAGATTTTCGGCCCCGTGCTGGTAGCCATCCGCGTGCGGGACGAGAAGGAAGCGCTGCGCGTCGCCAACGGCACGGAGTACGGCCTGGCCGCCGGCATCTGGACCGGGGACCTCGGTCGGGCCATGCGCCTGGCGCGCAAGGTGAAGTCCGGCCAGGTGTTCGTGAACAACTACGGCGCCGGCGGCGGGGTGGAACTGCCCTTCGGCGGCGTGAAGGGGTCCGGCCACGGGCGGGAAAAGGGGTTCGAGGCGCTGTACGGCTTCGGCGCCATGAAGATGATCGCGATCAAGCACGGGGGCTGAGGTGGAGGCGAGCGCCAAGCCGCTATCCGGCTTGCTGATCGTCGCCTTGGAGCAGGCGGTCGCCGCCCCGTACTGCTCCTCCCGCCTGGCCGACGCCGGGGCGCGGGTCATCAAGATCGAGCGGCCGGAAGGGGACTTCGCCCGGGGCTACGACGCCGCCGTGAACGGCCTGGCCAGCTACTTCGTATGGCTGAACCGCGGCAAGGAAAGCCTGGTCGCTGACATCAAGGACCCTGGCGACGCCGCGCTGCTGCACGCCATCCTGGCGCGCGCGGACGTGTTCATCCAAAACTTGGCGCCCGGCGCGGCGGCGCGGGCCGGCTTTGGCTCGGACGCGCTGCGCCGGCGCCATCCGCGCCTGGTGACGGTGGACATCAGCGGCTACGGCGAGGGCCACGCGTACGCGGACATGAAAGCGTACGACCTGCTGGTGCAGGCGGAAAGCGGCCTGGCGGGCATCACCGGCCACCCGGCGGGTCCGGGTCGGGTGGGCGTGTCGGTGTGCGACATCGCTTGCGGCATGGCGGCCCACAGCGCCGTGCTGGAAGCCTTGATCGCCCGCGGCATAACCGGCGCCGGGACGAAGCTGGAAGTCAGCCTGTTTGACGGCATGGCGGACTGGATGACCGTGCCGCTGCTTTACGCCGAGGGCACCGGCCGGCCGCCGGAACGTGTGGGCCTCGCGCACCCCTCCATCTGCCCTTATGGCGCGTTTGCCTTGGCAGACGGGGCGCTGGTGCTGATCTCCATCCAGAACGAGCGGGAATGGCGTCGCTTTTGCGCGGACTTCCTGCACCGCCCCGACTTGCCGGCCCGGCCCGGCTTCGACACCAACAACGCCCGCGTCGCCAACCGCCCGGCGGTGGACGGACTGGTCGCGGGGGCGTTCGCCACGCTGAACCGAAATGAGGCGGCGCGGCGCCTGCAGGACGCCGGCACGGCGTACGGCTTCGTCAACGGCGTGCTGGACCTGCCGGGCCACCCGGCGCTGCGCCGCGTGACGGTGGGCACCGAGCGCGGCCCGGCGTCCATCGTGGCGCCGCCTGCGCTGCGCGACCGCCAGGCGCCCGCGCTGGGGCCGGTGCCGTCCATCGGCCAGCACACGGGGGCGATCCGGCGGGAGTTCAGCGGCTCCATCGCCGCCGAGTAGGCAGGATGGACGCCCCAGCGGCAACAAGAGGGAACAGGGCATGAGGCTAGCAGGCAAGGTCGCCATCGTCACGGGCGCGGGCGGGGGCTTCGGCGAAGGCATCGCGCACCGCTTCGCCGCGGAGGGCGCCAAGGTGGCGGTGGTGGACCTGCGCGGCGACGCTGCCGAACGGGTGGCCGCCGCCATCGGCCCCGCCGCCGTCGCCATCACCGCCGACGTGGGGATCGAGGCGGACGTGAACCGGGTGGTGCAGGACACGGCCGCGCGCCTGGGCACCCCCGACATCCTGGTCAACAACGCTGGCACCACCCACCGCAACCGGCCGATCATGGAGGTGGATGAGGCGACGTTCGACCTGATGTTTCGCGTCAACGTGAAGTCCATCTACTTCTTCGTGCGCGCTGTAGCGCCGGTGATGCGGGACAACGGCGGCGGCGTCATCATCAACATCGGCTCCACTGCCGGCATCCGGCCGCGGCCGGGCTTGACCTGGTACAATGCCACCAAGGGCGCGGTGAACCTCGGCTCCAAGTCGCTGGCGGTGGAGCTGGCGCCTTGGAAGATCAGGGTTAACGTCAATACCGTTCATTTAGGCTTCCAGACGCCCTATATCACCGGCTGGGTTTTCTG
>CAXTCN010000133.1:0-12515 GCA_964242575.1 uncultured Acetobacteraceae bacterium | reverse complement strand
ACGCAGCAGTAGTCGAACTCGATGCCCTGGCCGATCCGGTTCGGCCCGCCGCCCAGGATAATGATTTTCTGCCGCTCGGTCGGATCGCTCTCGCACGACGGCGCGGCGAACCCACCCTCGTAGGTCGAGTACATGTACGGCGTGGCGGAGGCGAACTCCCCGGCGCAGGTGTCGATCCGCTTGTAAACCGGGTGCACCCCCAGCTTGGCGCGCAACGCCGCAACGTCGGTCTCGGGCCTACGGGTGAGCTGCGCCAGGCGGCGGTCGGAGAAGCCTAGCGCCTTCAACTGCCGCAGGCCCGTGGCGTCGGCCGGCAGACCGGACGCTGCGACGCTGCGCTCGGCCTGCACGATCCGCTCCAGCTCGCGCAGGAACCACGGGTCGTACTTGCAGGCGTCATGGATGTCCTCGACCGACAGCCCGGCCCGCAGCGCTTGCGCCGCCATCAGGATGCGGTCCGGACGCGGCGCCGACAATGCGGCGCGGTAGGCGTCATGCCCGCCGTCGCCCGGCGGCTCCACGTCGTCCAGGCCGGAGAACCCGGTCTCCATGCTGCGCAGGCCCTTTTGCAGCGCTTCGGCGAAGCTGCGGCCGATTGCCATGGCCTCGCCCACCGACTTCATGCTGGTGCTGAGCAGCGCGGGCGTGCCAGGGAACTTCTCGAAGGTGAACCGGGGAATTTTTATCACGACATAGTCGATGGTCGGCTCGAACGCCGCTGGCGTGGTGCGGGTGATGTCGTTCGCCAGCTCGTCCAGCGTGTAGCCCACAGCCAGTTTGGCGGCGATCTTGGCGATGGGGAACCCGGTCGCCTTGGACGCCAACGCGGACGAGCGTGACACCCGCGGGTTCATCTCGATCACCACCAGCCGCCCATCGGCGGGGTTGACGGCGAACTGCACGTTGGAGCCGCCGGTGTCCACGCCAATTTTGCGCAGGCACGCGATGCTGGCGTTGCGCATGATTTGGTATTCTTTGTCAGTGAGCGTCAGCGCCGGGGCGACGGTCACGCTGTCGCCGGTGTGGATGCCCATCGGGTCCACATTCTCGATGGCGCAGACGATGATGCAGTTGTCCGCGCTATCGCGCACCACCTCCATCTCATACTCCTTCCAGCCGAGCACGCTTTCCTCGATCAGCACCTCGCTGGTGGGGCTGGCTTCCAACCCGCCGGCGACGATCTGGTCGAACTCCTCGCGGTTGTAGGCGATGCCGCCGCCGGTGCCGCCCAGCGTGAAGCTCGGCCGGATCACCGCTGGCAGGCCCACCAGGGCCAGCGCCTCGCGCGCTTCGGCCATGGAGTGCGCGATGGAGCTGCGCGGGCTTTCAATGCCGATTTCGGACATGGCGTCGCGGAACTTGAGCCGGTCCTCGGCGCGGTCGATCACCTCCGCCTTGGCGCCGATCAGCTCGACGCCGTGCCGCTCCAGCGCCCCGTTGGCCGCGAGCTTCATAGCGACGTTCAGCGCGGTCTGGCCGCCCATGGTCGGCAGCAGCGCGTCCGGCTTCTCGCGCGCGATGATCTTTTCCACGATCTCCGGCGTGATCGGCTCGATATAGGTGGCGTCCGCCAGGCCCGGATCGGTCATGATAGTGGCCGGGTTGGAGTTCACCAAAATAACCCGGTAGCCCTCCGCCCGCAGCGCCTTGCAGGCCTGCGCGCCAGAGTAGTCGAACTCACACGCCTGGCCGATGACGATGGGGCCGGCGCCAATGATGAGGATGGATTGGATGTCAGTGCGGCGGGGCATCGGAACCTCAGCTCAACGTGTCGGGGCGTCCATCATGGCGGTGAACCGGTGAAACAGATGATGGCTGTCCGCCGGGCCTGGGCTTGCCTCCGGGTGGTACTGCACGCTGAACGCCTGCCGGTCATCGCAGGCGATGCCCTCGTTGCTGCCGTCGAACAGGCTGGTGTGGGTGATCCGCACGCCCGGCGGCAGGCTGTCGTCCGCCACCGCGAAGCCGTGGTTCTGGCTGGTGATCTCAACCTTGCCGGTCATGAGGTCCTTGACCGGCTGGTTCGCGCCGTGGTGGCCGCGGTCCAGCTTATAGGTCCGGCCGCCCAAGGCCAGCGCCAGTAACTGGTGCCCGAGGCAGATGCCGAACACCGGCACCCGATCCAGCACGCCCTGGATGGCGGGCACGGCGTAGGCAGCGGTCGCGGCAGGGTCGCCGGGGCCGTTGGATAAGAACACGCCGTCTGGCTCGTGCCGCAGGATGTCCTCGGCGGTCGCGGTCGCCGGCACCACCGTCACCCGGCACCCGGCCGCCGCCAGGCAACGCAGGATGTTGCGCTTGGCGCCGTAATCGACCGCGACCACGTGCCGGGTTGGCGTCGGCGCGTCATGCCGGTCCGGCCAAGCCCAGGTGCCCTCGGTCCAGGCGTAGGTCTGCGTGCAGCTCACCTGCCGCGCCAGGTCCATGCCCTCAAGCCCCGGCCAGGCCTGCGCCTGTGCCCGCAGCGCCGCGATGTCGAAGCGCCGGTCGGCCGGGTAGGCCAGCACCCCGGCCGGCGCGCCGGCATCACGGATGCGCAGCGTGAGCGCGCGGGTGTCGATGCCGGAGATGCCGGGCACGTTCTGCGAGCGCAGCCAGGTATCGAGGTGCTGGGCGGACCGCCAGTTGCTCGGCTCCGTCACGTCGGCGCGCACCACCATGCCAAGGGCGGCGATGGTGGTCGCCTCCAGGTCTTCGGGATTGACGCCGGTGTTGCCGATGTGCGGGAAGGTGAACGTGATGATCTGCCCGGCGTAGGACGGATCGGTCAGGGTTTCCTGATACCCGCTCATGCCGGTGTTAAAACAGACCTCGCCAGGCCGCCCAGCGGTGTGCGCGCCGAAGCCCATGCCCCACAGCGTGCCGCCGTCCGCCAACACCAGCACGGCAGTCGCGCCAGCCGGCGCTTCGTTTTCGGGCATGATAGGCTCCGAAGTTGGGTTGTGGGTGGAAAGCGCGGACAACGGCAGCCCGGTCGCGGCAATGACCGCCTGCCAATGCTTGCTCGGGATGGCGCGCGCCTGCCGCCATTTCCGCACGGCTTCCGTGCTGACGCCGGTTAGGCGTGCCGCGGCGTCCGAGCCGCCAAGCTGGGCGATGATCTCATCGATGCTGAGCATGGCGGCATCGTATGGGAACAGACTTCCCATCACAAGGGCTGCTTGCCAATCACGGAAGTTTTGTCCCAGCCATCGCGGGCCTATATAGGGGTGGAACATGGAGAAAGTTGCAATGAGCTTGCGTGACCAGCTCACGGACGGGTTGAAGGCGTCGATGAAGGCCGGCACGAGCGCCCGGACCTCGGCCTTGCGCATGATCCTGGCCCGGCTCAAGGACGTGGACATCGCTGCCCGACCCAAAAGGGTGGCGGCGGTTCCCGATGACGAAATCCTGGGGATGCTGCGCGGGATGGTAAAGTCGCGGCGCGAGAGCGTGGCGCTGTACCAACAGGGCAACCGTCCGGAGCTGGCGGCCAAGGAGGAGGCTGAGATCGCGGTGATCGAGGAGTTCCTGCCGCAGCAGATGAGCGACGATGCGTTGGCGGAGGCGGTGGGCGCTGCCGTGGCGGAAACGGGGGCGGCTGGTCCGAAGGACATGGGCAAGGTCATGGCGGCCTTGAAGGCGGCGCATGGCGCGGCGCTGGACATGGGCCGGGCCGGGCCGCTGGTGCGGGCGCGCCTAGCCTCGTAATGGCGCTGCCGCCGGGCTTTCTGGACGAATTGCGGGCGCGAACCCCGCTGTCCGCCCTGGTGGGCCGGCGGGTGAAGCTCAGCAAGTCCGGGCGCAACTGGAAGGGCTGCTGCCCCTTCCACGGCGAGAAGTCGCCGAGCTTTCACGTGTATGACGACCACTTCCACTGCTTCGGCTGCGGCGCGCACGGCGACGCCATCAGCTTCGTCATGCAAAGCGCGGGCGCGTCGTTTCCCGAGGCGGTGGAGCAGCTTGCGGCCGAAGCTGGGCTGGAAGTGCCCAAGGCGTCGCCGCGGGCGGTGGAAGCCGAGCGGCAGCGGTTGGACCTGCACGGCGTGCTGGATGCGGCGCAGGTCGGCTTCGTGCGCCGCCTGCATGAGCGGGAGGGCGCGGCGGGCTTGGACTACCTACGCGCCCGGGGCCTCACTGACGTGACCATCGAGCGTTTCGGCCTGGGCTGGAGCGGGGATGGCCGGGGCAGCCTTGTGGCCGAACTGGCTCGGGCCGGGGTGGAGCCAGCGCGGATGCTGGAGGCCGGGCTGCTACGGGAGCCGGAGGACGGCGGCGCAGCAAGGGAGCTGTACTGGGGACGCATCACCTTCCCGATCCGCGACCGCCGCGGCCGGCTGGTGAGCTTTGGCGGACGCACGCTGGGCGACGCGAAACCCAAGTACATCAACGGCCCCGAAACCCCGGTGTTCTCCAAGCGGCGCACGCTGTATGCGCTCGACCTTGCGCGGGCCGGCGTGCGGCAGGGCAGCGCGCTCGTGGTGGCCGAGGGCTACATGGACGTGATCGCGCTGCACCAGGCCGGATACGGCGCGGCGGTGGCGCCGCTCGGCACGGCGCTGACCGAGGACCAGCTTGAGGAGCTATGGCGGTTGGCGCCCGCCCCGGTGCTCTGCTTCGACGGCGACGCCGCTGGCGCGCGGGCGGCGGCGCGGGTGGCGGAGCTGTGCCTGCCGATGCTGACGCCGGAGCGGACCCTGCGGTTCGCGGCCCTGCCCAGCGGCGAGGACCCGGATACCCTGATCCGCGCGCGTGGCCGCCAGGCGTTCCAAGCCGTCATCGACGGCGCGCGGCCGTTGGCGGAGGCGCTGTATGACCTCGTGCGCGAACAGGGCGCGGGCGATGGGCCTGAACAGCGCGCGGCGTTGCGGGCGCGGCTGGTCGCGGCGGCGGGGCGCATCACCGACCGCAACTTGGGGGCGGAGTACCGCGGCGCGCTGCTGGACCGCTTCTATGCCAGCCGCAAGCGCCAGCCCGGCCAAAAGAAGGGTGCCCGTGCCGTCGTGCCCGTCCGGCCCATCCGAACCGGCGGCGCCGAGACGACCCAGGCTGAGCGCGCACGCTGCCTCGTGGCCATCTTGTTGCGCCATCCGGACCTGCTGCGGGACACCGAGGAGGCATTCACGACGCTCGACCTGCCGCCGAATCTTAGCCGCTTGCGAGACGAAATGCTGCACGCCGTGGAGGCCGGAGTGCTTGATTCGGTTGCATTGCTTGCCCACCTGACGAGTTCGGGAGCGGCGGACGAGGCCGCGCAGGTGCTGTCGGCACACTCGATGCCGCTGCCAGCCTGTGCTCGGCCGGACGCGATGCCGGCTGAGGCTGAGGCGGGATGGTGGCACATATTCGGGCTGATGCATGTGGCGAGCTTGCAGGAGGATGTGGTGGCTGCCGGACGGGATTTTGCCGCCTCACCGACCACTGCGACCCAGGACAGGCTGATCGCGCTGACCAAGGCCTTGGAAAACCTAACCGAGTCCCAGTCTCCCGACTAGGACCAATCTTTTAGACTAATTATTTGCCCGGGACGCCGGGCTGAACCTGTTTTGGAGTGTCCCAACCAATGGCGACGAAGCAAGCCGTAACCGCCGACGCAGCGCCAGCCGACCAGGATGGGGACACCACCCTGCTCGACACCAACGCCGTCGCCGTGAAGCGTCTGATCGCCAAGGGCAAGGAACGCGGCCACATCACGTTCGACGAGCTGAACGCCGTGCTGCCCGCCGACCAAAACAGCTCCGAGCAGATCGAAGACGTCATGGCGATGCTCAGCGAAATGGGCATCCAGGTGGTCGAGGGCGAGGAGGCCGAGGAGGCCGATGCGCCCGCCAAGGCCGACAAGGCGGACGGCGAGGAGGAGAAGGAAGGCGACGGCGAGACCGCCGGCAACGTGGACGAGGCGAGCCTCGGCCGCACCGATGACCCGGTCCGCATGTACCTGCGCGAGATGGGCAGCGTCGAGCTGCTGTCGCGCGAGGGCGAGATCGCCATCGCCAAGCGCATCGAGGCCGGGCGCGACATGATGATCGGCGGCCTGTGCGAGAGCCCGCTGACGTTCCGCGCCATCATTACCTGGCACGACAGCCTCAAGGCCGGGCGTATGCTGCTGCGCGACATCATCGACCTGGAAGCGACGCAGGGCGGACCCAAGGAGGCCGCCGGTGAGCCGGCGGACGCGGTGGCCGAGACGTTCGAGGCGGCGGACGACATCGAGGACGGCGAGGACGGCGAGGGCCAGGGCATGTCGCTCTCGGCGCTTGAGGAGAAGCTGAAGCCCGAGGTGTTCGCCAACTTCGACGAGATCGAGGTGCTGTATAAGAAGCTGCACAAGGTGCAGGCCCGGCGGCTCGAGGCCCTGACCGGCGGCGAGGAGATCGCTGGCCGGGCTGAGCGCGCCTATGAAAAGCAGCGTGAGGAGGTTGTCGGCAAGGTCGAGCAAGTCCGCCTGCACAACAACCGCATCGAGGAGCTGGTTGTCCAGTTAAAGCAGATCAGCCAGCGGTTGAATGGGCTGGAGGGCCAGTTGCTGCGCATGGCAGAGGCGGCGAAGGTGCCGCGCGACGAGTTCCTGCGCGAGTACCGGGGCCATGAGCTGGACCCCAACTGGATGGACCGGGTGGCGCAGTTGCCCGGCAAGCCGTGGAAGACGTTCGTCGCCAAGCACTCCGAGGGCGTGATCGACGTGCGCGCCAAGATTGGCGCCGTGGCGCAGGACGCCGGGTTGCCGATCCAGGAGTTCCGCCGGGTGTATGCGACGGTGAGCCGGGGCGAGCGGGATAGCGCCCGGGCCAAGAAGGAGATGATCGAAGCGAACCTGCGGCTGGTGATCTCGATTGCCAAGAAATACACCAACCGTGGGCTGCAGTTCCTGGATTTAATCCAAGAGGGCAACATCGGCCTGATGAAGGCGGTGGACAAGTTCGAGTATCGCCGAGGCTATAAGTTCAGCACCTATGCGACGTGGTGGATTCGCCAGGCCATCACCCGCAGCATCGCCGACCAGGCGCGGACCATCCGCATCCCGGTGCATATGATCGAGACCATCAACAAGCTGGTGCGCACCAGCCGGCAGATGCTGCACGAGATCGGCCGGGAGCCCGCGCCGGAGGAGCTGGCCGAGAAGCTCGGCATGCCGCTCGAAAAGGTGCGCAAGGTGCTGAAAATCGCCAAGGAGCCTATCAGCCTCGAAACGCCGATCGGCGACGAGGAGGACAGCCACCTTGGCGACTTCATCGAGGACAAGGCGGCCATCATCCCGCTCGATGCCGCGATCCAGGCCAATTTGCGCGAGGCGACCACGCGGGTGCTCAGCAGCCTCACGCCGCGCGAGGAGCGGGTGCTGCGGATGCGGTTCGGCATCGGCATGAACACCGACCATACGCTGGAGGAGGTCGGCCAGCAGTTCAACGTGACGCGCGAGCGTATCCGGCAGATCGAGGCGAAGGCATTGCGCAAGCTGAAGCACCCGAGCCGCAGCCGAAAGCTGCGCAGCTTCCTTGACGACTGAGGTGCTGCCCCGGCTGCAGCCGACTGCGCGCGCGGCGGTGACTGTCACGTTCCTTCGCCTTGAGCCTATTGTCGCGATGCCGCCGGCGCCGTTGCCGGCGGAGTGCCGGCTTGAGCGGCTCGGTGGCTGCACGGTGCCATTCTACCGCTACCTCTATGGGGCGGTCGGGGGACCCTACCTGTGGTGGATACGCCGTTCGCTGGATGATGCGTCGCTCGCGGCCATCCTGGCCAACCCGGCCATATTGGTTCACGTTCTTTACCGAGGCGGCGAACCTGCCGGCTTCTTCGAGTTGGATGCGCGGGGGCTGCCGGTCGTCAACCTCAGCTACTTTGGCCTGCTGCCGCACGCCACGGGACAAGGCATGGGCCGCGCGTTCCTGCAGGCCGCCATCGACGGCGCGCGTAGGCTGGGCGCCCAGGCGATCACGGTCAACACCTGCACCGCCGACCATCCGCGGGCGCTGCCGGGCTACTTGAGCGCGGGCTTCCAGCCAACGCGCACGGTGCGGGAGGTCTGGGACATCCCGACCCGGCTTGGCCTGTCCATCCCGGACCACTTGCGGGTATGATCCCTCCCGGCGCGCAACGCCGCGTCGGGAGGGATATGGGATGCGCCTGGGATTGATTGCGTTCGCTGCGGCGATGAGCCTTGCCTCCGCCCATGCGGAGCTGCCTGCCACCATCAAGATCGGCGTGTTGAACGACCAGTCCGGGCCGTTCGCGGACCAGTCCGGCCGCGGCTCCTTGGTCGCGGCGCAGTTGGCGGTGGATGACTTCGCGCGGGATGCGCCGGGCACCAAGATCGAGATCGTCTATGGCGACCATCAGAACAAGCCGGACATCGGCAGCCAGATCGTGCGCGCCTGGGTGGACCGGGACAACGTGGTGGCGGTGGCGGACGCGGTGAACTCGGCGGTGGGTCTCGCAGTCAACGACATCATGCGGGAGCGGCATCGCACGTTCATCGCCAGCAACGTCGGGACGTCGGACCTCACGGGCAAGTTCTGCGCGCCCACCACGGTGCAGTGGACGTTCGACACCTGGGCGTTCGGCAACGGCATGGCGCGGGCGTTGAAGGACGTGGGGCCGTTCTACTTCATGTCCTTCGATTATGCGCTGGGCGCGGCGCTGGAGCGCGACACGACGGCGGTGCTGACCAGCTTGGGCGGCAAGGTAGCCGGATCGATCAAGCATCCGTTGGGCACGACGGACTTCTCGTCCTACCTGCTGCAGGCGCAGTCGTCGGGGGCGAAGGTGATCGCGTTCGCCTCGACCGGCGCAGACTTCATCAATGCGGCCAAGCAGGCGGCGGAGTTCGGCATCACGCAGACCGCCACGCTCGCCGGCCTGTTCACCCAGATCACCGACGTGGACGCGCTCGGCTTGCAGGCGGCGCAGGGCCTGGTGGCGACCGAAGCGTTCTACTGGGACCTGAACGAAGGCACCCGCGCGTTCACCCGGCGCTTTGCCGAACGGCTGCCGGGCCGGGTGCCAACCGAGAACCAGGCGGGCGTGTACTCCTCCGTGCTGGCTTACCTTCGTGCCGCCAAGGCCGTCGGCAGCATCGAGGGGGAGCGCGTGATCGAGGCCATGCGGCGGGCGCCCATTGAGGACCCGCTGTTCGGCACCGTGACCGTGCGCCCGGACGGCCGCGCGATCCATGCCATGCACGTGTTCCGCGTGAAGTCGCCGGCGCAGTCGAAGTCGCGTTGGGACGTGTACGAACTCATATCCACCATCCCGGCGGAGCAGGCGTTCCGTCCGATGGACCAGGGTGGTTGCCTCATGGTGGCCCGGTAGGCACGACCGGCGTCGTTGCTGCGGTGCAACCTTGAAGCGCATTAATTCGTTGCAGACCTACACACTTCGTTGAACGGCGGACGCGATGCTCGGCACGATCTGGACCATGCTCAAGGAAACGGTCAACGATTACATCGAGGATAGCGCGCAGAGCCGTGGCGCGGCCATCGCCTACTTCACGATATTCTCGATTGCCCCTATTTTGATCATTTGCATCGCCATCGCTGGCCTGGCGTTCGGCCAGGAGGCGGCGCAGGGGGCAATCGTGGGCCAGTTGCAGGGTCTCATGGGCCAGCAGGGCGCAGAGGCGGTGCAGGCCATGATCGCCAGCGCCGGCAACAAGTCGAGCGGCATCTGGGCCACGATAATCGGCGTGGGCACGCTGCTCATAACCGCGAGCGGCGTATTTGGAGAGATGCAGGCGTCGCTCAACCTCATTTGGAAGGCGGAACCCAAGGCTGGGCTGAGCAACATCATCAAGGCCCGGGCGGCAAGCCTCGGCCTAGTCGCCACCCTCGGGTTTTTACTGCTGGTGTCGTTGGTGATCAGTGCCGTGCTTTCGGCGCTCGGCACCTACCTCAGCGGCGTCCTGCCTGGCTCTGAAGCGTTGTTGCAGGTGATTAACTTCATCATATCGTTCGCGCTGGTCTCGGCATTGTTCGCGGCCATTTACAAGATACTGCCAGACCGGCAACTCTCCTGGAGGGACGTGGCGGTCGGCGCGGTGGCGACGGCGTTCCTGTTCACCGTGGGTAAAACGCTCATTGGGTACTACATCGGCAGCACCGCCGTCTCCAGCAGCTACGGCGCGGCCGGGGCGCTCGTGGTTGTGCTGGTGTGGGTGTACTACTCCTCGCAGATATTCCTGCTGGGCGCCGAGTTCACCAAGGTATGGGCCAGCCACCATGGCAGCGCGGAGGCGTTCGCCGCCCGCACCGCCAATGGCACCGGGCCTGCGCCCGCCCAGCCTGGTCCAGCGACCGCGGTCCAAGCCGTCATCGCCCACTCGGCCTCACGCAAGGCGCCGATTGGCCTGTTCGACATCGCGGCGCTCGGGACACTCCTGCTGGTCGCGTTCCAAGGCGAGCGTCGGCGGTAGTTCCCAAGCGGGCCGCGGGCTGCTACGTGTCAATCCAGACGCAGGTGGCCCCAAAAGGGCTGAAACGGGAACGCGCGATAGGTTGATCCGCGGCTGCCCCCGCAACTGTAGGCGGCGAGTGCGCCCCATGCGCCATTGGTCCAAACCGGGCCGAGAAGGCGGGAGCGCACACTGACCCGCGAGCCAGGAGACCGGCCGGCGTCGAGACTGCGCGCGCGTTCCGGGCGGGGTGCACCGGGGCAACGGGAGAGAGACCCGCAGGCGGCATTCGCCGTGTCTTGAGGCTGCACCCACGTGCAGCCTTGTGTGGAGTCGCGCCATGCGCCGCCTCGTGCTTCCCATGCTGCTCGCAGCAACCCCTGTCCATGCCCAAACCTCGGCTGGCACCGCGCCAGCCACGTTGCCAGACTCGCCAATGGAGGTCGTGGTCACCGCGACCCGCATTCCAACCTTGGCCGACACTATCCCGGCTGGCGTCACCGTGATCGACCGCACTGCCATCGAAACCCGCGGCTATACGACGCTGACCGAGGCGCTGGCCGCCGTGCCGGGCCTGCGCGTGGTGCAATCCGGACCAGCCGGCGGCAATGCCAGCGTGTTCGTCCGCGGCACCAACAGCAACCACGTCCTGGTGCTGCGGGACGGCCTGCAAATCAACGACCCGGCCGATCCCGGCAACGCCTTCAACTTCGGCGTCGATACCCTGGAAGACCTGGAGCGCATCGAGGTCGTGCGCGGTCCCATGTCCGGCCTGTATGGCTCCGGCGCGATTGGCCGCGTGATCAACCTCGTGACCCGGAAGGGAGAGGGGGCGCTGCACGGCCAAGTCGAGGCTGCCGGCGGACTGCCGCGCTCCGCCCTGGGCCGGGCGCTGGTGTCGGGCGCGACCGGCATCTGGGACTACTCCGCCAGCGCCGAGGCCCGGTCCGACCGGGGCTTCGACGTGACGCCCAAGCGCGAGAGCGTCTACACCGGTGAGCGGGACGGCTTCCGGAGCCAGCTCGCGACCATCAACCTGGGCGTGACGCCGACGCCGGGCACGCGGCTGTCGTTGCTGCTGCGTGCCCGGCGCAGCGTGTTCGGCTATGACAACGTGGGCGGCTTCCCGTCCTTCGACGACCCGAACTTGAAAGGCCGGGGCAGCAACCTGTATGGCAGGCTAGGCGGCTCCAGCACCCTGTTCGGCGGCGTGTGGCAAACCAGCCTGTTTCTCGGCCGGTCGCAAACGGACCGGCGTTTCACTGACCTGCTGGACGCCGAGGACCCGAACCAGGCCGCCGGCGACAGCCGCTATAACGGGCGTCGCAGCGACGTGCAGTGGAACAACACCGTCCGCATCACGGACACCGCCGCCACAACGGGTTCCACCCTCACGTTCGGCTACCAGCACATCGCGGACCAGGCCCGGGTCCGGGTCAACAGCAGCTTCGCCGGGTTTGCGTTCAACCAATCGGCGAAGGCGCACTCCGACTCCGACGCGGGTTACGCCGGCATCCAGGGAACGTTCCTGAACCGACTCACGGTCACGGCCAACGTGCGCGGGGAGGCGAACACTCTGACCCAGGACGCGACGACTTACCGGCTCGGCGCCGTGCTCGCCGTGCCGGAGGCGTTGTCGAAGTTCAAGGTCTCGTACGGCACCGCGTTCCGTGCGCCGTCGTTGTTCGACCGCTACGGCGTGGACAGTTTCGGCTATGTCGGCAACCCAAATTTGCGGCCCGAGCGCAGCCGCGGCTATGAGGTGGGCATCGTGATGGAAATCCCGGTCGCGGGCCGCCCGGACTGGATCACGCTGTCCGCCACCTACTTCGACAACCGTATCCGTGACCTGATCCAGGCTCAGTTCGGCCAAGCCTCGACAGTGGTGAACGTGGCGCGTGCCAAGGCGAACGGAGTGGAGGCCGCCATCACGTTCCGCCCGGCAAGCTGGTTGGACGCGGACCTCACCTACACCTACACGGACACCCGCGACACCGGCACCGGCGCCCGCCTGCTGCGCCGGCCGCTCAACGCAGCGAGCGCCGCCCTGCGCATCCGGCCGTTGCCGGGCCTGACCGTCGCGCCGGAGGTCTTATACCAGACGCCCTATGCCATAACCGTTTTGACCCAAGCTCGTGTCGCGATGGAT
>CAXTCN010000132.1:0-12619 GCA_964242575.1 uncultured Acetobacteraceae bacterium | reverse complement strand
CCACCTCGGAATGGGCGCACTCCTGCTCCGCCGCGTGGCCAATCCAGCTCTGTAAGCATTCTCAAACGGGGTCTAAGACAAGCAAGGCCTTCAATCGATAAACCAATCCGAAGAACCTAGCACGCTATGCAATGTTTACTATTGCTGAAGGACAACGCGAAATCTTTGCGACCTTACTATCCACTTTGCCTTCAGGGCGAAGAGCTGGCTAACGAACACACGCTGAGTGCTAACGCCCAACCAGTTACCGCGATGCCAGGTTCCTGCTGTTCCTGGGTGAGGCTTGCTGGGGGACGCTTGATGCTCAAGACGGCTAAGCGCGGCGTGATGCTGGCTGGTGCCAGGCCGATGGCGTTCCCGATATTCTCAATTTATGAAGCTGTCACCGCTCTTTAGGGCCTGAGCTGAAATAATCGCTACAACTTAGAGATGCGATCTGCAGTGCCCAAAGAGTTTTCGACGGTATCGTGGATCGTTTATCACGGCTCAGACCCTTACCCTCACGCGCTTCAAGACCCACCGAGGAACGAGGATGAGCTAACCCTAATCGGATCAAAGCGTTAAGGTGATGTGGGTTTGTACCACAGTAAGGTGCCGTAAGCGAGCGTGGGCCGCGACTTTGCGCCGCGTTGCATTGCGTGTCGAACGGTCCGGAGCGGCTTCGACCTTAAGGCCGTGAGCTGCAGCGCTGTAGCGGAGCCGCCGTGATGGGCGGCTCCGCGTGCCGTCACGACCTCGCCAGCCCCGCGTCGGCGATGATTTGCGCGCGCATCCGGTCATAGTCGTCCTTGGGGACGGGGACCGCGCCCGGGCGTCCCAGGTCCTTCATGTGGACCCGGTAGGTCTCCCGTGCCGTCATGGCCGCGATGGCCGCGATGGCTGTGACGCCGAGGGTGATCGCCCCGATCTTGAACGGGATGTTGGCCGAACCCGGCGGCGCCACGACCGCGAACAGCACGGGCAGCAGGGCCGTGATGGCGGTCCCGATGTTCTGGGAGATGGCCATGGCCGAGACCCGGGTGCGCGTGTGGAACAGCTCGGGATAGAAGCTTGGGAACACGGCGTTGTAGCCCTGGTAAACGACGCCCCACATGAGCAGCGACGAGGCGATAGCCAGCGGCACGTTATGGATGGAAATGGCGTAGAGGTAGGCGAACGAGAGCAGCCCCGCGGCGAGCGCCCCAAAAACGAGCGGGGGCTTGCGGCCGATCTTGTCCGACAGGTTGCCCACGAACGGGATGACGAGCACCGCCAGGATGTTGCCCAGCACCGGAATCCACAGGTAGATGTCCGCTGTGAAGCCGTTCCCATAGGCCGGCTGGACCGCGTAGGCCGCGCCGAAAATGGTGGTGACCACGGGGATGACGTTCATCAGCGACATGCAGACAACCCGCAGCATGTTCCTCCAGCTAGTCCTGAAGGCCTCGATGACCGGCGCCCTCGACACCGCGCCCTGTTTGTCCTCTTCGGTGAAGGCGGGCGTCTCATCGACCTCACGGCGGATAACGTAGCCCGCGATGATGACGACGAAGCTGAGCAGGAAGGGGATGCGCCAGCCCCAGGACTGGAACGCCTCGGTGGGCATGTAGTGCGCGAGCGGCAGGAACACCGCGGCGGCGAGGATTTGCCCGGCCTGCACGCCCTGCAAGGTGAAGCTCGCAAAGAAGCCGCGACGGCCGAACGGCGCGTGCTCAAGGATCATCGAGCTGGCGCCGGAAATCTCGCCGGCCACCGCGAAGCCCTGGATGAGGCGCAGGATAACAAGCAGGATCGGGGCGAGGATGCCGACCTGCTGGTAGGTCGGCAGCAGCCCGACGGCGATGGTCGAGAAGCCCATCAGGAACATGCACAGGACCAGCACCTGCTTGCGCCCGTGGGTGTCGCCCCAATGCCCGAGCACGAAGGCGCCGATGGGCCGGCTGACGTATCCGACGCCGTAGGTCGCGAGAGAGGCGACGATGGCGACCGTCGGGTTGCCGGATGGAAAGAAGATTTGCGGGAAGATCAGCGACGCCGCCGTCGCGTAGATGAAGAAGTCATAGTATTCCAGCGCCGATCCGATCCAGCCGCTGGCCGCGGCCTTTTTGGACTGGTGCTTGTCATGCGGCTCATGGGCCATCGGGTCAGACATCGTTCCCCTCCTGAGTTGGCGAGTTGGCGCGGCGGCCTTTGCTGGCCGTTCTTGCTGCGGCGGAGCAGGATGTCAGCACTGGTGGATGCGCGTCCATAGATGACGCCGCGCTTCAGCGGACGATGCTGGCGGATGCTCCCCGCAGCAACTACTTTCTTCCTGCAGCTTCGACCCGCCAGGTACGAGGACGCGCTTAGGAACAATCCAGGGCCGTGCGCCTGAGCGCCCGCACGCCGTCTGCATCCTTGCCCGCGCCTGGGTTCGCGTCCTTTGACGGGCATGACAGAACGGCCAAGCCTATCTCATCTCGACCGCTCCGGCGTCCAAGCTGCAGCCCGCCGGCGTTGCTCGGCCTGCTGCGCCGGGGTGATCTGGCGGCTGGCTTCCTCCAGCACAGCGTCCACCCCGGGCCTGAGCGTCGTGGGCGCTGAGCGTGCCGCTACGCTGGCCCAGTAGAATGCCGAGGCAGGATCGTGCGCGGCCAGCCGGTCGCGTGCCGTCTGCACCTGCGCTTGCGGGCTACCGAGCTGCGCGGCCCGTTCGGTCCAGAGGGAAGCGTCCGTCTCCGAGGCGGGCACGCCGAAACCGCCCAGATAGGCCGCGCCCAACGCCAGCGCGGCGTCAGCATCGCCCTGTTCGGCGGCGGCCCGCACGAGCGCAGCGCCTGCAACCGGGTCGGGCGCGAAACCGCCCTGGCCTACCAGCTTGCCCATTCCGAGCAGGCTCTGCGCGCGGACGTAGCCGTTGTTGGCCGCCTTTTGCAGCCATTCGCGGCCTCGTGCGCGGTCCGCCGGGTCTGCCTCGGTCAGCAGCAGCCGCGCCGTTTCGAACATGCCCGCCCCGAGCCCGCCTGCGCCGCTTTCAAGTACCAGCCCCGGGCCGCAACCGGGTCAGCAGCCCGACCGGCCCCACGCTCATAAGCGACTGCCAGCAGAATCATCGCCAGCGGCGATCCTCGGTCGGCGGCCCGGGCATACAAGTGCATCGCCTTCGCGTGGTCCTGAGGCACGCCGGCGCCGGCGTTGAGCAGGCGGCCCAGATTGATCATTCCCGCGAGAAGCCCGTGGTCCGCCGCGTGCTTGAACCAGGTTGCGGCCTCGGCCAGGTCCGCGGGCAGGCCCTCGCCGCGCTCCAGGACTAGGCCGACGGCGTTCTCCGCATCTGCCTCGCCGGCGAGCGCCAGCGGCTTCAGCTCGTGAAGTGCCGTGGGGCCGTCGCCACGCTCAAACGCAGCCATCCCGGCGAAGAAGTCCGCGGCCACGGCTGGCAATGGCAGCGCGAGCAGCAGGAGAAACGGGACGCGGCGCACGCGCATGATCCACAGTAGCGCAGGCTCGCACTCCAACTTCAACCAGAGACATGGTAGCATCGGCATCATGCAGCACCCCATCGTCGCCCCGGCATCGCCGCAGGTTGCGCGCCCGACGCGCCTTATCCTGCTGGGCGCCGTTTGCCTGGGCCTTGCCGGAGCGGCAGCCATGCGGGCGCAGGTGGCGGCCGGCGCGGACAATGTTCCTCCAGCCAAGGCGCAGGCCCGTGCGGCGCACATGGCCCGCTTCGGTCCGTTGCCTCTGCGGGTGGTGCAGCCCGGACAGGCCGGGGCGGTGGCGCAGGAGGCGGGCCTTCCCCCGGCGGAACAGGCGGCCTTGCTGGCAGACGTGCAGGGCGGCCGCGCCCAGCTCGTCTGGCTCACCCTATACGACAGCGATGCGGAGGACGGGGACGTGGCGGAGCTGCGCAGCGCCGGGTTCAGCCGCATCGTGCCGCTCGCACGCGCCCCGGTCACGCTCGCGGTGCCGGTGGGGCCGGACAGGACGATCTTGCTGATTGGAAGCATCGACGGCGGCGGTGGCGGCATCACGGCCGGCGTGGTGCTGCCGTCCGGCCCCGTGCCGCTCCCGCCGCTCAGCGTCGGACAATCGATCCGGTTGCCGGTCGGACCAGGCTGACATGCAGCGTGCGCTGGCAACCGCGACCCGCTATGCGCCGCTCGTTTCGGCCGGGTTGCTGCTGGCGGTCCTCGCCAGCCTGGCGTCGCAACTCGGGCTGGGCATCGCAAGCGTCGACGGGTTCCTCGCCCGGCTCTCGATGGGGTATGCGCCGGCGGCGATCCTCTGCTGGATCGTCGTGGCGGTCGGCGTCATCTTCGAAGCCTGGGCTAAGCCGGGCTGGCGATCTCAGGGGTTTGTCATGGACGTGCTCAGCCGGCTGACCAACCGCAGTGCCCTGGAACAGATGATGCAGGGGCAAAATCGGGCCACCTTCATCGACGCGGAGGCGTTGGCCGCACGGCTCAAGGCCCGCGTGATCGGCCAGGACGCGGTGTGCGACGACATCGCGGCCCAGCTCCGCCGCCGCCTGGCGCTGGCGCAGCGCGGCAAGCCGGTCGGCATCTTCCTGCTGGCCGGGCCGCCGGGAACGGGCAAGACCTACCTCAGCGTCTGCCTGGCGCGGGAGATGGAGCGGCGGCTGCTTTCGTTCGACATGACCGCGTTCTCCGCGCCACACGCCGCCACCCAGTTGTTCGGCTCGCCGAAGGGCTACGCCGGGTCCGACACCTACGGCAAGCTGACCGGCCAGCTCCGCGACACGCCCGACGGGTTGGTGCTGCTGGACGAGTTCGAGAAGGCGCACCCTGAGGTGCACAAGAAGTTCCTGACGGCCTGGAACGACGGCTACGTCACCGAGGCGTCCGATGGCCGGCAGATCTCGACCACCCAAGCGATCTTCATGCTGACCACCAACGCCGCCACGGAGGCGCTGACCGCGATAGCCGACCGTCACGCTGCCGAGCCAGACGAGATGCGCCGGGCTTCCGTCGCCGCCCTGCAGGCGGCTGGCATCGCGCCCGAAGTGCTGAACCGGCTGGACCGCGTCTTCGTGTTCCGCCGTCTTGAGGGACTGGACGTGGCCCGGGTGGCGGCGCTCGAAATCGAGGAGATGATCCGCAACTACGGCCTAGAGATCACAGCCGGCGGGATTGAACCGGCGGTGCTGTTCGAGCTGATGCAGCGCCAGGATCGGCTTGGCGCCGCCGCGTCTGCCCGGGACCTGGTGCGCGCGATCGAGGAGCAAATCGGAGACTCACTGATCGACGCCAAGCAGAGGCAGGCCAAGTCGGTGGCGCTCGTGTCCCGGGATGGCCGCGTCCAGGCCGAAATCGCGTCGTAGCGGCACGATGAGCGCTTTCGCCCGCCTGTGGATCAGGGCGCCGACCTGGCGCGGCGCGTTGCTGCTCGGCGTGGCGCTAAGCGGCCTGGCCGTGCTGTATCCGCCACCCCTGCGCCGGCCTGTGCCCGGCGCGCGCTACGTTTCAACGCCGCTTGTCCCGTCGCCATCCCCTGCCGCGGTTCCGGCTGCAACTCCGGCGCTGGCCCCGCCCGCGCGAACGGCGGACCCCAATTTGCCCGCGTTCGGCGCCGTCGTGGCGACAACGGTGCGCTTCGCCGGAACCAACGTGCCGCTCCCGCGTGGCGAATGGCGCGTGGTCGCCGCCATGGGTGGCCGGACGCCGCAAGGGCAGGTTGCGGCGTCCAGCGTGCTCGCGCAGGTGACGAATGGCGCGCTTAACGCCGCGGTTATCCTGTTCGCAGTGGTGCCGCCATCAGCCACGCGTGGCGGCTTCTCAGCCGACCCGCTCTGCCAGTCACCGCACTCCCTGTTCAGCCGCGTGTTCTCGGCCGTCGATCATGGACCGCAGGCGTGCTGGACCGTGGAGGCCATCGCGGCGCAGGACTGGGATGCCGCTGATACGCCTCCGTTCGTGCGTTCCGGCGTAGCCGAACTGAAACAGCAAGGCACGGCACTGCCGACAGTGGTCCTGCGCGCCTACTTCGCCCACGCCGACGCCGATCACCTACTCACGATGCAGGTGATCGAGGCAGTGCCTTCCCCTCTGCAGGCGCCCTTTGGATGGCAGATGGAGGAGGTCCGGCGTACGCCCGACAAGCTCGCCCGCGTGGTCCGCCTGAGAGACTGGGCGCAGCGGTGGAACGTACTGGTGCGCCGCAGCTTCGAGGGACAATTAAATCCTATGGATGTCACGCCTGAACTGGACGCGCTGCCGCATTAGCCGCCTGGCGGCGCAGCATTCGGGCTGGAGCCTTGTTCAGCACGCGATCGTTTGGTGCGTTGACGCATCCGATCGACTCACGGGCGGCGTCGGTGCGCTTTCTTCAACGGGTGCCCTGGAACTGACCCGCTAGGCCTCGAACAGCGCAGCCTCGATCACGGCGGCCTGACGGTCCCAGCCGAACCGGTCCAGCGCCTGCGCTCGAGCGCGCGGCGCGATGTCGGCCCGGTGCGCCTCGATATCGCGCAGCGCCTCCCGCAGCGCGGCCTCCCAGGCTTGCGACGGAACGATCCAGCCAGTCCGGCCGTCCTGCACCGCGTCGCGGTAGGCGTGGGTGGGGGAGGCGAGCGTCAGCGCGCCGGCGACCGCGGCCTCGAACCACTTCAACTCGGACTTGCAGTTGGTGAACGGGTTGTCCTGCAACGGCACCAGGTTCACCTCGACCGCGCCGATCTCGCGTTGCAGGTTCATGAAGTCCTGCAGCGGCAGGCTCTCGATGCGCTCGCGGTGCCGGGCCAGGGTGGGGCCGGGGTCGAGGAAGCCCACCACGCGCAGCCACAGCCCAGGGTCCTCGTCCATCAACCGGGCGATTGCCGGGGACACCAGGCTGAAATCGCGGTCGTGCGACGGGGAGCCGCTGAAATAGGCGATGTGGGTCCGCCCGTCCCGCGCCCATCCGCTGGCCTGCTTGGCGTCCCAGATGCCGTCCGAGACCGCCTGCTGCTCGCGGTTCAGGAAGTTGGGGATGACGCGGGCGGGCTTGCCGGACCATGCGGCGGCGTGCGCGCCCAGGGTTGCGTTGGTAACCAGTGCCGCGTCGCACAGCGCGAACGTCGCGCCGACCCGGCCGATGTAGGCGAACCAGTAGTCCCAAATGGCGGGGTTGCGCATATCAAGGCCGAGCGTGTCGATCAGCAGGTGCGCGTAGGCCGGGTCGAACACGAGGTCGTCCACGTCGAACAGCATCCGCCGCCCGCGCGCCCGCGCCTGGGCCGCCATGCGGGCGATGCGGTCGTCGTACAACGAGTTGCGGCACAGCACGAGCACGTCGCACCGGTCGAGCACACGGTCCATCCGATGCAGGTCGGCCTCGGTGAACCACGACGCGGATGCGCCCTGTGCCGTGCCGCCAGCCGTCCCCGACAACGCCTGCGCGACGTTGTAGGCCCGGTAGCGGAAGGTGCTGGTGTCGGGCACGGCGTAGAAGTATGCGGCCCGGGGCGACCCGCGCGCCAGCATGGCCATGCGCTCGTCGAACGGCAGATCCCAGGGCGCGTGGTAGGCGACGGCGGCGGTCTGCGCGGCGTACATGCGCCTTATGCCTCGGCCCAGGCAGCCAGGCGGTCCAGCGCCGGGGCCATGGACGTGGCCCAGTCGCGTTGCAGGCGGTTGCGGCCGAAGTTGGCGGCGCGCGCCTCCGGGTCTGCCGCCAACGCCGCTGCGCCGCGCAGCGCCGCCACCAGGGAGGCCGCGTCCGGGTCGGCGCAGATGATGTTGGGGCTGTAACGGTCGAGGTCGCGCTTCGCGCCGAACCGGTTGGTCACGACCACCGCGCCGCTGGCCGCGAGGTCGAGCGGCGGGTAGCTCGGGTGCGGCGTGTACATGAGCGATAGGCCAAGGTCCATTTGGCGGACAAACGCCGCGTACTCCGTCCAGGCCATCGGGCCGGGAAAGTGCGCCCGCGCGCCACGCGGCAACGACAGCGGCCCGGCGCCGTGCCCCGCGAAGTGGAACTCCCACTCGGCCGGGTCGAGCACGCCGCCCTCGATGGCGGCGCACAGGGCTTCCAGCCCCCGCCAATACAGGTTCCGCACGTTGTGCGGCCGTGCGTAGAAGAAAAAGCGGCGCTTGCCCGGCGCGGCCGGGGCAGGGTGGTACACGCGCTCGGGAAACGAAGGCTCGAACGCGGTGGCCCCGGGCGCCAGGCCCTCGTGGCGCAGGTGCTCCAGCAGCAAGGCAGAGTTCACGAGATACAGCAGGCCCGGGTCGGACAAGGTTTCGGTGCAGCGCAGGTGGTCGTCGCCGAACGGGTAGAACATCCGCTCGTCCTCCTGCAGCAGGTAGGCGATGCGCGCGCGCGGCAGGGATTGCCGGGCCGACCACGTGGTCCACCACGACGTCGTGAGGAACAGGTCATTGGACGCCGTGGGCACGTCATGGCCGCCGGCGGCGTCACGTGGAGCGTGCAGCAGATGGATGTTGCCGGCCCATGGGATGCCGTGCACCGCCAGGACCGCGGCCACGCTGGCGCCGTCGGCGGGTTCGATGCGCGTGACCAGCCGCAGGTCGGCGTCGATCCGCTGGGCGGTCAGGGCGGCCAGGATCAGCGCAGTACCGACGCCGCCGTATAGGCTTCCGGTGCTGATGCTGTCGGTGACGACGGTCAGCCGTCGGCGGCCGGCATGGGGTGCTGCGAACACCGGCAGGGCGGACAGGTCGGGGAAGCGCTGGGCGAACAGCGCGTCCGGGCTGGCTGGCGCTTCGGGCGGAGGCGGCTCGGGCGCGGGCGGCAGGGCCGCGGCCTGTGGTTCAGGAAGCGGCCCAGGAAGTAGCATAGGATCGGGCAGCAGTGCGTCGTGTTGCAGCTCGGGCCGCGCGTCGGCGCCGATGCTCAGCACCTCGCCCGCCGCCGCCGTGCCGTGGGCAAGCGCGTGCAGGAATGCGCCACCCGCCTCGGCGGCGGCATCGGGATGATGCTCCAGGTAATAGTGCGTGCTGAAACGCGGGCCTGGGTCGCGGCCTTCTGCGCCGCCGCGGGTTGCGTAGTGCAGCGCGGGGGAGATGCCGCTGATGGCGACATCCGGGTTGTTCGCCACGTACCAGTCGGGGTCGAACAGCGGCGACGCGGCGATCAGGCGCAGCCGGGCGGCGGTGCTGCGGCGCGCGCGCAGCCGGTCCGACAGTTGGAACGTCGCGGTCCACCACAGGACGCGCGGCGCGACCCGGGCCAGGCGCCGCAATGGACGCGGCGTCAGCGCCGCGCCGTGCCGCAGCGCCCCGGTCGCGCGCCACAGCGTCGAACCCATCACCGCCTGCCGTTCCGCATGCGCGACCCACGCGCCATGCTCCGCGTGCCGCCGGGCCGCTTCGGCAGCGTCCACGCGGGCCTGGGCGGTCTCGTGCGCCTGGGCGATCTGCCGGACGGCTGCGTCGCGGTTGGCGCGCGCGGCCTCGTGCGCCTGGGCGGCCTGGCGCAGGGCCTCGTCGCGGCCGGCCTGCGCGGCCTCGGTTTCAACGCGGCTTTGCGCCAGGGCGGCTGTGGCAGCCGCCAGGCCAGCGCCCAACCGGCTGGCCTCGCGCCGCCTAAGGTCGAGGTCGGCCCGCATTGCGGACAGGGCGGCCTCGGTTGCCGACGCGGCCTCCCGCGCCGCCGCCAGGTCGGCCGTGGCGCGGGAAGCCGCGTCGTTCGCGGCGGCGGCGGCCTCGTGCGCGCGGGCGGCGTCCGCCTCCGCCGCGTCGGCACGGGCGTGCTGCCGTGCCTCGCGCAGGGCGGCGTCGGCCTGGGCCGCGGCGCTGTCGGCCGCGGCGGCGTCCAGCGCGTCCCGCAGGGCGGCGGCCTCCTGCCGTGCGTCGCTCAGGCTGGCCTGGGCGGCTTGCATCGCGGCACCGACCTGGGACAGCGCGACCCGGTGGCGCACGCGGTCGGCGAACGCCACCAGCTCGCGCTCCGACCGCCCGGCCTCGGACCGTTCAAGCACGTAGGCGTGCGGCGCGAGGTAGCCGGCGTCATGGGTGACGCTGGGGGCGAAGCCGGCCTGCGCCCACAACCGGAGCCAATAAGCCGGCGGGCGGACGTTGACGTGGGTCGGCTCGTCAAAGTCCGTGGGCGACGAGGAGAACAGCACCCGCGGCGCCGCCGCGGCGATGGCGCGGACGGCGGCTTCGGCCTCGGCCTCTGGCATGTGCTCCAGCACCTCGATGCAAGTGACCAGGTCGTACTCGGCGCCGACCGGGTCGGCGATGGACCCGACCTCGCACCAGGGCCGGACATCGGCGCGCACCTGTTCGATGGCCCATGCGGAGATGTCGCGGCCATGCGCCTCGACCCCCCGGTCCCACAGCGCCTCGACCAGCAGGCCGATGGCGCAGCCCGCGTCGAACACGCGCCGGGGCGCATAGGCCCGCACCAGCGCGTCGGCGACAGCACCGAAGAAGCCCAGCCAATGGTCGCTGCGGGCATAGGGGACCGGGCCGCAATGGTTGGCGTAGTACTCCGGGCCGTACAGCAACGACGGATCGCTCACGGCCGGGGGGTCGGGAGGTCTAGGCATGGATGGGCTATAGGTTTGCGGCCGGGCCAGCACAAGCGGAGCGCGCCCGAGAGGATGATGGATGGGGACGCCTCCTACCCGTGCGCGAGGCCCAGCCCGCGGGTCAGCACCCGCTTGGCGCCGTCGCGTCCATCACGAAGCGCATCAGGCACGGGCCGTACCGGGTGGCGAACAGCGCGTCGCCCCCGCCGTAGTGCCCGCTGAACCCGTCGGGCTGGTCCAGCAGCAACAGGCCGCCCAGCCGGGGGCGCAAGCGCTCGATCAAGGCGCGGCGTCCAGCCAGGTCGCCCGCGAATGGATCGGCCTGGAACTGCACGAAGGCCAGGCGGGTGCGGGAGGCGGGAACGTCGTTCACCAACTGGCGCAGGTCGTCGTACTGCGCCGACAGGTTCATGCTGCCGCCCGAGACGTGCGCGGCGGCCGCGACGGCGATAACGGCGTCCGCTAGGCCGGGGCGCGTCAGCATCTGCAGGCCGTCTTCTACTGAATAGGGCCAAAATCACGCGCTCGTATTTAAGGGTAATACGGCGCTTGGCATTCAGGTAATGAGCAGATGGCAGCGCCGCGGCCTAGAAAGGTATTTCCTCGTCTAAATCGCCGCCGCGATTTGGCTCCCACGACGGCGCAGCTATTGGTTGGGAGGAGCCAGCGACTGCGCGGCGTCTGGGCGGATCAACAATCTCTTTCAAGTAATCGTCACTTTCATCGTTGCCGCTGAAAATCTGACCGGCGGAATTGATTCGGCCAATGTCGCCAGTGCGCATCGTGAACGTTACGCTCGTGTCATCCAACACGATCTTCGTGATGAGCGGATGGGCGGCCAGCACCTCCTTGTTCAATGCCCGAAGGTCGCGCTCACTAGCGAAATTAGCTTTCAGCTTAGCCAGTATGCCATCCACGGTGTCGCGCATCTGCAACGCGCTGTCCAAGAGGCGGCGAGCGGCCTCTACCTCGGACGCAATGCCCTGGCTGGTCTGGTAAGTGCGCATTCTCTCTACCAGTTCGGCAGGCAACAGGTAGACCTTGCGCTCCATACCCTCCTTGTCAGCCATAAACACCTCTTGTCGCACCTATGCTACACAGAAACACGGCCGAGGAGCAATTAGCAATTGACGGTGAAAGCTACAGTGTGATGTAGTTCCTGCTGTAGTAAAGAGGCTGCAGAAAATGAGTGAGCGCTGTGTTTCGGGGCGTGTGCGCAACGTGCTCCTGAAAAGCCTGACCAGACCGCTTGTGGTAGTTCCAACAAAGTGGATGAGCGCCTTGAACGCTTCAGGCATAGCTACGGAGATGCCTGGCCGGACCTCAGCCAACTGATTCCTGCTGACAGAGTCTTGAAATCATAAAAGCACACAGAAGCCGACGTTCTGCCGGTTAATGAGCAGCGGGGCACGCTTCCCAGGCAGCGCCCCGCCGTCACTACGACTGACCCTGCGGTGAGACGCAGGAATGTCAACACATTGCTAGAAGGACCAACAAAGTGACTGAGCAGAGGATAACACCCTTTCTCTTTGAAGGGGATACTACGTTTCGTGTCGCCGAACGTGATGGCCTTCTTCTGTTCGTGGCCGCTGATGCATGTCGGGCCATAGGCATCAAACAAGTCGCGCGCGCGATAATGTCGCTGGATGAGGACGAAAAGAGGGTGATCTCAATCCACACCCTTGGCACAGAGCAAACTGTTTTAGCGGTGACAGAAGGAGGTCTTTACACCCTGATTCTTCGCTCACGCGGAGCTACGACGCCTGGCAGCTTGGCCCATCGTTTCCGGCGCTGGGTGACGGATGAGGTATTGCCTACCGTGCGGCGCACGGGACAGTTTGGCAGAGAACCTAGATTGCTGGAAACGCATCCCACACAGCCCGAAGCTGTCAGTCTAAGGCTGATACGAGAGGCTCGGCACGTCTTTGGGGTGCGGGCGGCGGGACAACTCTGGTTTCGTCTTAATCTGCCAGTTGTTGCGGCGATGCGGATAGCGCCTGCTCAGTCGGACCTGTTCGTGACATGGGAGCCGCCGGCAAATGGCCTAGAGACCCGGGCCCTTTGATGAGTTGAACTGCGGCGCGTTCGGAGTTAGGGCTGAGTATATCTGCTTAGAGCGTTTTCAGCCTGACTGGACGTAGCCGCAGTGCCGGATGTAGTTGA
>CAXTCN010000131.1:0-12622 GCA_964242575.1 uncultured Acetobacteraceae bacterium | reverse complement strand
CGGTTGGTCACCTCCAAGTACAGGCACACCGGCATCGCCGACGCCACGCTGTCCCTGGCGGAGACAGCCTCGAAGTAACGGCGCGGGTCGGGAGCAGCGGCAGGCATCAGGGGTGCAGGCATCAACGTCCTCGTTCAGCGGCATGGGGCGGCGGCAGGCGCAGGGCTTGTATCAACTTCAGGTCCAGCAGCCCAAAGAAAGGCAGGAACACCAGGCCGGGCCAGGTGGCGTCAGATACCAGGGATAATGCGGCGACAGTGCGGCCATGGTGGCCGCCCCAGCCACAGCACGTCGCTCCGGCACCGGAAGCTCAGGCCCCAGCGGCGCACGCGCCACGACCACAACCGCCGCCGCAAAAAGAACGCTCGCCGCCCCGGCCCAACCAACATAAGCCCACGTCCGCTCCGGACCTATGGCGCCGATGTCGTCCAGAAGGCGCTGTGACACGCCTGCCAGGATGCAGGGCAGCAAGGCTGCATGGGCCGTCATCCCCCCGTGATCAGCCGGGTGCCGCGCCGGAAGGTCAGGTAGGCCCAAACCCATTGCACCAGCACCGTCGCCCGGTTGCGCCCGCCCGCCAGCACGGCGATGTGCGCCGCGCCCCACAACCACCACGCCAGCGCGCCGCGGACCCGTAGGAAGCCGAAGTCTGCCACCGCCGATTGCCGCCCGATAGTCGCCAGGTTGCCCAGGTGGCGGTAACGGAACGGGGCCGGCGGCACGCGCCCGGCCAGCCGTGCCAGGATCACCCGGGCGACATAGGCGCCGCCCTGCTTGGCCGCGGGCGCCAGGCCCGGCACCGCCTTGCCCGCCCAGCCGTCCGACGCCGCCGTGTCCCCGATGGCATACACCGCGTCCAGCCCGGCCACTCCCAGGTCGGCGCCGACCTTCACGCGGCCAGCCTTGTCCGGCTCCACCCCCAGCCACGCCGCGGCGGGCGAGGCCATGACGCCGGCCGCCCACAGCACCGTACGCGCCGGGACGTGCCGGCCGGACATGGTGACGCCTTCCGCGGTAACGTCCTCCACCCGGCTGCCGAGCGCGACCTCCACCCCCAGGTGCTGCAACGCCACGGCCGCGGCGTCCGATAGGCTTTCCGGGAATGCTGGCAACAGGCGCTTGCCGGACTGCACCAACAGGATGCGGGCGCTGGCGGGGTCGAAGCCCTGGAACTCCTGGTCCAAGCCGTGCCGGGCCAGCTCGGCGATGGCGCCGGCCAGCTCGACGCCGGTCGGGCCGCCGCCGACAACCACGAAGGTCAGCCAGGCCCGGCGCTCCGCCTCGGTTTCAGCGCCCTCCGCCTCCTCGAAGGCCAGCAGCAGGCGGCGGCGTATGGCGGTGCTGTCCTCGACCGTTTTCAAGCCCGGCGCAAAGACGGCCCATTCGTCGTGGCCCAGGTAGCCGTGCCGGGCGCCGGTGGCGATCACCAGGTGGTCATAGGCGATGCGGCCTTCCCCGAGCAGCACGGCCTTGCCCGGCAGGTCCACGCCCATCACCTCGCCCAGCAGCACGCGCACCCCGTCGTGGCCGCGGAACAGGGCGCGGACCGGGGTGGCGATGTCGCCGGGCGACAGGCTGGCGGTGGCCACCTGATACAGCAGCGGCTGGAACAGGTGGTGGTTGCGCTGGTCCACCAGCGTGACCCGGCATGCCGCCCCGCGCAGCCCGCGCACCGCTGCGACCCCGCCGAACCCGCCGCCCACGACGACGACATGGGGCAGCCCGGACCGGTCCACCGACGCCTTGCGCCGCCGCGCCCAGCCGCCGATCAGCCCGTCCACCGACAGCGGCCCGGCGCCATGCAGCGCGAGGACGGCCAGCACCAGCGCCCAGGGCAGCCGCGCGTCGCCCGCGCCGGCAATCTGCCCGAGCGGGACAAGCACCAGCAGCCCCAGCGCCACCAGCCGGCAGGCTGTGCCGCTGGCCAGCAGCGCCGCGGCGCCCAGCGCGGCCCAGGGCGCCAGGCCCGCCACCATCGGCGGCACCTGCGGCAGCCAGGCCAGGGCGCCGGGCCGCATGGCGCCCGTCATGCCCAGCGCCGCCAGTGCGATCCCGGCCGGCGCCAGCGCCAGCCAAACCCGCAGCCCAAGCGGATAAACCGCGCCACCCCATTGCAGCAGCCGCGCGTGAACCCGCCCGGCCAGGGCCGCGCCGGGCAGGGCGCTGTTGTCCGCCCCTTGCCGCACGAGGCTGTCAAGCGACAGGGCGCCGGGACCCAGCAGCGCCACCCGCAGCAGCAGCGCCGTCCAGAACAGGCGCCCGTCCGGCCCTGCCTCTGGCAGCAGCGCGGTTTGCACCAGCATCGCCAGCGCCGCCGGGCGGGACAGCAGTCCCACCGCAAGCAAAAGCGGGCAGACTGTCTGGATCAGCAAACCGGGGCCTGACCCCATGATCCCGTGCAGCGCGCCCAGCCACCACGACGGCCCGAGCGGCGCGCTCAGCCCTCCGCGCGATGCCGGGGCAGCCATCATTTCATAAATCTGAATGACCAGGAATGCTTGGGCCAGCCATAGCCGGATCGCCAGGTCGAGCCAGGGGCCGAGCACCGTTCGGGCCGCCGCCACGGCGAACGCCGCCGTGCGGGCCGCCTCCCGTAGATCGTTCAAGCGGCCTCCTGTGGTCCAAGCAAGGTCCGGACCTTCCGTACCTGCAAAGCAGATTAGGCTGGCCTGTCGGGCTGCCGCCAATGCCGGCCTGTCATGGAAACAATGCCTGCGGCGAGGCAACCGGCCCCACTGGCGAGGCTGCCGCCTCAGTCCGAGGGCCTGTCCAGTGCCGGGAATGGATGCGCCGCTGAATGATAACCATGCCCCCTCGGCATTGGCCCTCCTTGCCCGGCGGCGCGACATGACCGGCACCCGGTTGGGTACGTCAGCCGTCCCGTCCCGCCGGACCAGGGGAACAACCATGTCATTGCAAGAAAAACTCGACTCCTTCCGCGATGCTTTCCAAAAGCGGCAACCGCCGGAGGTGGTGGAAACGATGCGGCAGGCCACCGCGGACCTGGTCGCCTCTGGCCAAGCCGGGCGTGCGCTGAAGGTGGGCGACGCCGCGCCGGCCTTTTCCTTGCCGGATGAGGACGGCCAGCTGGTGAGCCTGCAGGAGCTGTTGGCGAAAGGCACGCTGGTGCTGACGTTCTACCGCGGGACTTGGTGCCCGTACTGCAACACCGACCTGCAAGCGCTGCAAGCGGAGATGCCCGCCATTGAGGCCGCGGGCGGCACGATGGCTGCGATCTCGCCGCAAACGGCCGTGAACAGCCGCAAGGCGCTGCGCGACAACCGCCTGGCCTTCCCTATCCTGACCGACCGGGGAAACGAGGTAGCGGCGGCATTCGGCCTGCGCTTCCAGATGCCGGACGACCTCATCGCAGTTTACAAAAGCTTCGGCAACGACCTGGCAGTTGTCAACAACGAGCCGTCCTGGACCTTGCCGATGCCCGGCCGCTACGTGATCGCCGCCAGTGGCCGCATTCTCCACGCGGAGGTCAACCCGGACTACACGCGGCGGCCGGAACCCTCGACGCTGCTGCCAATACTGCGGCAGGCCGCCCTGGTGCGGGCGTAAGGCACCGGCAAGCCGCCGGTGCAGTCTCGCCGTACGCCGGGCGCCAGCTTGCCATGGCATGGATGAAGCACGGCCCGGCGTGCAGTAACCGTCAGCACAGGCCGGCCACCTCCTTCAGTGATCGGAGAACGTAGTCCGGGCCGGCGTCCAGCCTTTCTGCGTGCAGCCGCAGGGCGCCGAACATCCCGGCAGGGCCTGGCTCCGCGGTGGCTGGCCCTGGCCCGTCGCCGCGGCGCACCCACGCCACTTGGAAGCCGAACCGCTTGGCGCCCGCCACGTCGAAGCCGTTGGAGGACACGAACATCGTCTGGCCCGGCGGGACGCCGGTTGCCCGCTCCACAAGCGCATAGGCCGCGGGGCTTGGCTTGTAGGCCCGGGCGGCGTCCACGCTGATCACATGCTCCAGCAGGTCCTGCAGCCCAGTGTTCTGGACCAGCGCCGAAAGCATCCCGGCGCTGCCGTTCGAGAATATCGCGCGGGGACGGCCTTCCAGCGCCTGCAGGGCCTCCCGCGCTTCGGGCGCCGGCGCAAGGTGTAGGTAGGCGTCGGCCAGGCCCGCCACAAGCTCGTCCGCTGGCGCGACCCCGGCAGCATGGAGCGCATAGGCAAGGCTGTCGCGGGTCACGGCAGCGAAATCAGCGAACGCCCCCATGCAGGTCCGCAGCCAGGTGTATTCCAACTGCTTCAACCGCCAAAGCTGGGTGATGACGGCGCCCCGCCCAGGGCACGCGGCCTCGACGCGGGCCAGGACGGATTGCACGTCGTACAGCGTGCCATAGGCATCGAAAACATAGGCTCGGATCGGCATGGCGGTTTTCCTGCTGCGGTTCGGCCGGGTCAGCCCGTGGGTCCCGTCTGCGCCCGGAACTGGATCACATTGAGATCGCAGGACGCCCGCGTCACGGCGCGGCGCCCGCGTCCAGGTCGCCAAGCTGAAGCGATCCCCCGCGCGCAGGCACCAGAACGGCGAAGCTCCATGGTCCGCCCCGTCATGCATCAGCACGCGGCCTGGCCCGATCTCTCCGCCATCCAGCAGCAGCGCCTTCACGTCGCCCTTCCCCGGCTCGCGTCCAGCATCGCGTCGAACCGGTCCCGGCCGCGCAGCGCCCGCCGGGCAGCCCAGATGTCCTCCAGCGCCTCGTGGTTCCCGGTGCCGGCAGCGGCGTCCGCGAGGGTTCGCACCCACACGTCGCGCTGCGCATGGCTGCCTCCCAAGGGCTGCAACTGCCGCGCCAGCCTGTCCAACCCCGGCGGCGGCTGCTGCTGCCGCGCGAGCGTGAGCAGTGCCCGCGCCAAGGGCATCCCGGCCCGGCGCGCCACTGCCGACTGGTCCCGGTCCCCTGCCGCCTCGTCCGCGACAGCGTCCACCAGCGCCTCCGCAGTTGGGAGGTCCCCGGCCGCCAACAGCGCAAGCAGGTTGTGCAGCGTGCCGAACAGCAGTTCGGTCTCGCCTTCGCGCCGGGCTATGGCGGCCAGCTCGTCCCAGCGGCGGCCCACCGCAACGCCCTCCTGCCGCAGCCGCCACAACAGGGACACGGCATTGGCCACGTCGCGCACCTCTTCCGTCGGAACCGGGCGGACCTTCGTGTCGTACAGGGCCAGCACGCGGGCATGGTCGCCGCGCTCCAGATGGAACAGCGCCAGGTGCCAGGCGACGTGGAAGCCGAAGCCGGCGCAGCCTGTCCAGGCCGGGCGAACCGCTTCCAGCCAGGCAGCGCCGGCATCGGCGCGGCCCGTCATCTCGTGTGCGTGCGCCACGGCGTGGACGGCCCAGGCGTCGTCCGGCGCCCGGTCCAGCGCGGCCCGACCCAGGACCTCTGCGCCTGCGTAGTCGTTGGACTCTTCCAACGCAAAGGCCTGGCAGCCCAGGACGTAGCCGTAGCCCGGCATGTCCGAGGTCCAGGAGCGCAGCATGTTGGCGAGCTTCACCAGCAGCGGGGCGGCCGGGTTTCCCGCCAGCCGCAGTTCCAGCACGTCCGCCGGCGTTGAGTGGGACGCTCCCCTTTACGGTAGCCCCGGCAGAATGATGCTGCCTGGCCTGTCCCCTCGTGCGTCCATGGAATCCATAACGCCTCTGCATTGGCCGTCGTGAGCTGAGGCGCAGAGGTTGAAGGGGTCGGTTGGCAGGCGAAGGGTCCTCCAGCCATCCACAGCGAGGACAAAGCAATTGAGGCACTTCATACGCCTGACTCTCGGGGCGGCCCTCGTCGTCTCTGCCCTGCCAACCGCACGCGCTGCCGACCCGGCCTCGCGCCGGGTGGCCATTGAATATGAGGAGCTGACCCGCACGCAGCCGCCGTCGGCGGCGCCGTTCGTTTCACACGTCGCAGGGCTGCACCTGTGGGAAGTCGGCAAGCCGGCAGGGGTGCCAATCCAGGTTCTCGCAGAAGACGGCAACCCCGAATGGATACTGGGCGCTGCCGTTAACGGCGCCGGTGGCGACTACGGCGACGCCGCGATGGGGCTGCCCGCCCTGACGGGCGGCAAGCGCCGGGTCGAGCTGCAAGTGGACGAGCGGCACCCCATGGTGTCCGGCGCCTGGATGCTCGGCAAAACCAATGACGGCTTCGCAGGCATCGATGCGGTGGACGCCTACCATCTGCGCGCGCCGCTGACGGTGGAGGTCTTTGCGCTCGATACCGGCACCGAGGTCAACAGCGAGAAAAAGGAGTTCGTCCCAGCGCTTGGCGGGCTGCTGCGCGACCCCAAGCATGGCGTGGTCGCCCGCCACCCCGGCGTCCGCGGCGATGCCGACCTGCCTGCCAGCGTTCGATTCGACCCGGCAAAGCCGGTCGGGCGCGTGACCATCACCCCGCTGCAACCCGCGTCCTGACACGGCCAGCACTCCGTTTGGAAGGGGACGCCAGCATGTCCATCACCTCAGCTTTGCCCGCGTTGCCGTCCTGGCCGCAGGGCTTGCGGTATCGGCCTGCGCCACGAATGGCATGGTCAGCCAGCGCGAGCCTGTCATGCCCACCAACGCCGAGGCCGGCCTGGCCGTGAAGGGCTACGATCCGGTTTCCTACTTCAGCGACATGAAACCGGCGCCGGGCAACCCGGCCCTCACGACCCGCTGGCACGGTGCAACGTACCAGTTCGCGTCCAACGAGCACCGCCAAGCGTTCCTGGCCGACCCGGACCACTTCGCGCCGCAGTACGGCGGTTTCTGCGCCTACGCGATCTCTCACGGCATGATCGCCGATATCGACCCTTCCGAGTGAGCGGTCGTGAACAACCACCTTTGCCTGAACAACAACGCCGTCGCGCAGCGCATATGGAACCTGGACCGTCCCGGCAACATCGTCGCCGGCGACAAGAACTGGCCGCTGGTGCCCAAGCTGCCCGAGCCAGTCGGCTAAAGGATGGCGGAAGCCGGGCGGGAGGCGCCGCGCATGCGCCAGGTTTGCGCGCGAGCCGCGCGGCGCCGCCGCGTTCGGGGGCATCCGGCGGGAAGAGGCAGGCCATGTCCGGTTGTCGCGCCGCCTCGCCTCAGGGCTGGCCGGCCGCGAAGCGTTGGGCGCGGTCGCCAGAGCACCCGGTTTGGGCTGGTGCAAGTGCTTGCCCTGCGGGGCGGCGCCTTCGATACGCTCGGGGCGGACCCCGACCGGCTGTTCGCCGACCTCCGCCGTACCCCACCGGGATTGTTCGCATGAACGGAGGGCGCATGGCTGCGCCGCGTGTCTGGAACGACCCGACGCCGCTTCGCGTGCTGGGCATGGGCACGGCGCTGCCAGGCACACCCCTCGGCACCGGCGAGCTGCTGGACCGGATAGAGTCTCAGTTCGGGCTGGACCTACGCGCCTGCGGCACTGCCATCGCCAGCAAGCTCGGCATCGAGACCCGGCACGTTTGCCGCCTGTTCGACCGCCCCATCGAGGGTCCGCGTCCCGGGCAGCGCAACCCGGACCTGGCCGTACAGGCAGTCCGGGGAGCGCTGGCAGAAGCAGGGCTGGCGGCGGGCGACCTCGCGTACGTCATCGGACACACTGCCACCCCGGCCACTGCGCTCCCAGCAAACGTGGCCCAAGTTGCGGCCGGGCTGGGCTACCACGGCCCGTTTGCGGAGTTCCGGTAAGCGTGCACCGGGTTCGCCAACGCCCTGGTGTTTGCCCTGTGCCTGCTGCGCACAGGGTCCGGGCCAGTGGCGATCGTCGGTTCGGAAACCGGGTCCGTCCACTTCGACCCTCGCCGCGCCGGCGGGAACCCGGGCCAACTGGTGAACATGCTGCAAATGGGTGATGGCGCAGCGGCCATCGTGCTGGCCCTGGATGACGACCGGTCCGGCGCCAGGCTGTCGCGGGTGTTCCACGGCCAGATGGGGCCGGGCCATCCACCGGGGCTGTCGGTGCCCCACGGCGGCTCCGACGCGCCTGAAGTGCCGCTCGGCATCCAGGAGTTCGAGCGCGACTACGCCTCGATCCGCACTGCAGGCCCTGCCCGGCTGCGGCGGTGCGCCGCTGCGGCAGAGGAGGCCGGCATCGGCGACACCGACTGGACCCTGCCGCACCAGGCAAACGGCCGCATGGACGAACTGCTGGAGGGCTTGGTTGGCACGCCGCGCGGGCAGGTGGTCACGAGCGGGCGCCGGGTGGGCAACACCGGGTCCGCTGCGATCTGGCTCGCGCTCGCGCAGCACCGGGCGCGGCTGCGGCCCGGCGACACGGTCCTGGCACTGGGGGCCGAGGCGACGGCACACATGTTCGGAGGGTTCTGCTATGAGCACGGCTGACGCTGTAGGTGACGTGGTGGTGTGCCAGGGCCTGGTGAAGCGCTGTGGTACCCGGACGGCGCTGCAGGGCTGCGACCTGCGGGTGCGGCCCGGCGAGGTGTTCGGGCTGGTCGGCGCGAATGGCGGCAGTAAAACGACGATCCTCCGCATTATGGCTGGGCTGCTGCAGCCGGATGCCGGTTCCTTTCTCTTGCTGTGAACGATGCTGTCCCACCTTGCCCGCGGGATCGTCGTCGAGGCGGCGCAACTCGCGTAGCACGCCGGTCGCGGCCTCGATGGCCTGGGACATCAAGCCGGCGGTGAGGCCCTCCGCCCAGTGCTCCTGGTGCGCCATCGCGGCCCGGTAGACGACCTCTCCCGTCTTGGTCAGCAGGACAAGCATGGCGCGCCGGTGGTGTTGATTCGGGGCGTGCCGGACCAGCCCGTCTCTTTTCATCTCGTCCACCAGGCGCTGAACCGATTGGCGCGTCAGGCCCATGTTGCAGGCTAGGTACGCGACCGGCAGCGGCACGGGGGTGTTGGCTGCGACCATCAAGGCGCGCGGGGTGTGCGAGCAAGCGCACCAGCAGCTCAAGGGCGAACTGGGGCTCGGCCACTCCGAGAGCCGCTTCTGGACGGGGCTGCACCGGCACGCGCTGATGACATGCATCGCCTGCGCTTACCTGCAGCACCTGCGCCTCGCCGGGCATCGCCGGACGGGGCGGGGAAAACATGCGGACCCGGCATCCGGGGCCACCCCGTCACCCAGCCTGCCCGCGGTGCGTCAGGCCATTATGACGCGGCTGCTCGCCTGCCTCGCCCCGCCCATGCAATGCCCGCACTGCCGCCACTGCTTCCAGCTACCGCCTGACTACAAAGTGCCCAGGCAGTGATAGAGGCGGCAATCAGCGCCGCCGTGGGCCAAATACGTCGTCGGCGCTGCTTTTTCCGCGATGAGTCACTTCTTTGGCCAGTATCCGACATAGTTTAGCAGTATAACGTACTAAAAACTGTTGTTATGCGCCTGTCTTCTAACAGTTCTGTTACATCGCATCCAAGCATTCGCGAGCGTCGTAGCCCTCTGCGCTTGCCTCAAGCGCAGTGGCGGTTTTCGGCGTGACGTCCAACGTGCCGGCAGTGGTTCCTGCTGGCCAAGATTGGGCGCCCTGAACATCGGCATTCGCCTACGCCCGACGCTAGAAGCACCAAGGAACGCAACCTATGCAAAACAAACTCTTCGAGACGATCGCTCGAACACCGGCCAGCGTTGACCGGCGCAACATGCTGCGCGGCACGAGTGCCGGCGCGGTCGCTCTCGGTGTGCTCGCGACCGCCGGCCTTGCCGTGTCGGCCAAGCCCGCCAACGCACAAGGCGTAACCGACGCCGACATCGCGAATTTCGCGCTCAACCTCGAGTACCTCGAAGCCGAGTTCTATCTTCGTGCCGTAACGGGCCAGGGCCTTGCAGACACTGACCGGACCGGCACAGGCGCGCTCGGCGGCGTCACCGGCGGCCGGGCGGTGCCCTTCACGACGCCGATCATCCAGCAGTATGCCGCTGAGATCGCTCAGGACGAACTCGCTCACGTGCGGTTTTTGCGCGCTGTCTTGGGCGGCAACGCGGTCGCCGCGCCGGCCATTGACATCCAGAACAGCTTCAACACGCTCGCGCAGGCGGCAGGGCTGGGTGCGAGCTTTGATCCGTATGCCGACGAGAACAGCTTTCTTCTCGGCGCATATGTCTTCGAGGATGTGGGCGTCACCGCCTATCGCGGCGCGGCGCCGCTGGTGCAGAACAAGCAAGTGCTATCAGCAGCGGCCGGCATCCTGGCGGTCGAGGCTTACCACGCTTCCGAAGTGCGCGTGCTGTTGCTGCAGCGGGGTTTTGCCGAGCAGACCGTGCGGATTTCGGCCTTGCGCGCGCTTCTGTCGGGTGCCGAGGATGACCAGGGCGTGCTGTTGAACGGCACCGCGAACGTCGTCCCAGTTGACGCAAACAGCCTTACGTTCTCCCGCACGACCCGGCAGGTGCTGAATATCGTGTATGGCGCAAGCAACGCCAGCAGCGGGCTGTTCTTCCCAGCCGGCGCGAACGGCACCATCCGATGAGCAGCCTGGCACGTTTGGCAGGCGCCGGGGCGTTGGCGCTGGGCCTTGCTTGGGCAAACGGCGCTCACGCGGCCGTCATCAGCTTCACGCCGAATGCGGCGCTTTCCGCGACGCCCACCGCCATCAGCTTCGGCAACGCAGCGGATTACGCATTCACCGCCGCTGCCACTAACAATGGGCCTGGCGCCGCCGTCGTGACTAGCGGCACGTCAACGGTCTCAAGCTTCCTGGGCGCGGTGGCGGATTTCTCTATTGGCGCGGCCATCAATCAGACCGGCCAACTCTACAGCTTCTCCGCCTTCCCGACCCCGGCCGTCATTCCGTTCTCGACAGCGAACGACTTCATCGGTCTGGCATTTAACCTCGCCGATGGGCTTCACTACGGCTATGCCCAGGTAGCTGGCCCGACGCTGGTCAACTACGCCTTCGAGTCAACGCCCGGCGCCACTATCCTGACCGGCGCTGTCGCAGCGGTGCCGGAGCCCGCATCACTGGCGCTGTTGCTGGCCGGCGTAGCCGGCGCGGCTGCGGCCAAGCGACGCCGCATCTCGGCCAGCAGGGCCTAACATGCCGCTGCTCAGGCTGGTGGCCTAAGGTCGATTGGTCTGCGACCACCTCCCGTCCAGGCCGCCCTGCCTGGACGGGAGAGGGACGCCAGGATCGGCGTTGAGACTGGCCCGATGACGCCGTGGCTGGTGCATGAGCTGCGCGGCCGGGGGCTGGACGTCACCTGCCTCGACGCCAGGCACGCCCGTGCCGCGCTGAAGATGCAGATGAACAAGACCGACCAGAACGACGCCGAGGGTCTGGCGCAGATCATGCGCACGGGGTGGCATCGGCCGGTGCAGGTGACGTCGCTCGACGCGCACCGGGCGCGTGCCCTGCTTGGCGCTCGGGCGCAGCTCGTGGGCATGACGACGCGGCTGTCCAACTATATTCGAGGAACGCTCAAGGTTTTTGGCCTGCTGCCGGGCGCCATGCGGGGCCTGCCGTTCGACCGGCGCGTCGAGGCCTTGCTCGCCGAGCGCGACGACCTGGCGCCGATGGTGCGCCCTCCGCTGGCCTTTCCACCGGCTGCGCAGGCGGAACCTTGGGCCAGCTTCGCCCATGCTGGTGGCTTGGCGGCAGCTGCGCGCGCAGATCGCCGCGTTCGACAAGGCGGTGCGCGCGTTGGCCAAGGCGAGGCCGACCTGCCGCTTGTTGATGAGCGTGCCGGGCATCGGCGTTCTGTCCGTGCTGGCCTACGTGAGCACGGTCGAGGACCCCGCACGCTTCACGCGGTCTCGATCAGCCGGCGCGCACCTGGGCCTGACGCCATCGCGCAGCGATCGCACGGAGTGATGTCAGCGAAGCTGACAGGGGCAGCACAGTCCGGCGAGGCCGATCTCAGCGGCCGGATCTCCAAGTGCGGCGACACGCTGACCCGCACGCTGCTGTCTGAGGCGGCGGTCGTGATCCTGGCGCGGGTCAAGCGGGCCTCGCCGTTGAAGGACTGGGCGCAGGCGATGGCGAAGCGGTCAGGCTCCGGCAAGGCGCGCGTCGCCTTGGCCCGCAAGCTGTCGGTGATCCTGCACAGCATCTGGCGCTCCGGCGAGCCGTTCCGCTGGTCCGAGCACGCAGCGGCGGCCTGACCAAGCCCTGACGAGATCCACACGCGCGACACGCTGGCGCGGGCGCGAGTTGCCCACCGGGGCGAGGGCGCAGGCTGGCTGCGAGGGAGGCCGTTGGGCCGTGTGCGGTGCACGCGAGCCCGGTGTGGACATTGCAGCGCCTGTGCTTCGGACCAGATGGTGCGGCGGCTTACGCCGACCGCGGAGAGAACCTTGACCCCGGCACGGCGACAACAGCAGCAAGCAAGCAAGAAGCCGTTGACAAGGGAAGCGCGATTAGAGAACGCGTCGTCCACGTCCTTGGAGGTCAGCGTGGCGGCTACGATCCGGCCGGTGGCGGCGTCCACGCCCAGGTGCAGCGCCCGCCACGACCGGCGTATGGCCGTCCCGTGCTTCTCCAGCAGCCACTCGCCCTTGCCGCACAGCTTCAGGCCCGTGCTGTCCACCAGCAAGTGCAGGGGCTCGCCGTCGGCGTTCGCACCGGCGTTCCCCGGCCGCGGCACGTCTAGCGTCGCCGCACGCCGGCTCAGCGTCGTGTGGTCCGGCACGCGCAAGCTGAGGCCAAGGAGGCCGACGATGGAGCCGATCAGCCCCTCGGCTTGCCGGTAAGCCAGGCGGAACACCGCGC
>CAXTCN010000130.1:0-12816 GCA_964242575.1 uncultured Acetobacteraceae bacterium | reverse complement strand
TCAAGTTCTGCGCCGCGCGGGTTAGTGCGGCAGTGGTGGCGGAAGCGGCGGAGTAGAAGGCGGGTTGAGGCCGACGCTTAGGACTAAGCGCGGTGGAACACTTGTTTTGGCATGGAGCCACACTACGCTGGAAGGCCGGAACTGTTGGGTCCGGCCTTCCTTCGATTTGTTGTTATGGTGTGTAGAGTCGAGTGGGTCTAAGTTAAAAAACATGAATCAAACTAAAAGGCGCTTCAATGCAGAAGCTACAAAACAATACATAAACCCGCTCACAGGCTGTTCTTTTTAGTGTAAACTGCACTCTGTAATGAGAACAGGAACGCAAACTCGCGGTAAGTTTCTCTTTTCATAGAGAAGCACGTGTTTGGGACACATTCGATTGCAGCCGCGCTGATGCCCGCAAGGCAGATAGCCGTCCTCATTCGCGGCCTTGCTGCTGTAATGGCCTTTGTCGCGCTTTCGATGCCGGACACTGTTCGGGCAATGGAGTTTTCCAGCAAGCCTCTGCCTGATCTAACCTTTATCTACGGGTTTGGAGACATCCACAGTGGCGACGCCGAGCGCTTGATCGGCCAAGTAATCGCGTTACCGCGTGGTGCAAAAGTCCTGCTGCGCTTACGTTCCAACGGAGGCAGCATCCTTGCCAGTGAGAGCCTCGCTGCTGTCATAAGACGTTATCAGCTGCCCATAATAGTCGGCGCTGGCGACGTGTGCGCGTCCGGTTGCTTCCTTGTTTTCGCCGCGAGCCCGTTTAAGATGTTCTTTCCCAGTTCGAAGGTCGGAGTGCACAGCGCGTCGGAAGATTCCCGGGAGACAACCGGTGCGATGGCCATGACGACCGTGATGGCTCGCAGCGCGTTCGATCTGGGCGTGCCAGCCGCAATCATCGGTAAAATGGTCACAACGACGCCCGGCAGCATGGCGTGGCTTAGCGTCGATGAGCTGGCGGCAATGGGAGGGAAGCTGCTGGACGAGCCAGCGCCACCGGCACCCCAAGACGCACAGGCAGCACAGTCCAATCCGTTCTACAATCCGGCTGCGCCGCTCGCGGGCGTGCAGCCGGCGCAACCGGCCGTACTCCCCAGTGGAACGAGCGCTGCGCCACCGAAGCCCCCTTCCAGCAACGTGCCGCCAGACGAACAGTCGATCTCCTTTAAGGAGGGTCGTGCAAACCGCACCGCGTGGGAGCAGTGGTCTGGATCACTCGTCGGCGATGCCCGCCGCGGAGCAGAGTATTGGACGGGCGAGCGTAGCAAACGACGGCCGGGAAGATGCCTTGGAGATCCCGAATTCCAGCAAGCGTGCCTATTGGCGCAACGGCAGTTGGCCGGGCCGGATACGAAGCGCAAGACTGATCCTCAGTATTGGTGGGGCTGGAACAGCTTTTGAAAACGGATGGACTTTGCGTTCAGTCCCCGCCCTGCCGCCCCCGGAACGCCGCCCGGGGATAAACCCCCAGCACCCGAGCCTCCCGCGAGAAAAACCCCAACTCCTCCAGCGCGCGACGCAGCGCCGGTTGTTCCGGGTGGCCGTCCACGTCGCACAGGAACTGCGTGGCGGTGAACTGGCCGCCAAGCATGTAGCTCTCCAGCCGGGACATGTTCACCCCGTTGGTGGCGAACCCGCCCAGCGCCTTGAACAGCGCCGCGGGCACGTTGCGGACGCGGAACACGAATGTGGTCATAAGGTCCGGGGTGGACGGCGGCGGGGTCCGCGGCTCGCGTGCCGCCACGTAGAACCGCGTGGTGTTGTGCGCCGCGTCCTCGACGTTGGCGCGCAGGATGTCCAGTCCGTAAATCTTGGCCGCAAGCGATGAGGCGATGGCGGCGTCCGCCACGCGGCCCCACTCCGAAACCAGCTTCGCCGACCCCGCCGTGTCCGCCTCGATCACCGTCTCCGCGTCCAACTCCCGCAGCACCGCGCGCACCTGGCCCAGCGCCACCGCGTGGGAGTGCACCCGCCGCACGTCGGTGACGCTGGCCCCGCGCGGACCCAGCAGGCAGTGCTCGACGCGCTGGAAATGCTCGCCCACGATGTAGATGCCGCTGTCCGGCAGCAGCGCGTGCATGTCCGGCACCCGGCCCGCCAGGCTGTTCTCGCACGGCAGCATCGCCAGCTCGGCCTCGTTGTCGCGCACTGCTTCCATGGCCGCCTCGAACGTGCGGCACGGCAGCGTTTGCATGGCGGGAAAAGCGGTGCGGCACGCAAGGTCGGAGTAGGCGCCGGGCATGCCTTGGAACGCGATACGGCTCATGTGGTCTCCAGGATGGCGCGGGCGCGTTCGAGGTCGGCCGGGGTGTCCACGCCGAATGCCCCGTGCTCGACCCGGGTGCAGGCGATGCGCATGCCGCCCTCCAGCGCCCGCAGTTGTTCAAGGCTCTCGCGCCGTTCCAGCGGGCTTTCGGGCAGGCTCACGAACCGCGCCAGGGCGGCCCGGCGGTAGGCGTAGATGCCGATGTGGTGCCACAGCGGCCCGTCGCCGGCGGGGATGGCGGCGCGGGAGAAGTACAGCGCCGGCGACACGGCCCGCCCGCGGTCGAACGCGCAGGCGGCCTTCACCACTTGCGGCGCGGCGGCCTCCTCGGCGGACAGGATGGGGGTCACGAGCGTCGCGATGTCGAAGCTCGGGTCCGACAGCGGCGTAATCACCATGCGGAGTTGCCCCGGCGGCACGGTCGGGAAATCGCCTTGCAGGTTCACCACCACGTCGTGCGCGCCCTGCGGGTCGAGCGCCGCGAGCGCCGCGTGCACCCGGTCCGAGCCGGACGGCAGTGACGGGTCCGTCAGCACCGCGACGCCGCCCTCCGCGTGCACGGCGTCCGCGACCTCGGTGTCCGCGCACGCCACCGCCACCGGGCCGATGTCGGCCTCCCGCGCGCGGTCCAGCACGTGCAGGATCATGGGACGCCCGGCAATCAGCGCCAGCGGCTTGTTCGGCAGGCGGGTGGACGCCATACGGGACGGGATCACGACAATGGGATTCACGTCATGCCGCCGGGTTGATGCGCTGGGGCGTTTGCATAGGGATGCGGCCACATTAGGTAGCCAGGCTGTGCCGCGCAACACCACGGAGCTTCATTCAATGACCCGCCTTGTCCTCGTGACCGCCTTGACCCTGTTGACGGGGGCCGCGCAGGCCCAGAACGCGGGCCAGCAGATCACGCAGCCATCCGAGACCCAGAACCAGTCGCAGACGATGCAGAACCAGGCGCAGCAGCCGGGGAACGCGCGGCAGTCCGGCACCGGACAGGCGCAGAACCAGCAGGTGACCCGGCCGTCCGAGAGCCAGTTCCAAAGCCAGGCCCAGCAGAACCAAGGCCAGCAGCCGGGCAACGCGCGCCCCGCCAAGTGAACGCGCTGGTCGCGGCCGCCGAGGCCGCGGCCGACGTCGCTGCCGCGGCGATCCGACCTTTCTACCGCCTCGGCGTCACCGCTGACACCAAGGCGGACGCAAGCCCGGTCACCATCGCCGACCGCACCGCCGAACAAGCGATGCGCGCGGTGCTATCGCAGCGTTTTCCGGAGCATGGCATCCTGGGCGAGGAGTTCGGCCTCGACCGTCCCGGAAGTCGGCTGCGCTGGGTGCTGGACCCGATCGACGGCACCCGCGCCTTCATCACTGGCCGGCCCACGTTCGGCACGCTGATCGGCCTGCTGGATGGCGGCGTGCCGGTGCTGGGCGTGATCGACCAGCCCATCTCCAACGAGCGTTGGATCGGCGTTCAAGGCCAGCCGACGCGGTTCCAGGGCGCGTATGGCCGGGCTGGGTGCCGGGCCTGTCCGGCGCTGGACCAAGCCGAGCTGTCCTGCACCGCCCCGGAAATCTTCACCCCGGACCAGACGGCAGCTTGGCGTAGGCTGGCGGCGGCCACGCGGCGCACGTCCTGGGGTGGGGACTGCTACGCTTACGGCCTGCTGGCGCTCGGCGCTATCGACGTCATTGCCGAGGCCGGGCTTAAAGTGTGGGACTGGGCCGCGCTGGCGCCGGTGATCGAGGGCGCGGGCGGGCGCATGACGGACTGGGCCGGCCAGCCGCTGCATCCGGACGGCGACGGCACCGTGCTCGCGGTCGGCGATCCGGCGCTGCTGCCGCAGGTTGTGTCGCTGCTGGCTTGACGCGCGCAGGCCCGGACCCTGCTATGAGGATGATCCGTCCGGAGGTTCCCCGATGCGCCTGTTGCTGATATTGCTGTTGCTCGCGTGGCCCGCGCAGGCCCAAACCGTCCGCAGCCACGCCCTGACCATCCTCGGCACCCCCGCATTGCCGGCCGACTTCCCGTATTTCCCGTACGTGAAACCGGACGCGCCCAAGGGCGGCGAGGTGGCGTTCGCGATGGTCGGCAGCTTCGACGGCTTCAACCCGTATATCCTGCGCGGCAACGCGGCCATCGGCACCGGTGCGGCGTGGCAGCCCGGCGTCGGCGGCACTGGGGCAGGGGCGGCTGGCGGGCACGTGTGGGAGACTCTGCTGGTCGGTTCGGCGGACGAGGTCGCGACCGGATACGGCCACCTGGCCGAGACCATCGAGACGCCCGCCGACGGCATGTGGGTCGCGTTCGAGCTGCGGCCCGAGGCGCGGTTCTCGGACGGCACGCCCGTCACCGCCGGGGACGTGGCGTGGACGTTCAAGACGCTGATGGAAAAGGGCCGGCCCAGCGTGCGGGTGGCCTATGCGGACGTGCTGGATGCGGTGGCGGAAAATAACCGCCGGGTGGTGTTCCATTTCAAGTCCAACCAGAACCGCGAGCTGCCGCTGGCGGTGGGCGGGTTGCCGGTCTTGTCGCAGAAGTGGTGGGAAAGCCGTGACTTCACCCGGCCGCTGACCGAGCCGCCGTTGGGTTCTGGCCCATACAAGATCGACCGGTTCGAGCTGGGCCGCAGCGTGACCTATGTGCGCGACCCCAACTGGTGGGCGCGTGACCGGCCGACCGGGCGCGGCTTCCACAACTTCGACCGCGTGCGCATCGAGTATTTCCGCGACCCGACCGTGGCGTTCCAGGCGTTCAAGGCCGGGCAGGTGGACTACCGGCAGGAGAACATCTCGAAGGAGTGGGCCACCGGCTACGACTTCCCGGCCCGTAGCCAGGGCCTGGTGCGCAAGGACGAAATCCCGCACCGCCTTCCGGTTGGCATCCAGGGTTACATCATGAACACCCGCCGCGACGTGTTCCGCGACGCGCGCGTGCGGGAGGCGGTGGCGCAACTGTTCGACTTCGAGTGGATGAACAAGAACCTGTTCTTCGGCACCTACGTCCGCAGCACCAGCTATTTCGGCAACACGGTGCAGGAAAGCACCGGCCTGCCGGACGCGGACGAGCAGGCGTTGCTGGCGCCGTTCCGCGACAAGCTGCCGCCGGCCTTGTTCACCGAGCCGTTCACGCTGGCGGCGACCGACGGGTCCGGCAACAACCGGGAAGGGCTGCGCCGGGCGCTTGGGCTGATGAAGGATGCGGGCTGGACCGTGAAGGACCGCAAGCTGGTGGACGCCGCCGGCAAGCAGATGGCGTTCACGATACTGCTGCAGGACCCGACCCTAGAGCGCATGGCGCTGCCATACCAGCAATGGCTGCAACGGCTTGGCATCGAGGTCAACGTCCGCACCGTGGACAACGCGCAGTACGAGCGCCTGACCGACGAGTTCGACTTCGACATGACCACGATCATCTACCCAGGCAGCGACCTGCCGGGCAATGAGCTGCGGGATTACTACTCCTGCATCGGCGCGAAAACCCAGGGCGGCGCGAACCTTGCGGGCATCTGCGACCCGGCTATCGACGCCATGATCGAGCGCGCGGTCACCGCCCAGGACCGCGAGACCCTCGCCACCGCCGGGCGCGCGCTGGACCGGCTGTTGCTGCGCGGCTGGTACCTGGTGCCGAACTTCCACAACAAGCGCTTCAACGTGGCCGCTTGGAACCGCTTCGGCCGGCCGGAGGCCGCAATCCGCGACGGCTTTGTGCTGGATAGCTGGTGGGTTGACCCGGCGTTGGCCGCCAAAGTGGACGCCGGACGGCGCAGCGGGCAGTAGGCTTTGGCGTCCTACCTGCTGCGGCGGCTGTTGCTGCTGGTGCCGACCTTGCTCGGCATCGTCGCCATCAACTTCGCCGTCGTGCAGTTCGCCCCGGGCGGCCCGGTCGAACAGGCCATCGCCGAGGCGCGCGGCCAGGGCGTCACGGCCACGGCCCGCATCACCGGCGCCACCAGCGACACCGGCGCATACCGCGGCGCACGCGGCCTGGACGAACGGCAGGTCGAGGAGCTGAAACGCCAGTTCGGCTTCGACAAGCCAGCCGGAGAGCGGTTTCTCACCATGCTGCGGGACTACCTCACGTTCGACTTCGGCCGCAGCTTCTTCCGGGACCAGACGGTGGTGGCGCTTATCCTGCAAAAAATGCCGGTCAGCATCTCGCTCGGCCTATGGTCCACGCTGCTGGTCTATCTCATCAGCATCCCGCTCGGCATCCAGAAGGCGGTGCGGGACGGCAGCCGGTTCGATGTCGCCACCAGTGCCGCGGTGCTGGTGGGCTACGCCATCCCCGGCTTCCTGTTCGCCATCATGCTGGTGGTGCTGTTCGCCGGCGGCGGCTTCGTGCAGTGGTTCCCGTTGCGCGGGCTGTCGAGCGGCGGCGCGGACCTGCTGTCCTGGCCAGAGCGGGTGTTGGACTACGCCTGGCACATGGTGCTGCCGACGGTCGCGCTGGTGGCGGGCGGATTCGCCGGGCTGACCATCCTGACCAAGAACTGCTTCCTCGATGAAATCCGCAAGCAGTACGTGGTCACCGCACGGGCCAAGGGCGCCGGGGAGCAGCGCGTGCTGTACGGCCACGTGTTCCGCAATGCCATGCTATTGATCGTGGCCGGCTTCCCCGCCGCGTTCATCGGCATCCTGTTCAGCTCGGCGCTGCTGGTGGAGATCGTGTTCTCGCTCGACGGGCTGGGCCTGTTGGGGTTCGAGAGCGCCATCCGCCGCGACTACCCCGTCATGTTCGGCACGCTGTATATTTTCACCCTGTTCGGCCTGCTGCTGCAGGTGGTCGGCGATGTGATGTACACCGTCGTGGACCCGCGCATCGACTTCGAGGCCCGGCGCACATGACGCCCGTCACCCGCCGCCGCCTGGCCGTGTTCCGCGCGCACCGCCGGGGCTTTTGGTCCCTGATCGTGTTCACGGTGCTGTTCGTGCTGTGCAGCGCGGCCGAGTTCGTGGCGAATGACCGGCCGCTGCTGGTCCGCTTTGACGGCGCGCTACTGTCCCCGGTGCTGCGGGACTACAGCGAGGACCGTTTCGGCCCGGACTTCCTGCCGACCGAGGCCGACTTCACCGACCCGCAGCTCCAAGCCGCCATCAACGCGCGTGGCTGGATGCTGTGGCCCGCCATCCCGTTCCGGCACGACACCGTCATCAAGGACCTGCCCACCCCAGCGCCGGCGCCCCCTAGCGCGCGCAACCTGCTGGGCACCGACGACCAGGCGCGGGACGTGCTGGCGCGGGTGATCTATGGCTTCCGGTTGAGCGTGCTGTTCGGCTTCACGCTCACGATCATTTCCTCCGTGGTCGGCATCGCCGCCGGCGCGGTGCAGGGCTTCTATGGCGGCCTCACCGACCTGCTGTTCCAGCGCTTCATCGAGGTCTGGTCCGGGATGCCGCAACTGTACCTGCTCATTATTTTGGGCAGCATCATCACCCCGAGCTTCTGGGTGCTGCTGGGCTTCCTGCTGCTGTTCTCCTGGATGGCGTTGACCGGCGTGGTGCGGGCGGAGTTCCTGCGCGGGCGCAACCTGGACTACGTGCAGGCGGCGCAGGCGCTCGGTGTATCCAACCCCGCCATCATGGCCCGGCATATCCTGCCGAACGCCCTGGTCGCCACCCTGAGCTTCCTGCCGTTCACGCTGTCCGGCTCGGTCACCGTGCTGGCCAGCCTGGATTTCCTGGGCTTCGGCCTGCCTCCCGGCTCCGCGTCATTGGGCGAGCTGGTGGCGCAGGGCAAAAATAATTTGCAGGCGCCCTGGCTTGGCCTCACCGCGTTCTTTGTGCTGGGCGGCGTGTTGACCCTGCTGATTTTCATCGGCGAGGCCGTGCGGGACGCGTTCGACCCGCGCAGCCAGCCCTAAATGTTGCGCGTGGAACACCTGAGCGTGGCGTTCGGCACGCGCCGCGTGGTGGACGACGTGGGCTTCACGCTCGACCGTGGCGAGACGCTGGCGCTGGTGGGCGAAAGCGGCTCCGGCAAGTCGCTGACCGCGCTGTCGCTGCTGGACCTGCTGCCGTCCGGCGCGGCGCGCACCGGCCGGGTGTTGCTGGATGGCGCCGACATGCTTGAAGCCAGCCCGGACGTGCTACGCCGGGTGCGCGGCGGCACCGCGGGCATCGTGTTCCAGGAGCCGATGACGAGTTTAAACCCTCTACATCGTATATACCGGCAGGTTGCCGAGGCTATGGCGCTGCATGGCCGCTCGCCGGCCCGGGCCGCGGTCGCCGCGCTGCTGGACCGTGTCGGCTTCCCCGACGCCGAGGCGCGGCTCGAAGCGTTCCCGCACCAGCTCAGCGGCGGCCAGCGGCAGCGCGTCATGATCGCCATGGCCCTCGCCAACGACCCGGCGCTGCTGATCGCCGACGAACCCACCACCGCGCTCGATGTCACCATCCAGGCCGGCATCCTCGACCTGCTGGCGCGGGAGAAGCGTGCGCGCGGCCTGGCGCTGCTGCTCATCAGCCACGACCTGAACGTGGTGCGCCGGGTCGCGGACCGGGTGTGCGTCATGAAGGACGGCCGCATCGTCGAGGCCGGGCGCGTGGCGGACGTGTTCGCCCGCCCGCAGCACCCTTACACCCGCATGTTGATCGCCGCCGAGCCGGCCGGGCAGCCGAACCCGGTGCCGGACAGCGCGCCGGTCGTGTCGGAGGCGCGAGACCTGCGCGTGCATTTCCCGATCCGCCGTGGCCTGCTGCGCCGGGTCGTGGGTCAGGTTCGGGCGGTGGACGGCGTGGACCTCAGCATCCGCGCTGGCGAGACGGTGGGCCTGGTGGGAGAAAGCGGGTCCGGCAAAAGCACCATCGGCCTCGCGCTGCTGCGCATGTTGCCCAGCGCCGGCGCCATCGCGTTCGAGGGCGCAGACATCACGGCCCTGCCGCAATCCCGCCTCCGCCCGCTGCGCCGCCGCATGCAGGTGGTGTTTCAGGACCCGTACGGCAGCCTGTCGCCGCGCATGAGCATGGGGGAGATCGTGGCCGAGGGCTTGCGGGTGCACGAGCCCGGCCTGTCCCACGTCGCTCGTGATGCGCGGGTCGCGGCGGCGCTGCACGAGGTCGGCCTGCCCGCCGATGCCGCCGGACGCTACCCGCACGAGTTCAGCGGCGGCCAGCGGCAGCGCGTGGCCATCGCGCGGGCCATGATCCTGCACCCGCGCCTGGTGGTGCTGGACGAGCCGACCAGCGCGCTTGACCGGTCCGTGCAGGCGCAGATCGTGGACCTGCTGCGCACGTTGCAGCAACGGCACGGCCTGGCCTACTTGTTCATTAGCCATGATCTGGCAGTAGTGCGTGCGCTGGCGCACCGTGTTATCGTGCTGCGCGCCGGCCGCGTGGTCGAGGCAGGCCCGGCCGATGCGCTGTTCTCTGCCCCGCAGGACCCTTACACCATGGCGCTCATGGCCGCCGCGTTCCCGCCAGCCTTGGCCGCCGCACCCGCCTGAGGCCAGACAAGGATCAGTCTCCATGCACCCAACACGACGCACACTGTTCGCCCTCGCCGCCGCAACCGCCGCGCCGCGGGCGTTCGCCCAGACGAAGGAGCCTGCCCCGCCATACACGCTGCCGCCGCTGCCCTATGCGCCGGACGCGAACGAGCCGCATATCGATGCGCAGACCATGACCCTGCACCATGACCGGCACCACGCCGCCTACGTCACGAACCTGAACGCGGCGCTGAACAACAACGAGAAGCTGAGCGCCCTGCCGCTCCACACCTTGCTGGAGCGGTTGGGCGAGGCGCCGGACGCCATCCGCAGCACGGTCCGCAACAACGCCGGCGGCCATGCCAACCACACGATGTTCTGGTCCGTGATGGGCGGCAAGGGCGGCAACCCGACCGGCGAGCTTCTGGCGGCCATCACCCGCGACCTGGGCGGCGTGGACGCGATGCGGACCACGTTCAACCGCATGGGCGTGGCGCAGTTCGGCTCCGGCTGGGTGTTCGTCACCGTGACGGCCGATGGCAAGCTGGCGTTGCAGACGCGGCAGAACCAGGACACGCCGATCATGCAGGGCGAGCGCGTGCTGTTCGGCAATGACGTTTGGGAGCACGCCTACTACCTGAAGTACCAGAACCGCCGGGCCGACTACCTCACGGCGTGGTGGAACGTGGTGAACTGGGATGCGGTGGCGGCCCGCTATGCGCAGGCCAAGGCCGGCACGCTCACGGTGTGAGCGTTGCCGGGCAACAGCCCCGCACCGGAATGCGGGGCTGTTCCTAGTTAAACGACCGACAGGCGGACCGGCACGTTGTTGCGGGTGGCGTTGGAGTACGGGCATACCTGGTGCGCCTTCTCGACCAGCGACTCCGCGTCCGCGCGCTCCAGGCCCGGCAGCGACACCGCCAGCTCGACGTCGATGCCGAACCCGCCCTCGGAGCGCGGACCCATGCCGACCGTCGCGGTGACCTTGGTGTCGTCCGGCACCTTGGGGCCGCTTGAGTTCTGCGACGCCACGAACTTCATGGCGCCCAGGAAGCAGGCGGAGTAGCCGGCCGCGAATAGCTGCTCCGGGTTGTTGCCGGTGCCGCCGCCGCCGCCCAGCTCCTTGGGCGTGGACAGCTTAACGTCCAGCGTGCCGTCCTTGGTCGCGGCGTGGCCGTCCCGCCCGCCGGTGGCCGTGGCGGCCGTGGTGTAGAGTACGTTCACTGACATGATGCAATTCCCTCAGCGTCGATGCGCCGCGCGCTGTAAACCAGATATTGCGGGACCGGGGCAAGCCGGTCCGATGGCTTTACCGCAGCCGGTCCCGCGTTAGTGTAGCAGCTCCGCCGCCAACGGCCACAACGAGGCCACCAGCAGCAGCGCCATGGCCCGGTTGAACAGCGCCACGTGCCGCGGGTCTGCCAACAGCCGGCGGAGCGCCAAGCCGCATGCCGCCCAGAGGCCGATCGACGGCAGGCCCACCAAGCCGAACACGCCGGCGACCAGCAGCACGCTTAGCCCGAACCGGTCCGGCACGCTGTAGGTCGCCACCGCAGTGACGGCCATCACCCAAGCCTTCGGGTTGACCCACTGGAACGCGGCGGCGGCCAGGAACGTCATCGGCTGCCCACGCGCGGCCTCGCCCGCCTGCACCGGCCCGGCGTTCGCGATCCGCCAAGCCAGCCACAGCATATACGCGGCGCCCATCCATTTCAGCGCGTCGTACAGCCCCGGCGCGGCCTGGAACACACCCGAAAGCCCGAGCCCGACCACCGCGACCATCAGCGGGAAGCCGATCCCGACGCCCAGCATATGCGGCATCGTCCGTCGCAGGCCGAAGTTCACGCCGGACGCCAGCAGCATCAAGTTGTTCGGCCCGGGCGTGATTGAGGAAACCAAGGAGAACGTCGCCAGCGCCAGCAGGATGTTGGGCGGCAGCACCGCTACAGCGTGACCACGCCGCGCATCATCGGCACCACGCCGCCGCCGATGCTGGCGCGTATGCCGTCCGGCGTGCGGTGCGCGGTCGCGTGCAGCAGGCTCGGCCGGCCCATCTCGACGCCCTGGCGCACGGTCCACGCCGCATGGTCCCGGCCGTCGAGCGACAGCAGGAGCGCGGCGAGCGCGGCGTTGGCGCTGCCGGTGGCGGGGTCCTCGGGAATACCCGAACTCGGCGCGAACATGCGGGCGTGCAGCGTGTCGCCATCCCGGGCGTAGAGGTGCAAAAGGACCTCCTCGATGCCGGTCCGGGCGGCAGCGCCGTGAAATGCGGCACTGTCAGGAGCCGCACGCGATAGGGCTGCCCGGTCCACCTCCGCGAACACAAAGCCAAAACCTACCCCGGCCATAATCGGTGAGTGGACGCCGGTGCGAAAGTCATCAGGCCGCAAACCAGCACACGCCGCCGCCAAATCCACCGGAACTTCCGCACCGACTTGCAAAGGCTGCGGCGCATCGATCACGGCGGAGGTAACGCCTGCATAGCGGGCGAGGCTGACGTGGACCAGGCCGGCCAACTCCTCAAACACCATCGTCGCCGGCAACGCCGCCATGCGGGACCCCAGCACCACCGCCGTGCCGACGTTCGGGTGCCCAGCGAACGGCACTTCGGCTTTGGGCGTGAAGATGCGGACCCGCGCGGTGTGCGACGGGTCGGCCGGCGGCAGGACGAAGCTGGTTTCCGACAGGTTGAACTCGGTCGCCAACGCCTGCATGTCCGCGTCCGACAGGCCCTGCGCGTCCGGGAACACCGCGAGTGGGTTGCCGCCGAACCGCCGGTCGGTGAACACGTCCACGGTCTCGAACGCATACTCGGGCATCTCAGGCCTCCAGCCACGCGCGCACCGCGGCGCGGATGAACGCGGCGTCAGGCGGGTTCTGCACCGGGTTGCCCGCGCGGTGGCCCCAAATGCTGGGGACCGGCCGCAACTCGGCATGGCGCAGGTGCGGCAGCTCGGCCGCGTTGTCCGCCACGCGGAAGTAAAGGTCCGTCTCGCCCGGCATCAGCAGCACCCGCGCCTCGATGGCCGCAAGCGCCCGCGGCAGGTCTCCGTGATAGACCGGATTGTCGCTGATGTCTCCTACAAGCAGGGCTTTCGCACCAAAGCTCTGATCGTGCTGAGCGTGCTGCGGGGGCGTGAC
>CAXTCN010000129.1:0-12859 GCA_964242575.1 uncultured Acetobacteraceae bacterium | reverse complement strand
CATCGGAAAACTGCTTAGAATGCTCGCCGTGTTACAGCGTTGAACAGCCCTGGGGGCTTGCCGGGGCGGTCTGGCTTGTCGCGTTCGGCTGGCGCGTCGGATGGCTTGTTGGTGCCGCGTCGGCCGTCATTCTGTTGATCTGGTGGCCTTGGATTATGAATGGCCGTTTTATTTGGGACTGGTAAGGACAACGAAGCGGCGCGAGTTGCGGTCAACCCGGCCAGCAAACAAACAATGACGAGCGCGACCACACATCGTGCAAACGTGATCACTGCTTGGAAGTGCCGTTTAGATCAACTGCTGCCGGTCCACGCTCTCGCTGGCGATGCTGTCCCGCAGCACGTCGAGGTTGTCGCCGTAGTAGAGGGCGTTGGTCATGCGGCTGGCATCCTTCAATGCGCTTTAAGCCTCCAACACCCTTTCGATTCCGGCAAGTTCTTGAGCCGTCGCAGCCGCGCCGCTCCGGTCCTAATGCAGCGCCTCTCCGGCCCGCCGTCCGGTCCGCACCAGCTCGTCAATCGCAGCCAGGATGCTCATCCACGCCCGCAACGCCTGCTTGTCGTCCGCCGCCTCCATCACATCGGCTTGGAGGGAGGCGTGCAATTCCGCCGCCGGTCCATACTGAGCAATCAGCATCTGCGCGTGACGATAGGTGTCGAGGTCGGACATTTAGCGGGCCAGCTCGCGCACAGGCGGCTCAACGTCCCTGAAATACCGGCAGCTCAGGTAATTGACGACATCGCCAAGAGTGTCGCACCGATTGAGCGCGTCGTTCTCGACATCGACATCGAAGGCCTCCGCAAGCCGAAAGGCGAGCCTCAACCGGCCGAACCTGTCGATTGCCAGATCGCCTACAAGCCGAGTTGAGGGGGTGAGCGTGGAAGCCTTGGCACACACCGCCTGCTCGACGGCCAACGCCACTTTTTGGAAAACGGAACTGTTGAAAGCAGATTGCATCGCACACATCCCAACTCACGGTTTCGTGAGAAGGTCACGTCACGGAAACGTGTGCAAGGGCGCTTGTTCGTTCGGACCCGGCTCGTTGCTTTCAGGCAACACTGTCAAGTGTGTTAGGTTTTGCCGCGTCCGTTGGCGGAGGGATCGCAACCGCCTAAATCGTTTGGGGTAACAGGAGGGGCGGCCCATGCTGAATGCACTGACGAGGCGCACCCTCTTGGCCATCCTGGCGTTGGGCGCAATGCTCATGGCGTCGCCGGCTGGCGCTGAGGCTGCGGCAGCGCCGCTGTCAGACAGCCTGGTTCAAGAGGCGCAGTACTACGCCCCTCCCGGCTACTACGGCCAGCCCCGTTTCGATAGGCCACCGCCATTCTTCTACGACCGGCCCCGCTACCGTGGTCGCCCGCGCTATTACGACAGGCCGCGGTTCCCTGGGCCAGGCCGGGGCTATGGTCCGGGACCGCGCTATTATGGCCGGCGGGACTACTATCGCTGAGCGGGTTTGAAACGGTACAGCTTGCCAGCGGACATCCGAGCACATGAAGGCGAAGTGCGTTCAATTGCGCCCACATGATCCTGTCGCATAGCTGCTTGCGGCTAAACTACATCTTTCCATCCAGCTTCGGGCCAAGCGTCCGCCCGAAAATAGCCAGCAGGCGGCTTTGCCAGCCACCCCTTTCATAGTGGAAGGCGTAGCGCTGGATTTGCGCCAGGTCCTGTTGCGTCACCGTCAGGTGGCCCGTGTTTTTGTTCAGGCGGTTTTGTAGCCCGACAAGCAGCCCTTGCCATCCGCCGTCCTTGCCGGTCGCCGGGTCCTGCTTCAGCAGCTCCTGTATCTCGGCAGCGTTCAAATTGATGTCCAATGCACCCTCTATCGTCTGCTCAAGGCGTTGCCGCGCAGTCTCAAGGTATGTCGGATCAATATCAATCCCGATGCCCCGCATTCCTGCAAGGCGGGCGGCAACCAAGCTCGTTCCGGTTCCCATGAACGGATCCAAGACAGTCAGCCCGTGCCCGCCATGCAGGTAGATGCACCAGAGCGGAAGCTCGATGGGAAACGTGCCGGGATGATTAAATTTTTGAGCTTTGCTCCGCACCGTCGAATACGGGATGAACCAGGTGTTCCCCCGGCAGCGCAAATCGCGGTCATGGTTCCTTCTGGCGATGTTGGTTTTGTCTTGGAACGGTATCCCGATGGCGAGCCTGTCCAGCTCAACGTTGTTGTCGAGGGTCAGGTGAAAGATGTGCTCATGATTGTGATGCATGAAGCGCCTGCCGCCCACGGGCTTGAAGTGACCTCGTGAGGCAGAGTCAATCCCTATGGACTTGATCCAGGTAATGTGGTTTTGCAGGCACCACCCCGAATTGCGCAGCCTCACCATCAGTTCAAATGGAACATAAGGGCGGCTGTTTGATCCAGTGATGTTCAGAAAGAAGGAGCCTTTTGGCTTTAAGACCTTCTTTATTGCGGCTGATACCTCATAAAGCCAATCTATATACTCATCGCCGTCCCGAGAGTCATCATAGAGGCCATATGCCAAGCTGAGATTGTAGGGTGGTGACGTTACAACCACGTCCACTGACGCAGGCGGCATCTTGCGCATTGCATTGAGGCAGTTGCCAAGCTTGAGCGTCTGCCCGCCGACATCGCCCGCCCTCGCCGGCCATCCTGATCCATCCGCCATGCTCCAACCCCCAAACTGCCATGAGGTTACTTGGGCGCAACCGCAAGCCGTACAAGGATCATGGATCGGTCATAAAAGCCCTTTCCACATCGAAAGCTAGCCCTTCTGCATGTGCGTGCCGCTCTCAGTCCAGCCGCACCGCGTTCGCGCCAATCGCCTTCATCACCGCGAACAGGAACCATGCCGGATAGACCCCGCGATTGATCTTCACCGTGACCGACCCCTCGGTTTCCACCAAGCCCATCTCGGTCAAACGCCGGGCCAGTTCCGCATAGCCGACATCGGCCCGCTTCAACTCCGCCTTAAGGTATCGCTTGGCGTGATCCGCCCATTCGTCGCTTGTGCCTGCCATTAGGTTCCTCACTCATTTGAGTGGAACCTTACATATGTGTCGGTTTTACTCTTGCAAGCTGGCGTTCGGAAGCTTACATATATGTTTGTAAGCTAACGGATCAGACAGCCAGATGGCCCAGCACTTCCTTCTCTCCGCCAAGGCCCGCACGCTCAGCATCGCCACCGTGCTGCGGATGACGGACGCGGCTGCCGAGGCGGCCTTCGCGGCGATCCGCTGGCCCGAGACGGACGGCAAAGCGGTGTGCCCCAACTGCGCCTGCCCGACGTGCTATGAGTGCCGCCGCCCGTCCGGCGCGTTGCGGTTCCGCTGCAAGGCGTGCCGCAAGGATTTCAGCCTCACCAGCGGCACCCTGTTCGCGTTCCACAAACTGCCGTTGCAAACCTACCTGGCGGCGACCGTGATCTTCTACAACGAGGTCAAGGGCAAGTCCGCCCTGGCGCTCTCGCGCGACCTCGACGTGCAATACAAGACGGCGTGGGTGCTGGCGCACAAGCTGCGGGAAGCCATGTCCACCGAGGTCAAGGGCTACAAGCTCGGCGGCGTCGGCAAGACGGTGGAGGTCGATGGCGCATACTTCGGCGGCTACGTGAAGCCTGCCAACCACAAGGAGAACCGCCGGGACCGGCGCTTGCTCAAGAACCAGAACGGCAAGCGGCAGTGCGTCGTCGTGATCCGGCAGCGGGACGGCATGGTGCTGCCGAGCGCGTTCAAGACGGAAGGCTCGGCACTGGCCTATATCCGCAACCACGTCGCGGCCGGGACCGAGGTTCATGCCGACGATGCCAATAGCTGGAACGACCTGCATGGGCATTACGTGGTGAAGCGGATCAACCACCAGCTTTCCTACAGCGACGGCATCGCCTGCACGAACGGTGCTGAGAGCTTCTTCAGCGGGTTGCGCCGCGCCGAGGCCGGGCACCATCACCACATCGCGGGCGCTTACCTGGCCCGCTACGCGCAAGAGAGCGCGTGGCGCGAGGGGCATCGCCGGGTCGATAATGGAACGCAGGTTCGTGGCGTGGTGACGCTGGCGCTGCGGGCGCGGCCTTCGGTGGATTTCTGCGGGTATTGGCAGCGGTCGGTGGACTAGCCAACGCTCGGCGCACACCTTCATGTGTGCGCGAAGTTAGTTGACGATACCACTATTGATACCTAAGTTAACGTTGTGGCAAGCGCGATAGCCGAAACTCTGCGGAACATGCGCTTAAATCCGACAGGCGTTACGTACGGAGACGCTATGAGAATTGCTGAGCACTTCTTTGGAGAACCCCGAAACAACGGGAGTCACCGGGTGTTCAAAACACGATGGCCCGGAAATCCTCGCGTTAATCTCCAAAAAGGAGAGGGGAACAAAGCGAAAGCGTATCAGGTTCGACAGTTGCTTCAAGCGATTGAGAAGCTAGAAGGCCTACAACAAGGAAGGGAAGCAAAAGATGCTTGACCATTATACCTATCGCGTATCCTGGTCGGCGGAAGATCAAGAGTATGTTGGAACCTGCGCAGAGTTCCCCGGCCTTTCTCATTTGGCCGCGTCAAAGATCGAGGCGCTGCAAGGCATTGAGCAGCTTGTAGCCTTTGTGATGCAGGATATGCAGAGCAGCAATGAAGCCATACCCGCTCCCATTGCGGAGCGTGCCTTCTCTGGGAATTTCCAGACTAGGGTTCCGGCCGAATTGCATCGGAGCCTCACTCTGGAGGCTGCGGAAACCGGCGTTAGCCTGAACAGGCTGGTGAGCTACAAACTCGCAATGCCGACCGTCACTATCGGCACGCTCCAATATCGACGGGAGCGCGTGAAAGAAAGCGCCTGATACGGCAATCCTGTATCGCGTCACAAATTCCAGGCCCGGACCGGTACGGTTCGGGCCTGCTGATATTAATCCAAACTGGCGACCGCCCGCGCGCTGATCCGCAGCCCACACCTTGTCAGTTACCATCCGCCGTATGGTTGAACATCTTTGCTCTTATGACATGTTCCTATAATGAGAGTGGCTGGGTGACGTTACGGTTGCGAATGGGAAGACTTTATGGGCGCTGGTTTTGAAAGTCAGTGGGACGCGGCATGGTTCCAGGTGCGCGCGGAGCAATGTTTCCGCTTAGCCAGGAACATGACACAGCCGGCCGATGCTGCGACCCTGGCGGCGCTTGGGCGCGATTTCGAGGCGCAGGCGAAGATCGCCCAAGACAAGCAGGCCGAGGCCGCGCGTCAGGAATCGCCAAAAGACAGCGCCGGAAGCGGCTCAGCTTAGCCGCCATCGCACGCCTGGCCCTGCGCCCTCGCCAGATGCCACCGCCCGCGCCCGTTCCGCTAGGTTCGGCCCGCACCCCTGCTAAGCGGAACGTGTAGAACTCTAATCAGCGAGAAAGATAGCTGACGCTGCCGTAAGTGCTGTGCGCGTGCTCCAAAGCCTTGAGCAGACAAGCAGTCCCGGTGAACGTCCTGGGCGCGCAGCCAACTTGGGCGCGCGTGGCGGGAGCCTCGACAACCCACCCCTCTACGTCTCCGGATGCGGGATAGACCACAGCGTGGGTGGGGGTGCTCTCTGCCTCGTGTGTCAGTTCCAAACTGGCCACTCCCAATATCTGCTGCATCGCAGCATAGCGGAGTGACGGCGGTCGAGACACAAATGTTTTGGAATTGTTAATCATGGCCTGACGCCGTTGTGTTCAGGTACATAGCACAACAATGATCTTACAAGTAGCGTTAAATCACGCAAGTTCTATTTTTGATGCAGGCGGGCGGCCTAGTGCCAGTGGGGCGTTGGCGCGAGACGCATCATGCCAAACCCCACCGCACTCCCACGCCGCTTCCTTCACCAGATACAATCCGTCCCCGCCCGCGCATCCCCCGCAGGCTCGCGCCCACCCGGTCCCGCATCGTCTGGGCCAACGCCCGGTCGGCCAGGTTCAGCCCACGCGCCTGCATGACGCGCTGGGTGATCTCACGATGCGACAAGCCTTCCCCGGCCTCGCGCAGCAATGACAGGATCAGCCGGGACGTGTCGCCACGGTGCGCCTCGTGCCGGCGCGGCGTGGGGCGCACCTTCACGGCCTCTAGGTCTATGTCGGGCTGGAACAGGCGTATGGTGGCGTCCAGGGCGTCTATGTCTTGGATCAGGCTGCGGAGGTGGGATTGCGCCGCGTCCAGGGCGGCGGCGATCTCCTGGCGCTTGCGGATGAGGCCGGAGAGGACGGGGTTGCTTGCCGTGATGCTGTCGGGGGTCATGGGCGGATTCTACCGCTAGGGCAGAGCGGGTGGTATGTTGCTGTGGTGGCGGGTGCTACATAATACCGAGGTGCACGTCGGCCGCCGCGAGCCACTGCGCGGCATTGGCCCGTCGCGGCATGTGATGGAAGGTGTCGGTCGCCATCGCCGCCGCCATCTCCGCGCCAAGGTACGCGTGCACCGTCGGATCGATGTCGCCGATCCACAGCAGGTGGACGTTGGGATCGGTCGCCTGCGCCAGCCGCCAGACCTGGAGGAACAGGTCGAAGCCTTTGCGCAAATCGGCATAGCCCAGCCCGACCGCCAGCATCGCGCCGGGTGGTAGGCGCAGCTCCGCCCGCATCGCCGCCGCCGCCTCGGGCACAGTGCGCACAGGGGCATACAGGCCTTGCGGCAGCAGCAACCCGCGCTCGGTCGGCAGGTCCACCAGCTCGTGGAACCGGTCCCGCACATACGGCGCCGGGAACACGACGTGCCGCGCCAGCCTGGCCGCCTGCTGCGCTGCGTCGACCAGCCCGTGCTCCCGCAATATCCGTGGCAGCTCGTGCACCAGCAACGTGCAGGGCACGCCCGCCCGCACAAGGGCAACGCAGGCGGACGCCGAGGCGGCGGTGTTGACGATCGCGGTGTCGCCGGGCCGCGCGGCCTGCGCCAGCGCCTCAGCCGTCGTGCAGACCGTGGTGGGCGCCACGGCCCGGTACTCCGGCTCGAGCGCGCCGCCTCCCAGCAGCAGGAACTCGACCTCGACCCCGCGCGCCTGGCGCAAGGTGCGGCCAAGGTTGAGCAGCAGCAGTTGCGCCCCGGCGGGAAACGCGTCGTGCCCGACCAGCAGCACTCGGGGGCGCGGCGGCATCGTCACGGCACGGGCGGTCGCGTTCAGGAAGGCCGCCCCGAAATGCACGTCCGGCTCCAGGTATGCACCCTCCGCCCACTCGTTCCAGGCGTTGACGCACACTAGGGCCTCGCCGCACACCGGCTGCTGCACCGCCGCGTCCACCAGTCGGCGCAGCCAGGCCTGGTATGCCGCAGGGGTCGCGCCATGCAGCACCATGCCCGTACCCTGGCGTCGCGCGTCGTTGTCCCAACCGGGCACCGCGGTGCGGATCAGCGGATAAGGCTGCGTCGCCAGGTCGGTCGCCTGCGCCACATCGTCATACGCGAACACCTCGGCGGATGCGGCGAAATCGAGCATTTTCAGCCCAGGGTTCAGCAGCGTAAGCCCATGCGTCAGCTTATGCGGCGGGAACTCGACCGCCGCGTCCATGCCGGCCGGCCTCGGGTCACGCTCATTAAAGCTCTGCGCCATGATGAACACCGGGTCCTCGCCATGCTGGCGAAATAGCGTGCGCCAACGGCCGACGGCTTCGGCGGTCCTGGGGATCAGCCCGGCGCGATACACCATCAACACTGGCCGGCCACCAAGCCGGATGTAGCGCGCGTCGCGGAAGTGCCGCACGAACTCCGCCACTAGCGCCGGCTCGTCCGCCTCGTGGTAGTCCTGGGAAATCAGCACCTCATGTTCGGAGCCGTCCCAGCGCCGGGTCCAGTTCTCGTTGGCCCACATCAGGCAAAACGGGAAGTTAAAGCTGATTTAATACATTAGCAATAACAGCATGTTGCGTCAATCTCTGACGGGCAGGTTCAAGTTTAGCTAGCACATAGCGAACAGCTACCGCTGCCTTGATGCGAAAGCTCCGGCATCAGTGGCCGTGATGGCCGGGCATCTACGGCATTGCTGGCGGGTAAGGGCTCGACCATGAGGGTATTTGCGAAATCAGTAGCCCACCAAACAATTGCTGTCGTGCGCATGCTGATCCAGTCCGCTATTCCAGCCGTATACGGTTGTCTCAAAGGTGCCTCGCCTTGTCACAGAAAGAGATACTTTAGTAAACATCGTGATGATGAGCATGCATACTCTAAGACAATCAGGTATATTATTGTCAGATTGGTTCAGAAAGCCCAGTTAGCATGGTTAAGAAGCCGACTTCAACACAATCGATTGAGACATCATTACTTGCTCAGGTGCCTGACACTGGACGGCGACGGCCTGACCGGCCTCACACTGCAAGTCCAAACCTAATCCCGCTTTTGCGTAACCCTACCTCATCAGCAAGCTTGCCCCAATCATCGACTATGCCGCGAACGTCTCCTGGCTGTCAGGCCTGTCGCTCGCCTGAGCAGATCTTTCCGTTCACCATGGCCTTCCAGCCCATTGTGGACGTTCAGGAAGGTCGGATCGACGCCTACGAGGCTCTGGTGCGCGGGCTGGACGGCGAAGGGGCCGGGCAGATGCTGGCGCAGGTCAATGCCGACAACGTCTACAAGTTCGACCAGGCCTGCCGCGTCAAGGCCATCGAGTTGGCAGCCCGTCTTGGCATGGACCGACAGCTTAACATCAACTTTCTGCCGAACGCCGTCTATGAGCCGCGAGCCTGCATCCGGGCCACGCTCGATGCTGCCGCCCGCACCGGGTTCGATCCCAGACGCCTGACCTTCGAGCTCGTCGAGACGGAGGCGATTGCCGACACGCCTCACCTGCTCAACATCATCGCCGAATACCGCCGGCAGGGCTTCAAGATTGCGCTGGATGACTTTGCGACCGGCTACTCCGGGCTTGCGCGACTGGCCGAGCTGAAGCCCGACATCGTGAAGCTCGACCGCGCTTTGGTGCAGGACTGCGACAAGGACCGGACCCGCCTGGCGATCGTCGCCAGCATGATCGCTCTCGGTGCCGAGATCGGCATCAAGGTGGTCGTTGAGGGTGTTGAGCGCAAAGGCGAAGTCGATGCCTTGTGCTCCGTCGGTGCTCGGTTCATGCAGGGGTTCTACTTCGCCAGGCCGGTCTTCCAAGGTCTCTGCACCGACCAGGCCGTGATGAAACAGAGCGCCGATATAACTTGAGTGGTCGGTCGTCGTGCAAGCTGCACCCGTCAGGGTGCCTTGGTCTGTCGTAATTCTCCCCGATTTGCGCCCGGACAAAACCTGGACGGTTTTTGGACGAAACCTGGACAAAACCGGACGTATCTCGGACGCCCATGGACGCATGACGACGGTCGCAAGTGAGAAAGCGACCGTGAACGCAGGCGTGAACAAGAGCGTGAAAATGGGAATGAACTGGGAAAGAGATGGGTGAGCGGTGGGATTGGGAGTTTAGTCCAGACCAAGGCACCCTGACGGGTGCGATTAATGAGACGGACGCAACGCTCGCGGCAGAACTGGGACCCAAGCAAAATCCAACAGATAATGCGGGTGACTGGCGCGAGTTAATTGCTAGTCAGCAATTCGCCTAAGGGGGTTCCGTGCCAGTCGAATCTCCAACCGGCGTTGACACGGAGAATCCCTTGTCCCAGCCTGCCGTCGGGCTGGGACGATCCGGCGATTGAGGGGAACTGGGCTAAATGCGAAACCTACTTCTTGCGACGGCCACGCTCTGCACGATGGCGACGGCGGCCAGTGCCACTGTGACCTACACGCTGACCAATCCGGTTTACAACCAAGCCGCCATCGACGCCGGCGCAACTAGCTTTGCCTCGAGCGGAAACATACGGCTTACCGTATCGGACGCTGCGGTGCAGCGAGGGACGTTCACCGTCTCCGTCTCGGGTGATGGAGCGGGACTTAGAACCTCAGCGGGCGACCTGACGGATTTCGTGTCCTTCATCGGACGCGATGTGGTCACGCCAGTCTCGGCCTTTGGGGTATTCACCGCCACGCTGGCATTCGCACCCGACGGCACGATTTCGAACGGCGACATCAGCTTTGGCAGCCGAGATGACGATCTTTACCTGACAGGCAGCAGCGCCAGCATCTCCGCGCGCTTTGCGTCAGATCAGTATAACGCTGGGTGCCCAAACGTATCATGCGCCTTCACCGGCCAGTTTTTCGGCACGGCGTCTGCTACGGCTGTGCCGGAGCCGATGTCTATTGCGCTGCTCGGCGCTGGCCTACTGGGATTGGCCGGCGCTCGCACACTACGCAGTGGACGATAGGAACTGGTCAGTAGGTGTAGCGGAGCCGTTCGCATTTTGAGCGATAATGACAGCACGAGCGCCGCTGAAGCCTAATCCGGTGAAGTTGTAGCTATTGGTACTGACGACCGTATCGACCAGACTGCCATAAACTGCCCCCGTACTCGCGCGGCCCAGCACACGATAGGACGTGCCGGTCGCCCTCCAGTTCATCGTGACCGAGCTGGACGTTGCCCCCGTGTCCGCTGTCTGCGTAGGGGTCGCAGGCAGCGCACCGGGTGCAGCCGTCACGCTGATCTGCGTGCTCTCGTACAAGAGATTCCCGCCGATCCGGGCATCGAACGCGCGCACGATGTAAGCGCCGCTGGTCTGTGGCACCAAAAGGCTTAGGCTTCTGCCGGGCATCACGCCATCGGGCCATCTCACCCCTTCCTCGGCTGCGTCAGTCATTCGGAACAGCACGAAAAAGGCCCCCGATGCCGTCGAGTGCGTCACGGCCGAGAGTGGCTGACCTGCAACGATAGTCGAGGGCATACCCGTCAATGTGACAGCACCGTTGCTCTGCGTCGCCGGGTTGGCGGCAGCCGCGACGGTAACCGCCAAGTCCTGCTCGAATACGACGGCATTGTCGCTCGTGACCCTTGCGCGAATCACGTAGCCGCCCGCTGGAACGTTGTTCACGGCGAATCGTAGCTGCGAGCCAATCAGCTTGAAGTTGCCGCTTGCAGTGCTGACTAGGCTCAACGCTTGGTTGACCAGCGACCCACCGGATGTTTGGGCGGTCAGCGTGCCAATGACGGTCTCGATAGCCGAGTTGGCTGTGACGCTCGATACTGGCGCGAAGGCAATGCTGGTCACCGAGACCGGAGTGCCCGCGGCCGCAACGCTGATCGGCGTGCTGCGGGTAACCACCTTGCCAGCCGGCGCATCGAGCAGCACCAAGCACACCGTCCCGACTGCGGGTGGCGTGATCGCGGGAACACTGCCCGATGCTCCCGGCAGCGCCACGGCAGAGCCAATCAATGCGGACCCTACCACCTGACCAACCGTGGCAGCGCTCGTCACCAGTGCAGCATAGGGCGTCGCGACGTTGGCGGTTGCGTAGGTGATCCCACTTAGCGCAGTACCTGCGACGGCTGAGCTGGGCACGCCATAAAGCGTGCCGGATGCGGCCGGCGTGGTGCCGCCGGGCAGCACGACGTTGGGCGCCGGGATGGTGAATTGGGCACTTTCGAACACGATGTTACCGCCAACTTCGGCGTCGTAAAGCCGAACGGTGTAAGTTCCAGGTCCAGGCGCAGTTGAGCTTAAATCGCAGTCGGCACCTGTTGGTACAAATTTTTTGTATCGCGGGAAAGCGTCAGCGCTAGTAGTAATAGAAAAGACGCATATATAGTAGAACGTCCCGCTTAAAGGCGGTGTGTAAGCTGCCGTTAGTGGTGGATTCTTCGCTGGGTTAAACCCACCCTGGACAGCACCTTGACCTAAGCTGAGCATTCAGCAAGCTCCCAACAAGAATTGCAACCATAAATGACAGATGACGAACGGAACATGCCCAGCATTGTAGATAACTTCCTATTGCATGTCGCCTAGTATTTCGTGCATTTAACAGAGCATAGGTCTTGCTGCGGTTTGATTGTCGTTGTTTATATTATACATAGCAATCGCAGACTTACTTAAGTGCCCGAGAGGGAGGACGAACCGCCGTGCTCGCCTAGCAGTTGGCGCCGGGCTGCCGATTTTGACAGCGTGCAACTGCCGGAAGTGGCTTTGCTTTAGTGCCGGCGCACATGCCCTGTCATCGTCACCATCGGGTCGTTTGAGTCAAACGCTGGCATAATAATGATCCAGACTACAACTAATCCTTTTTATGGCTGTACACATGGTACAGCCCCCAACCCACCCAGCCACCTCGCATCATGCCGGCACTACGATCCCTCCCGGCGCTATCTCGTGTAGAACCTGCCGAGCTACTGCCTCCTCCAACTCGACTGGCAACACCACCGCAGGCACCAATTCGCCGCTCTGATGGCGACAGCACGGCATTTCGACAACGGCCATACCATCCGGCCGCCGCAGCACGCGGACGCCTTGAAGGATGATGGAAACGCCGTCCAACAACATCTCGACTGTAGCCGTACCGACCAAACGCCCGCGACCGTGCGGACGGTCCAGGCACAGCACCTCGACCGTGACCGGGCTGGTTTCAGTCATTACCTCGGGTCGGTCATGCGAGCCTTGTTGAACCGGGCGAACACTGACCTTACGCCCGTTGCAGGCGTCTCATTGCCCTTAGGATCAGCCGGCACCGCGTACCGTCCTGCGTTCATGCGGGCGTAAATGTTCCGGGCGTTCGGAGGCAGTGGCGCGCACGAGGTGGGTTGCGGTGCGGCACGATGACTTGCCGGCCTCTGGCTCGACGCCTCGGCTGCTTCCGGCAGCGGCTCACCTCTTGTGAAGTTTAGGGAGGCGGCTTGCACGGCGCGAGCCGGCATTGCGAATCGGGCGCCCTCGCGTGCGGTGCGGGTGATGAGGGTCATGGGTTAGGCTCCGTGTTTTCGCCAGCAGGCTGCCGGCGATGGATTGAACTTAGATGTTTGTGACTGTTTACGGCCGCTAGCAGTCTGTCGGAGTGGAGTGTTGGGCCATTGGGTCGGCGACGGTGTCA
>CAXTCN010000128.1:0-12901 GCA_964242575.1 uncultured Acetobacteraceae bacterium | reverse complement strand
GCTGGTGGTGGACGAGGCGGGGATGGTGGGGTCGCGGCAGATGGAGCGGGTGCTGTCCGCGGCTGCTGCTGCCGGGGCCAAGGTGGTCTTGGTGGGCGACCCGGAGCAGTTGCAGGCCATCGAGGCGGGCGCGGCGTTCCGAGCCTTGGCGGAGCGGCACGGGGCGGCGGAGATCGGCGCGGTGCGCCGGCAGCGAGAAGCGTGGCAGCGGGAGGCAACGCGGGAGCTGGCGACGGGGCGCACCGCGGACGCCTTGGGCCGCTACGAGGTGGCCGGGATGATGCGAGGCCATGCCACCCAGGACGAGGCGCGGACGGCGCTGGTGGCGGGCTGGGCAGCGGAGCGCCGGGCGGCGCCGGAGCAGAGCCGGGTGATCCTGGCCTACACGCGGGCGGACGTGGCGGAGCTGAACGGGCTGGCACGAGAGCAGGTGCGGGCGGCGGGGGAGCTAGGGCCGGACCAGGTGATGCAGACCGAGCGGGGCGCGCGGGCGATGGCGCGGGGCGACCGGCTGATGTTCCTGCGGAACGAGCGCGGGCTTGGGGCGGGTCCTGGCGGGCGCGGGGGCGTGGCGGTCAAGAACGGCAGCTTGGGGACAGTGCTGGCGGTGGAGGCCCAGGGCGAGCGGCTGACGGTGCGCCTGGACGGGCCGGACGGCCCAGCCGGCGCGGGGCAGGAGGGCAGGGACACCCGGCCCGTGGTGACGTTCTACGTGCGGGACTACGCCCACCTGGACCACGGTTACGCGGCGACGATCCACAAGGCGCAGGGGGTGACGGTGGACCGGGCGCACGTCCTGGCGTCCGAGCACATGGACCGGCACGCGGCCTACGTTGCCTTGACACGGCACCGTGACGGGGTGGCGCTGCACTGGTCGGCCGAGCAGCACGGCGACCGGGCGGGGCTGGGCAGGACTTTGGCGCGGGAGCGGGCGAAGGACACCAGCTTGGACTATGGCGGGCCGGAGCGGGCCTACGCCGAGCGGCGGGGCCTGGACCCGCTGCGGCCGGAGAGCGCCATCGTGGTGCCGCGGCCAGGGCCGGAGCAGGCACCGCCGACACCGCGACCAATGGTGTCCGCCGCGGCTGGGCCAGCACCTGGCCCCGAGCTGGCGCAGGACGTGGCGCAGGGCCGGGCGCGGTTCCGGGAGCGGTTCGAGGCGCACCGGCGGCAGCAGGCGCAACAGGCTGCGAACGAGGCAACGGCGCGCGCGCTGGTGGGGCGGTGGGACCAGGTGCTGACGGCCTACAAGGACGCGCTGCCGGGGCTGGACCGGGACCCGGCGGCGTTTGGCCCGGCGCGGGAGGCGCTGCTGGGGTTCGGGCAGGAGGTGCGCGGGCAGCCTGGGGCCGTGGCGGTGCTGCGCGGGCAGGGCGAGGCGTACGGGATGGCGGAGCGTCCGAACTTGGCGCGGGTGCTGGCCGACGCGCGGCCGGAGCGTGTGGTGGGCGGGATCGCAGAGGCGGCCGAGGCCGGGATGCGGGTGCGCTTGCAGGAGCAGGCGCAGCAGCGGGCGGTGCAGGAGGCAGCGGCGCAGGAGGCGGCCCGCCGGCAGGCGCAGCGGCAGAGCCAGCGGCAAGGCCCGCGCATGGGCATGTAGGGCGGGGCGGGACGAGGAGGGGCGGCGGTGGACGGAACGGCTCGGCGTTGCGGCCGGCAGGCGGGACAGGCTCGGCCGGTGGCGCAGCATCCCCTCCATCGCTGCCGGGCTTGGGCTGGAACGACTTGTGGCTGGCCCAGGCCTGGATCAGCGTGCCATCGATGGAGAAGTGCTCGTCCGACATCAGCGCGCTGACGCGCGGCTGCGCCACCACGGCGGCCAGCAGCCGCTGGGCCACGTCGCCGTCCAGCAGGCGGTCGCGGTTCTTGCTGAAGGTGGTCGCGTCCCAAACCGGCGCATCCATCGCCAGGCCGACGAACCAGCGGAACAGCAGGTTGTAGCCGATCTGCTCCATCAACTGCCGCTCGGAGCGCACGGAATAGAACGCTTGCAGCAGCAGCGCCCGCAGTAGCTTCTCGGGTGCGATGCCGGGCCGGCCGACCCGGGCATACAACCGGTCGAACTCCGGCGACAGCACGTCCAGCGCCTCGTCCACCACGGCCCGGATCAGGCGCAGCGGATGGGTGGCGGGCACCCGCGCCTCGCAACTCACGTAGCTGAACAACGATCCCGTCTGCTCGTCCGATCCGCGCATCGACCCGCTCCGCCGCACAAGCGCAGCGAATCACGTCAAACATGCTCCAGGCCAGAGTTTTTCAGCAGCCTGCTAGGCGCTCGCATCTAGCCGCAAAATGCTATGGGGCCTCGGCGACCGGCCACGCTCCAGCCGTCGGCCCGTCGAACGCGTGGCGGCGGAAGATCACGAGGAGTCGTTCGCCCGGCCGGCGCCCGTGGTTCATACCACCTTGCGTCCTGGCGATCATGCCGCCATTGGCACGTTGCCGCGGCGCACGCCTCCGCCCCGCCCCGGGTTCAGCATCGAGCCGGTCCGTTTCCCCGACGCCGGAAAGGAACACAACGCTTATGTCGGTCCGCAGCAGCCTCGCCTGGATGGCCGCCAGCCAGAGCAGCCTTTTCGTCCTGCAGTTCGTCGTGTCCGTCCTCATGGCGCGCATCCTCGGCCCCTACGAGATGGGCGTGTTCGCCATCGCCATGTCCGTGGTCGGGATGCTGTCAATCATCAGGATGCTCGGCCTCGGCGGCTACCTCGTCCGCGAGCAGGAGCTCACGCGACCGTTGCTCGCGACCGTTTTCACCATCAACGCCGGCCTCGCCGTCCTGGCGGCGCTCGCCATCGTCGGGCTGAGCCTGCTCGGCGAGGCCCTGCTGCAGGAGCCGGGCGTGCGCCGCCTGCTTCTCGTGCTCGCGATCGTTCCCCTGCTCAGCATCCTCGACCTGGTCCCCACCGCGTTCATCGAGCGGCGGGGTGACTTCCGAGTCGTCGCAGTCATCAACGTCGTCCGCTTCGGCATCTCGGGCCTGTGCACCCTCGGCTTCGCCTATGCGGGCGCGGGCTACATGAGCCCGGGCTACGGGCACCTCATCAGCGCCGTCGCCGGCACCGCGCTCAGCACCTGGTTCGGGCGCGACGGCATCACCCTTCGCCTGGGCCTGCAGGGCTGGCGGAACGTCACCCGCTTCGGGATGCAGATGCTGAGCCTGTCCGCGATCCTGAGCATCCAGGGCCAGCTTGCCGACTTCGTGCTGGCCCGCTGCCTCGGCCTGCCGGCACTCGGCGTCTTCTCGCGCTCGAACAGCCTGACCGGCGTGCTGTGGGGCTATGTCCAGGCGATCTTCGTTCGCGTGTTCTTTGTTGAGTTCTCGGCGCTGCGCCGGCAGGGCCGGCCGCTGCGGGACAGCTACCTGCTGCTGCTGGAAACGCTCACCGGCCTGCTCTGGCCCGCCTTCCTCGGCATGGCCATCGTGTCGGGCCCGCTCGTGGTCACGCTCTATGGCGACCGCTGGGTGGACGCGGCGCTGCCCTTGAGCCTGCTGTCCATGGCCTCCGCCGTGTTCGTCCTCATCATGGTAGCCGGTGACGTCTTCATCATTGGCAACGAGACCGGCCTGCAAACCAAGATCGAGGTCATCCGGGCGCCGTGCAGCCTCGCCCTGTTCACGGCGGGCTGCCTGGTCAGCCTGGAAGCCGCCGCCGCGGCGAAGATCATCGAGGCCGCCGCGATGGTCGTCGCCTACCACCGGCCGCTCAAGCGGCTGACCGGCACGAACCGGGCGGACTACCTCCGCATTTGCCGGCGCGGCCTGTTCCTTGCCGGCATCGCGGCGGCGCCAGCGGCGGCGGTCATGGCGGGCCATGGCTGGTCCCCGCACACGCCGCTCGCGCAGATCATTCCCGCGTGCGCCGTCGGCGGCCTGTTTTGGCTCGCCGCGCTCCGGTCGCTGCGGCATCCGCTGTTCGACGAGCTGCAGCGCCTGCTGGGTAAGCTGCGTGCGTCCCGCGTCACCGCGGCTCCCCCGGTCTGACCAACAAAGGATAGGATGCAAACAATGCAAGCCGCGGCCACACCGATCATCGACGTGCTCATGCCGGTGTTCAACGGCGCCCGCACAGTCGCCGCCTCGCTTCGCTCGGTCCAGGAGCAAACGGTCCGCGACATCCGCATCCTGGTGATCGATGACGGCTCGACCGACGGGACGCCCGACCTCGTCCAGGCCGCGGCGGCGGAGGATGAGCGGATCGAGCTCATCCGCAAGCCCGGCAACAGCGGCATCGTGGACTCCCTCAACCTCGGGTTCAGCCGCTGCACGGCGCCGTTCATCGCGCGGCACGACGCTGACGACCTGTCGCATCCCCATCGCTTCGCCGTCCAGCTCGCCTACCTGCAGGCGAACGCGGATTGCCTCGCGGTCGGCGGCGTCGCCCGCCAGATCGACGCCACGGGCAACTTCCTCGGCACGTACTCGGTGCACCCGTCGCCCGACCGCGCCGACCCGCATTGGGTGCCGGCGCGGGAGCCCTACCTTATGCATCCGTTCCTGACGGTCCGGCGGGAGGCGGTGGCCCGCGTCGGTGCCTATCGCCACGTCCTGCACGCCGAGGACACCGACCTGTACTGGCGGCTCAGGGAGCATGGCCGCCTGCACAACCTGCCCGACGAGATCGGCGACTACCGCTTCCACGCCGGCAGCATCACGAGCAACTCCGCCCATAACGGCATGCTGGTGGCGCTCAGCTCCCAGCTGGCCGCCATCTCGGCCGCGCGCCGCCGGTCGGGTCAGGCCGACCTCGCCTTCCCACGCGAACGCCTGGCCGAGTACCGCGCCGCGCGGACGCTGTCCCGCCTCCTCGAGCGCGGGAGCGCCGGCCTTTTGCCCGACGAGCGCGCGCAGCTGCGCGTGGCGGTCGCGGCGAAGCTCGTGGACCAGATGGGCTACCACCTGTACCGGCTCCCCGTGCGCGACGTCAGGTTCGTCCGGAAACTCTTGCTGGCGGGCCTGGACCGGCTTTCGCCGGCGAATGCCGAGGAGCTCGACCGGCGCCTGGCGAGCCTTTCGGTTCACCTGCTGCGCCACGGCCGCGTCGCCGAGGCGGTCGCCCTGATCCCGCACGACATCCTCGTCGCGGGCATGCACGACCTGGCGCGACGGGCGGCCCGCAAGCTGGCGCGGCTTTTCGTCAGCCGCGTGCTGCGGCATACCAGGCACTAAGCAACGTCGGCCTGACTGGGCCGGGTCGGCCGGCAAGATTGCTCGAAGAAACAAGCCTAGACCCGTCTCGGCCTGCCCCCGTCGGCCCGATACGGGCCTGGGCGTCCGCAACCGGAGCCTGCCCGAAGCCCGCCGCACCGAGGGGCGGGCGGGCGACACGCAGAACGGATCGACCGATGGACATCGCCATTCTGTTCTGGGCCTACAAGGACCTGCCGGTGTGCCGCGACAGGATGCGCCACCTGCGCAGCCTGAACCCGCGCTCCCGGATCTTCGTCCTGTTCGGCGGCGCGCTCGGGGACGCCGCGGCGTTCGAGGACGCCTTGAGTCCGTGGGCCGACGACTTCTACGCCTTCCCGCACGAGCGGCCAGGCGATTGGAAGTGGCGGCACGGCGACCTCGTGCTCGCCGCCTGGTTCCGCGAGCGCGGCGCATCGCTCGCCTGGGACAGCGTCTTCGTCGCGCAATGGGACCTGCTGACCCTGGTCGGCATCGACCGGCTGCTGCGGAGGCTGCGGCCCGACCAGTTGCTGCTGCCGGGGTTGCGACAGATCCGGGAGGTGGAGCGATGGTGGCACTGGGTGCGCGAGGACTCGCCGGAGCGGGCGGAGTACCTGCGGTTCCTTGAGGTGCATCCGGCGACGCAGCGCCTTGCCGAGCCGCTCTGCTGCCAGTTCCTCGCGGCCGCCCTGCCCTACGGATTCCTGCAGCGATACGCGTCCATCGACGAGCCGGAATGCGGGTTCCTCGAGTACAAGCTGCCGATGCTGGCGCAGACCTGGGGCTTCGGCTTCTTCCGCTCGCGCCAGTTCCGGACGATGTGGCGGGAAGAACGGTCAGGCCTCGACCTCGACCACAGCCGCTGGGATCGCCTACGCTTCACCTTCCACGCGGACAAAAGCGCCGTTTCCAAGAAGGCGGTCGCGCTGCATGCTCGCATTCCCTACGGCCGCAGGGTTTTTCATCCTTTCGTCGAGCGTTACCCAGCCTGAGGGTGGCGTGGGTGACCTGCTCCTGCCGTTCACCCGGTCGGCGGCCCGCAAGGGGCGGCGCGCGGCAACGGGCTAAGGTGCCGGGCGGCAGCGGGTTTGTGCTGCACCACACCATCGCAGAATATCCATTATGGAAAGTGGGGGGAAGTTGCCGGAGAGTAGCGGGGCAGTTGCGGGAGCGCCGCCGCGGTCGGCATGGCGCGGGGACTTGGCCGGGGGTAGTATCCAGCCCCGCCCAGAGACCGTCAAAGGGTTGCGAGGACTTGCGGGAATCGTTGCATCATCGGTCCTGGGCGGCGTGCCAGACGCGAAGGATATTGACCACGCCCGCCACCTGATCCACCTCGTAAACGATGACGTAGGGCGGCACGGCGGACAGCTCGCGCGTGCTCGGCACCCGCCCGGGCCGGCCCTTTGCGGGCAGAGCGGCCAGGCTGTCGGCCGCGGCGAGGAGGGCGCGGGCTGTCCGCACCGCCGCGGCCTTGTTGTGCTCGGCCAGCCAGGAGGCAATGCGGCGCCGGTCGTCGCGCGCCGCCAGCGCCCAAATGACCCTCACGCCGCCGGCAACGCGGCGAGCTGGCGCTCCAGCTCCTCGATCTCGGCCAGGATTTCGGCGCGGACCTCCTCGTGCGGGATACCCGGCCTGGGATCGGCCCGGGCTTCCGCCACCGCGGCGATTAGTGCCCGGCGCTCGGCCTCGTCCAGGGCCTCGGCCGACATGGGCGTGTGGGCGTCGCGTGAACCGTCTGGCATGGTTTCCCTCCTAGTTCCTGCTCGCAGTTAGCGCAGCCGCGCTGGCGGCCATTTCTGAGGCCGTATGGACCCGGCTGGGCGGGACCTCCCCCGCCACGATCCGCACCGCCTCCTCCATCGAGGCGATTAGTTCTTCTGTCAGGTCCGCCTTAACTGGGCGGGAGCGGCGGGCCGGGCGAGCGGTCATTCGGCGGTGCCGGGCGGCGTGTGGCCGTTCCTGAGGGCGGTCAGGGCGTCCACCAGGTCAAGTTGCAGCCGGGTCGGCGTGGCCTGACTTTCGCGTCGCGCCTTGCGACCGTCCCGTGCTTCGTCCAACTCGTGGGTCGCGGCCATGCGCCCGGCCCGGTCCTTGGGCCGGAACCAGAGTTCCACTGCCAGCACCTTGTTGCGCGGCCCCTGCTCCACCTTCCAGCCACAAGCGAAATCGGCAAGCTGGTTCACCTCGGCGCAAGCCGGCTCCACCACCTTGCGCCGGATGTCGGCCCAAACTCGGTAACGTCCCGATGGTACTCCCATGACCTCACGCAACTCGTCCACTGTGCCGCGCCAGCGCGGATCGCGCCGTCCGACGAGTAGGGCGCCGCGCTCGTATAGGGTGACACTGTAGCGGCTCTCAAAGGCGAGCAGGGCGGCGCGATTCATGGCGGCGTAGTGGTCGCTGCCCTGCATGGCGCGTCGGGCTGGCTCGCTGAACTCCCACCACACCCGGGCCTTGTCGTCCTCCTCCAGGTGTTCGATGCGGTAGGCCACCACGGGGGCGACCAGGGCGGCCGTGCGCCCGTCTGGGGCCACGGTGCCGATCCGCAGCAGAGTGCCTTGCAGTTCGTCAAAGGCGTCACTCAGGCGATCGTTTGAGTTGTGGCTGCCGCGCAGATCGCGCTTGAGAACATTGTGCGGGCCTGGCTTCCAAGCGTCGCCGGCGGCTGTCTGGATCAGTAGGGCTAGCATCTTGCGGGCAGCGGCCGAAGGTGAGGACCCTTTGGCGAACCTTGCTTCGACCAGCTCGCCGGCTTTGACCACTTCGGTGTTGGGCAGAGTGCGCGCGGCCTGGTGCGCCGCCCGCATCGTTCGGCCAACAGGCAGATCCTTGGCGGAAGGATGGTTCGACATACAAGCATTAAACATGACTCATGATAGAATTGAAAGTCATAAGTCATGCACCCCATTGGTCATAGGTCCGCACCCCATTGGTCATAGGTCCGCACCCCATTAGTCATAACGGGCACCCCATTGGTCATAGGTCGAGGTGTTTTTCGCAATGAAAACAAATGTTTATAAAGACGGAATCCTTGAATCCTTAGAAACCCTGAATCCTTCGCGCGTACGCGCGCGACCCGCTGTGGATAACTCGCGTTGCTGGCGCTCAACAAATTGCCCAGTGCTCGCTGCGGGCAAGAGGTGGGTCTTCCCCGTGCTCGCTATGCTCGGCCCGAAGCCGGGCCTGCGCGTGGCTGCGCGCGCGGGTCCGGTTTCGGTGCCAAGAGGCACCGCCCTTGCCCTCCCCTACGCGCCAGGCCGGCTATAGAGGTCGGGACGAAGGGCGTCCCTACCCCTCGACTCCCAGCCTCCAGCCAAAGTCGAACAAAGGGCTTGGGAAGGAAGGTAGCTGGGAATAGGAAGCTTCGTGCCCGCAAACTGGCAACCAGCCCCGTTCCTGGCTAGCGTATCGTCAGCGTATCCACTGCTTATGAGCGATACATGCCTGAGATGACCCTATCGGAGGCCGCGAAGTGGGCAGGCGTCACGCGGGCTACGATCCACAAAGCGCTCAGGGGAGGCAGGCTTTCCGGTCGAAAGGATGACGCTGGAGAGTGGCGGATCGATCCGGCCGAATTGGAGCGGGTGTATCAACCCGGCAAGGCGGTTGACGTATCGCGATATAGCGAAGTGAGCAGTGGCGATATAGCGGAGTTGATGGCTGCGAAGGACCGTGAACTGGCTTTAATGCGCGAAATGCTGGTTGAGGTCCGAACCCAACGGGACGACGCCATAGAGCAGCGCAACAAGGCGATGGACTTGGCTGACTTGCACACTCGGCTGCTCACCCATCAGCAGGAGCAAAAGGCGCCACCGCCTGTACGCCCTAGATTGCGGCTGGGGTGGTTTCGTCGATCACCGGACGGATGAGATAAAAGGGCAACCCGCCTTCCGTCCGCCCCGGTTCAGCGCAGCACTGCCCACGCCAGGGCGCCGATGCTGACCCACAGCGGCGCACCCGGCGCCAAGTCGAGGATGTTCCTCTGCAGAAGCGTCAGGTGGTGCTCATGAGGCGGGGCACCTGTCTCGTCGGGTGGCCCAGGAGGGATGCCCACCATCGTTGGATCGCGCAGCAGCGGGATCAGGTGCGGGCTCACCTGGTCGTTGCGTTCCGGACGACGACGGCCCCCGACCTCAGTGGAGGTGAAAACCTGCTCAGCGGCCTGGAGAGAGGTCTTGGAATGCATTGAGGTTGATCTCCAAAGCACAGCTGATGACTGCTACTCTGAAGCTTATAGGTGCGAAGCCTTTGAACTAGAAAGTTGATACACGGTCAAGTTTTGTTGGCGTGTATCCCATGCTCCTAATCGCGACCAAAGCCACGCGGCGGATCGACTTCCAGGTTTGAAAGATCGAGGTCGCAGACGGTGCGCAGCGCGTCCGCTGTAGGAGTGTCGGCCAGGCTTTCGGGCAAAGCGTCGAGCCACTGCTGGTAATCGGCCTGCAACTCTAGCAACTCTGCCACCGCGTCGCGCCATCGCTGCGGTCGGCTGCGCCGGTCAGTAGGCTTGCGGTAGCGCACCTTCACCGTGTCGGCCATGTGAGCAGCGCGATGGCGGGCTTGCCGCTCGGCCGAGGTCATCGCGTGCTCGCCAATGGGCTTAGGACCAGGGGGCATAGTCACTTCTAATACGTTACGTAACGTATTACAATGGATCGCTACGATGGCTTGAAGCCGAACACCCCGAAGAAAGTAGCGCAGTGCAAGTCGAGCCAAGCGACTGAGGCGTCTCCGAGCTTGCCCGTGATGACGGCCGGATCAAGGGTGGCCAGCTTGTCGAAGTGCACCACGAACGGGACCTTGAGGCCGGTGCCGGGGGTGGGCGCAATCGGCGCCATGTCTGGTCCCGCGCGGGGCACAGAAGTGATGAAGCACACCACTAAATCGGTCTGGCGGTGGTTGTCGCGTGAAACGACGAGGGCCGGACGGCGCTTGTCGCCGGACAGGTCGGTGAACGGGAAGCGGGCAAGGACGATGCTGCCAAAGGCAAACACCTAGCCGGCCTGCGGCTTCACCAGATCGGCGTCGGTGTAGAGGTCGGGTTCATCGGCGAGCCAGTCGAAGGCACCACCGGCATGAGCTATGGCAGCCATGGGCAGGGTATCGGCCTCGCTGTCCATGACTTCCACCAGCACATGCACGCGGGCATCGGCAGCGATTCCATGGCCGGCCAGCTCGGCGGAGAGCTGGCCGGCTTCGGCGTCGAGAGTGATCCTTTGCATGGCGGCGTTCCTTTCCTCCCTGCCCATCTTAGTCTGCTGCGGTTGCCTTGTCCGCATCGAACGCGCGCAGTCCTTGCCGCCGCCATCGTGCCTTGAGGTCGGTTGGTCTTTCTTCCTGGCGTTCATCCTCTTGCGTTTGCAGTTGGTTTGCCAGCTCCAGGAAGGCACCGAGCAGTGTTGCGCGGTCGTCGTCGGTCAGTTCGACCAGCCCGGCTTTTTGGGCGAGGCCGCCGAGTTCGATGAGCTGGCGGGTGCGTGCGCGGCGGTCCTAAACCCATTGCCGGGTGTCCTCTCGGGCGCATGCGGCGTTGAGCCTATTCTGCAGCACGGTCAGCCGGTGGAGTTGTGCCGTTGTGGTTTGCAGCTCCAGCAGCAGGGTCGCCGGGTGTTTTCTTCCCCCGTTTACCGCCTTGCTGAAAGAGGGCTTGGCCGCGTTCGGCCCACCTCGTGACGGCTTCGGGTGTTTTCTTGGACTGCTCAACGGCGGCGAGGAGTGCTCCGGCCAGGACCTCAATGGGCAGGGTATCGGCACCTGTGACCTGGACCAGCTCGCCGAGCTGGACGGTCTTTTGCCCTTTGACCTTCTTGGCCTTGTCCACGAGGGCTTGCAGCTCGGCATCGAAGTCTCTGCGCTTACGGGCCATGTGGGTGCCTCAGGTCTAATCTGGCGGAGAAGAGCAGCCTAACGCCAGGCTGGCAGAGCTGCCAAGCCGTCCCAAGTCTCTATCCAACCAAAGCGCACCCAGCTCGTCATTTCCACTGCGTAGTGGAACGAAGCAGATCAGGAAATGCGCGCTTATACGCTGCGTTGCGGCGTGCTCTGATTTAGTGCTAGGCTTAATTCTAAACGGGTCAGAGGCATTTGCACATTTCGAGGGAAATCGGGTTATAGCTCACCGTAGGGCTGCTAGGTGCATTGGGTGGCATGATCTACTGGCTAGTTGCGGACCAGATGCTTGACATTGTGCATGACTCACTGACGGAGCGCCTCGCAGTTGGCACGATGGTGGGCATGGCAGCCCAGGTGGTTCGTCGCCTACAGAACGAGCGCTAGGCTAGGCGGGGCATTGCCGCGTGGCAATCTACCACTTCTCTGCCAAGGTGATCGGGCGCAGCACGGGCCGCAGCGCGGTTGCGGCTGCCGCCTACCGTGCGGCCGAGGAGCTGCATGACGAGCGGCTGGACCGTGACCATAACTTCACGGCGAAGGTGGACCCGGTGCATCGGGAGATCATGCTGCCGGAGGGTGCGCCAGAGCGGTGGCAGGATCGTGCGACCTTGTGGAACGAGGTCGAGGCGCGGGAGCGTCAGCACAATAGCCAGTTGGCGCGGGACGTGGAGATCAGCCTGCCGCGGGAGCTGTCGCGCGCGGAGGCGGTTGCGCTGGCGCGTGATTTCGTGTGCGAGCAGTTCGTGTCGCGGGGTATGGTGGCGGACCTGAACGTGCATTGGGGGGTAGGGTCGGACGGCGAGGCGCAGCCGCACGCGCACGTCATGCTGACGATGCGGCGGGTGGACGGTGATGGGTTCGGGCCGAAGGCGCGCGACTGGAACGACAGGGCCTTGCTGGGCGGCTGGCGCGAGCGGTGGGCGGAGATGGCGAACCAGCGGCTGTGCGAGTTGGGGCACGACGCACGGATTGACCACCGCTCCTACGCCGAGCAGGGCATCCCGTTAGAGCCGCAGCACAAGGTTGGCCCGGCGGGGGCGCGTCGGGCGGAGCGGGGCGAGGACGCGGAGCGCCGGGACGAGCACGACGATATCGCGCAGCGGAACGGGGAGCGGATCGCGGCTGACCCCCTGATGGCGCTGGACGCGCTGACGCGGCAGCACTCGACGTTCAGCAAGCACGACCTGGTTCGCTTCCTGCACCGGCACACGGACGGGGCGGAGCAGTTCACCCTGGTGCTGGCGAAGGTTGCGTCGTCGCCGGAGCTGCGGTTCGTGGGCAAGGACGGGCGGGGGCTGGACCGGTTCACCACGCGGGGGATGGTGGCGGCCGAGCAGTGGATGGAGGCTGCCGCGGCCGAGCTGGCGGAGGCCCGGCGGCACGGGGTGGCGGGGCCGCAGGGGTTCGCGGCGCTGAACGCGGCGGAGCTGCGCGGCATGTCGCTGGGGGCGGAGCAGCGGGACGCGGTGCGGCACGTCACGCGGGAGGGCGGGCTTGCCTTGGTGGTGGGCTACGCCGGCACGGGCAAGAGCGCGATGCTGGGCGTTGCACGCGGGGCGTGGGAGGCGGCGGGCTTTCGGGTGCGGGGTGCGGCCTTGTCCGGCATCGCGGCCGAGGGACTTGAGGGCGGCAGCGGCATCGAGAGCCGGACCTTGGCGAGCCTGGAATGGGCCTGGAAGGAAGGCCGGGACGCGCTGACGAGCCGTGACGTGCTGGTGGTGGACGAGGCGGGGATGGTGGGGTCGCGGCAGATGGAGCGGGTGCTGTCCGCGGCTGCTGCTGCCGGGGCCAAGGTGGTCTTGGTGGGCGACCCGGAGCAGTTGCAGGCCATCGAGG
>CAXTCN010000127.1:0-12925 GCA_964242575.1 uncultured Acetobacteraceae bacterium | reverse complement strand
GTACTCTTCCCACCCGTCCATCACCTCTACGCCGGCAATCTCGCAACAGGCTCCTCAGGTCTTGCAAATCGATGGACGCCTTTGTCATCTCGTCCTTGCCTGCCCCTATGTCGGAGACGTTACGAATGGCAGGGCCCCTTCGCTCCACGGACATTGCTCCGCTTCATCGCTACTACGGACCCCTCCGCCACCCTCTCGCCTTCGGCCGATTTCCCGGGGTCGCCGGTTATACGGCCTACCTTGCTCCGGTGATTTCTCGCCGGGACGAGCGGGCTTCTCCAGTTGCTCAGCATGTCCTTGTCACCGTGCTGTCGCTTCCACCCCGCCGAGGTGAACAGCCGTATCGGTCAGTCTTCGGCTGCTCATGCTGCCTTCACCCTCTGGTTGTAGGCTCGGCCCTCGGGAATACTACTTTTCGAGGCCACAACGCGTTCACTGTTGTTACGGCCCGGTGACTCGTAACCTCCCCTGAGGAGGCCTTGTCGATAGGCTTCGAAGGTTCTGTTTCCATCTCCTCCGCTATCCAAACTACGGGGCTCTGACTTCTACCCCGGCAGGTTTGTCTCCTGCTGAACATGCCAGCCTTCGCTGGACGCACAACCACACCGTCAAGCTGCCGCGTTGGCGCAGGCTGGCGTCGTAGGCGGGCCAGCTGCGGAGCAGCGCTCCCAGCGAGTTCGTCACCTTGCGCTGCTGGCGTGGGAAGTGGTGGCGACGATCCTGGTTCAGCTTGAAGGGCAAGATGGGCATCCGGCGTTTGGGAGGGCAATCCCCTACGTCACCGGGAGCCTCAGCACCACCGCCCGATCCGTGCACCACGCTGGCGCGCGGTCGACCAGGACGGGCACGTGCTCGACATCCTCGTCCAAAGCCGGCGCAACCCGAAGGCGGCCACGCGGTTCTTCCGCAAGCTGCTCCGCGGCCTGTAGTATGCTCCGCGGGTGATCGTGACGGACAAGCTCAAGAGCTACGGTGCCGCCAAGCGCGAGATCCTGCCCCATGTCGAGCATCGGCAAAGCAAATACCTGAACAACCGGGCCGAGGTGTCGCACCAGCCGACGCGCCGACGAGAACGGCAGATGCAGCGGTTCAAGTCAACCCGCCACGCCCAGCGCTTCCTGTCTGCCCATGCCCGCATCCACAACCACTTCCAGCTCCGTCGCCATCGCCTCACTGCCGACCAGCACCGTGCCGCCCGCGACGCCGCTTTCCGCACCTGGCGCGAGGTCACCGCGGTTGCTGATGTCGCATAGGCACTGAAATCGGCCTGAGGTCATCGACACCCTCCGCCCGTCAACCTGACAACGCCCGGGAAGTGCCGCAGAACCGGGTTTACCTTGTCGCCTGGCATCCTATGTCAGTAATCATGGGATATATGTCATTTTCGCCATCTGGATAGGTGTCTATGGCTGTGGCGAGCTTTTAGGAGCCTCACCATGTCGGACCCAATCGTGTCGACTGAACTGCCATCGCTGCAGAAGCTGCGCGCTGGAACCACTCCGCCGGGAGCGCCGCCTTTCCGCGTAGGGATCGTTGTCGGCCCTGGCTTCATCCCGATGGACATGGTCGGGGTGCAGACCGTGTTCGGTTTGATGCCGGGTGCCGAAATCCACCTACTCTGGAAGACGCTCGATTTGGCCGACCTCGGCGCCGGGGAGATCGTCCCGCCTGGGGCCGGTGTCGTGGTCGATGATGGCCTGTTCACGGCTGGTCCGGGTGTCGGCAGTTTCGAAGCCGCGCTGCTGGTTGCCGCGGACGCCTTTGGTGATGTCGCGGGCGAACTTGCGGAACTCATTATCGAGTACGACCCGCACCCACCATTCTCCTCAGGCCTTGCCAGTAGCGCCAAAGCTGAACTGGTCACGAAGTTTGACGAGCTGATAAGCGATATGACGGCGTCTTATCGTCGCGACGCCATCGCCGCCTTTTCAAGCCGCAAAGCGGCCTAAAACAACAGCGTTCGAGAAGGAACAGCTATGCTTCCGTCATCGATCACTCTGCCCGCTAATGGAGTGAACCTGCGCGTTGTGCAGGTCGGCCAAGGTAAAACCGCCATCGTCTTCCTGTATTACTGGGGCGGTTCAAGCCGGACATGGCAGCCGGTGATCGATCAGTTATCCGGTGATTTCCGCTGCGTGGCGATTGATCTTTATGGCTGGGGCAAGTCCGACCACACGGCAAAGAATTTCAGCCTCGATATACAGGCCTCGGATGTCACAGGCACAATCGCAGACCTTGGCTTGAACGATTTCATCCCCGTTGGTCATTCAATAGGCGGGAAGATCGCGCAGATCGTCGCGTCCCGCTCTCCAAGCGGCCTGCGCGCCCTCGTGCTCGTTGCTCCTGCTCCGCCGACCCCCGTGCTCATCTCGGATCAGGAGAAACAGATGCGGCTTGGCGGCTACAGTAGCGAGGAAGCTCAGGACTCCCCTCATTTTCAAACAGCACCGAACATTTCGCCAAAGACTGGCTGTGCCGCCAACATACGGGCGAACTGTTTGATCAAAGGCCGTAGTCGCAGTCCGGGCATGGTGGGAATGAGTTCGTAGAGCATGCTGCCCTGGCGAAACAGCGAGTGGGTGCGTCGTTTGGTCGTGTCGGACTTGAGGTGCCGGTCGTAGCCGAGCGCTTCGCCGGCCGCGCCGAGCAGGGTCAGCAGCACGACGGCGAAGGCGTTGATCAGCCACAAGCGGTCGCGCCGGTCGGGGGTGCTGACGTGCAGCGCGCCCATTCCCATGCCGAAGCGCAGGTCCTTGGTGTCACGGAACGCGCCCTCGATGCCCCAACGTTTGGCATACAGGTTGACCAGCGCCCGGGCGGTCTCGTTGGTGACGCTGGTGGCCAGGCACCAGGGCTGCTTCATGTCTTTGGCCTGCACGCACACCACGGCGGCGACCGGATGGCCGGCGGCGGTGACTGTGGCGCCGCGCAGCACGCGTGCGCGTCCGCCCGTTCCGACCCACTCGGCCGCCGGCCGTGCCTCGCCGTCAGCGGCGGTCACCTTGATGTTGCCCCGGAAGCGGATGACGAAGTCGAACTTCAGCTCCTCAGTCAGCAGCCGGTAGAGCTTCTGGTCGCCGAAGCCGCGGTCGGCCACAATGCGCACGTGGACATCGGCGGGCAGCACCTCGGCCAAGCGCATCAGGACCCGATCCTCGTAGGCGTTGCGCCGATCCTTCAGCGTGGCCGTGTCGACGGTCAGCCACACCAGCGGCGTTGCCCGCCCGTGGCGGCACAGCAGCGACAGCATGATCGTGGCCTGGCCGTCGGCGTCGAAATCGGTCCAGTCCATCGCAACCGTGATGCTGGACCGGCTTCCCACCACATACGGCACCCAGTGGACCAGCAAGGCATCGACGTCGATGCCTGGGTTGGACAGCAGCCGGTCCACCTGCTTGATCGCATGCTTGGTCAGGCGTCCGCGGGCCAGCGCCAGGCCCTGGCCGATCATGGCGACCGCGAGCGAGGCAGACTCAATCACCCCTATGGTGGCTCCGGCCAGCGACAGCACGCGCTTGGCATGCAGATCGTCCGCGAACAGCGTCCGCAGGAACTGGTGGATGCCCTCGAACGAGAGCGGCTTTCTGGTCGGCATCGCAAAGGCCCCGTGCATCGGATCACACGATCTGGAACCGCATTCCGGCCCGGCTCGCAAGGCCGCTCAGCCGCTTGTCACCGTCCGTCCGTCAGGCAAGCCAGCCCGAACCGTCGCCGAACCCCCGACCCTCTCCGTCATTGAAGCGAAATGAGGGGAGGCATGAGGCGAGGAAGGCGTTGTAATGGTGCTGGGCATCCTCGCCGAGCGACCGCCGCGCGACGCTCTGCATCGTAAGATCGTCGAAGACACCCTGGGCGGACAGCAAAAGGCCAAGAAGGCATGGATCAGCGAGAATATGGCGGTGGACATCTCGGGCGACCTATCCGCCATCGATGTGCCCGTTCATGTGATCGTCGGAAATGCGGACAGAGTGGAGACCAAAGAGATTCTTCGCCGGGAGATACCCAGATTTCTCGGCGACGCGCGGTTCCACGTTCTCGACGGTGTCGGCCACCTCGCACCGCTGGAAGCACCCGGAGATGTCGCCTCCATCACTGGGAAGGCGTTTGACGCGGAGCGACTGTGTTGCACGGCTTAGGAGGTTGGACGCACGGTACCCTTCTTCCGCTCAAACGCCAACTGCCGCCCACGCTGCTCCTTGGTCCACATTCCGCCCACGTGGCAATGAAGATCGGCCTAACCAGCTCAGAACCACATTCTGAAACGGGATCTAAATTCTAGCCAGTCCTCTGATTGACTGACTTTCTTTTTGATCACCGTCGACAACATGATCAGAGATCGAAGGACAATACTAATGTACATCAAGCAAATCAGAAACGCCACTCTGCGCCTCGATTTCGGCGGCATCAGGTTTCTAATCGACCCCTACCTTGCCGAGAAGGACGCGTATGCCGGACTCACGGGAACATTGAACAGCGATATACGCAACCCACGGCTCGAGCTGAAGACGCCTATGGACGAAATCCTTTCCGTAGATGCGGTGATCGTCACCCACACACACCCTGATCATTGGGATGATGCCGCGGTTCGGTTGGTGCCCAAGCACCTGCCGCTCTTCACGCAGCATGAGAAGGATGCGGAACTCATCCGCTCGCAAGGCTTCACCGACGTCCGCGTCTTGACGGAGGACACCAACTTCGACGGCGTATCACTCATCAAGACGCCGGGACGGCATGGAGCCAAGTTGGCAGTGGTTGTCGCTCACGCCATCCTGGGTGACGTTTGCGGCGTCGTCTTCCGCCATTCGGACGAAAAAACCCTTTACATCGCGGGCGACACGATCTGGTACGAGGACGTGGAGGCAAACCTTGCCGCCTATTCACCAGACGTAATCGTTCTCAACGCCGGCGACGCGCGGGCGCCAGTCCTCGGGTCAATCATCATGGGTACCGAGGACGTAAAGAAGGTCCATCAAGCCGCGCCGAACGCTGTGCTCGTCGCGAGCCACATGGAAGTGGTGAACCATTGCGTGCTCAGTCGCAACGAGATGCGGGCGTTCGCGCACATCAACGGTATAGCCGAGCGCTTGCTGGTACCCGACGACAATCAGTCCTACCACTTTTAAAAGAGTCCGGATGTCCACGCGCCTGTGTTGCACGGATCGGATGTGCTTGCCGGAGCGGTAGGATGGCGCGGCTAACCAGAGGAGGCTGTGCGCAAAGTCCGGGCGGACGGAGGCCACGCTGTCGCGGCTGACGCCAACGTGGGCGACAGAGGTGGCCGGGAGAATTCGGACAGGTCGTTAAGTGGATTTTCTGCCTGAGGGCGGCGAGGATGCTGCGGATCAGGAGCGACGATGACCAAGCGAGCACGCCGGAAACACAACCCGGATTTCAAGGCGAAGATGGCATCGGCAGCCATCAAGAGCGAGAAGACGCTGGCGGAGCTGACGCAGCTGTATAACGTTCACCCGAACCAGATCACGGCATGGAAGGCGCACCTGCTTGAGGGGGCAGCCAGGGTGTTCGGGTCTGGTTCCATGGCCAAGGAGGTAGCGCCGGCGGTCGACGTGAAGACGCTGGGACGCCGGATCAAGCCTACTTCGACCATCTGCCGCAGCGCGCGGCAGCATGACTTTCGCCGCCGTTGGAGGGACGCTGCTCCGGTCGGGCTACGCCCTCCCTGCACTGCCCTACCAACAGCACCACACCATAACAACCGGCAGAGGCTCCACTTATCCAAAACGAAACGGTGTCTCGACGAAGCCGGCCACCTCTCCAGCCAGCATAGCCACCTTCACCTTCGGCCCGGCATTGAGGCGGGCAGGCATAGGGTGGGGCGGCTCCCGTTGTTGAGCCGTTGCTGTCCCACCTGCCACGGCAGCGCCGGCCACCAACACGGCTGCAACCAGGTCTCGGCGGCTCAGGCTCCGCTTTGTCATGTCTCATCCTTCCTGTCGGGAGACAGATGGCCCGGTGCGTGTCGATGTCGGGTTGCGCTCGTTGACGCTTTTCCCGAGGCGGCCAGCCGCGGTTCCCGGGCGATGTACTCCCGCACCGCGGTCGCTGTCAGTGGACCGCCATGACCGACGTAGAACCGGTTCGCTCCTTGATCGAGGAGTTGGACCAAGCTCGTCCGCACTGCGATTGGATTGTCCTCGTATGGCGGTTTCCTCACATGGCCCTTTCGCATGATGCCACCGAGAAAGGAAATGCCGCCGATCGCCAAATCGCCGGCGAGGACGTCGCCGTTGGGAAACAGCGCCGACACCGAGCCGGCGGTGTGCCCCGGCGTGTGAAGGACCACTCCGCCGGGAACGCCATAGGGCTCCAACGCAAGGTCGCGCTTGATCACGAGGTCGGGCTCGCACGGCTCGGCGCGCTGGCTCGGAACGCCCGTCAGATCGAAGAAACGTCCGCCCCATCCGGTCGGCGGCCGTGGCCCGCCCTCTCCTCGGCTCAGCCAGTCCGCATCAAGGGCGTGCACGGCCACCGGCGCGCCAGTGGCGCGCTTCAATACCGCTGCGCTTCCAATATGATCGACGTGGCGGTGGGTAATCAGGATAAGCGACACGTCGCCCGGCGCGAACCCTTCGCGGGCGAGCGCGGCCAGGATCTTGGGCGCGCTCCCCGGGGCCCCTGAGTCCACCAGCACCGGGCGCTCCCCCACGAGGATGAAGCTGTTCACCATGTTCATGGGCAGGATTGGCACGGTGACAACGCGATGCAGGCTCATTAAGCGTTCCTCAACTGAATAGGGGGCGCGGCAGCGATCCGATGCGGAATGCCGAGCGCCCGCGCGAGGCGGTGTTGCTGATCGGCTTGACCATCAGCTCCGCACGGATGCGCTCAGCAAACGCAGCGCTTGAACTAGATCCGCCCGATCGGCCCCGTGTCGGATGCGGGTGCGACGTTCCCGGCGTGCAAAGCGGCGAAAGCGGCTGTGGCTCCCCGGGCATAGTCGCCCGACAGCGGCCGCATCATTTCCTCAAACTGCGCGACCAGCGCCGGCTTGGCCGCCTTCGCGGTTCCGGTGCCGAACGGAGGATGTGGATCGTATTCGATGACAAATTCGGCGAATTCGTCCGCCGTCCGGCCAAACGCCGCCTCGGCCACGAGCAGAGCCGCCTCGAAGCTGCCGACACCCGGTCCCGAAGTGTAGAGGTTGCCATCCACGACCGTGCCGGCGCCGGCAGGCACGACTTCGCGGACGCCCAGCTTGTCCAGGATAGGCAGGGCGTCGTGGCTTGCGGTCGCGCGGCGCCCCTTCAGCACGCCTGCCGCGCCCAACACGAGCACGCCCATGCACGTGCCGATGACGTAGGACGCCGTTCTCGCCTTGCCTGCAACGAACGCGATGACCTCGGGGTCGTTCTGGACCTCGGGCGGGAGCATGGGCGCCGCGAGCACGTCGAGCGCGTCTCCGGGCGCTCGGCGAACGTCGTTGTCGGCTGCGTCCACCAGTTTGGGAAGCCTTCCACGAGGTCGAGGTTCTTCCAGAGCAGATGGATCCGTGCGCCCGGCATGAGGCCGAGCACCGTCTGCACCCCCACGATGTCCATCGGGATGAAGCCTGGGCCCACGAGGATGCCGACGTTGAACGCGGGTGTGCCTGCCGGCGATGTCGCCGTTCGGAGATAGGCGATTGACGGCAGATCGAGCTCGAACATGGCAGGGCCTCCTGGGTTGCTGGATGCATCAGCATGATTGCTCGCCTGATGCTTGGCAGAAAGGACGATTAAGCCTTAAATCGAGACATCCCCGTTCAGCCGTGTCCGGGTGAGCAAACAAGCCGGGTGAACCCATGCGCAGGATCTCGTTCCTCGTCGCTCCGAAGTTCGAGCTTCTCGATCTCAGCGGGCCGCTTTGCGCGTTCGCGGTGGCGCGCGACCTTTGCTCGGCGCCTTACGAGATCGGCGTCGTGTCCGTTGCAGGTGGCCAGGTCACCGCCTGCACCGGCGTTCCCGTCGGCACGGGAACGCCGGCCGACGCAGGGCACGGCGACACGGTCATCGTCGTGGGTGGTCCCGCGGCGCACCAAGCTGACCATCAGCCCAGCATCGTCGGATTGCTGAAATCCCTGCGGCCCGCGATGCGCAGGGTTGCCGGTGTTTGCACCGGTGCGTTCTATCTTGCCGAAGCCGGGCTCCTGGACGGGCGCCGCGCCACTACCCACTGGCGTTTCGCACCGCTGCTCCGATCCCGGTTCCCCAGGGTGTCGGTCGAGATGGATCGCATATTCATGCACGACGGAGACGTCTGGACGTCAGCCGGCATCTCCGCAGGGATTGATCTCGCGCTCGCCATGATCGAGGAAGATTGCGGCCCCGAGGTCGCCAAATCGGTCGCACGCGAGATGGTCGTCTACCATCGGCGGCCGGGCGGCCAGTCGCAGTTCTCGGCACTTCTCGAGATGGATCCCGGTTTCGGCCGCGTCCGCGACGCGCTGGCCTTCGCGCGCGAGCACCTGCACGAAGGCCTGTCAGTCGAGCGGCTTGCGGACGCCGCCCGCGTCAGCAGCCGGCAGTTCGCACGCATCTTCCTGAGGGAAACTGGCGAGACCCCGGCGCGCGCGGTGGAGCGCATGCGTGCCGAGGCCGCGAGGGCCCGGGTCGAGGACGGATGCGAGTCGATTGAGCTTATCGCGCGAGATGTGGGCTTCGGCGACATCGAGCGGATGCGCCGAACGTTCGTCAAGCTGTATGGTCAGGCGCCGCAGGCGATGCGCCGGTCGGCACGCGCCCACGTGGCGAGCCTTCGCTGAGCCGAGTCGGCCGCGCAGGCCAGGTCGATCTCGATCACGCCCGGGCGGTCCTCCATCGCCGGACGCGGCAGCGGCGCAGAACCCGACGGTGATGGCGCTGTCCCGGCCGCCGGCGTTGGTGCACGGAGGCGAGTGCGGACGGCACAGTCCCTGACCCACACGGGTCAGTGGCGGACGGAGACATGCTTGGCTTCGCGGATCATGCGGTTGAGCACCTGGATGGCGAGCGCGACCTCGCCAAGCTGAGCAGGCCGGCTGCGGGCACGGAGCTTGAGCCCGATCAGGTGCTTGTAGCGGCCCATTGTTGTTTCCACGTGGTTGCACCTTCCGTACTCGGTGGCCCGTTGCCAGCCGATGCGGCCGCGCTCCGCCATGAGCTGGACGTGGCAGTCGCGTGGGGTTTGTTGGTCCGGACCAGCTGTGCCCAGCACAACATCGGCCCGGGGTGGGATGACCACCTCGGGCGGTGCCCCGTGCTGCCGGGCCATGGCGGCCTGGTAAACGGGGTCGCGGTCGTAGGCGCCGTCCGCGGTGACGCTGGCCAAGGCGCCCTCGCGCTGGCGCAGCAGGGCGGGCGCTTGCACCGCGTCGTCCTCGTCGCCGTCCGTCAGCACGTGCGCGGCGATCTCGCCGGTGCTGGCGTCGACGCCCAGGTGCAACTTGAGCCAGCGTCGGCGCAGCCGGCCGTGCTTGGCCGCACACCACTCGCCTTGGCCGAACAGCTCAAGCCCCGTGCTGTCAAGCACAAGGTGAACCGGGCCGGTGCTGGCCTTTACACGCGCCTGGCGTCCCGCAAAGGCCCGACCCCGCCGGCTCAGGGTGGTTTGGTCCGGCACCGGCAGCGCCATGCCGAGCAGCTGCAGCACGCTGCGGGCGAACCCTTCCGCTTGCCGCAGGGCCAGGTGGAACACGAGCCGCAGCGTCAGCACCAGCTCGATCGCCAGCTCCGAGTAGCGCGGCTGCCCGCCCGGCGTGCTGCGACGCGGTGCTTGCCATTCCTCAAGCGCCGCCTCGTCCACCCAGACCGTCAGGTCACCGCGCCGGCGCAGTCCCGCCTCGTAGGACGGCCAGTTCGTGACCCGGTAGCGCGCCCGCGGGATGTGATGGCGGCGCGCGGCGTTGTGCTTGAACGGCATCACAGGAACATACCTGCCCCATCAGGGTTAGGCTACCCAGGCATCCATGCACCAACGCCGCAGTCAACATGTAAGCGCGCATTTCTTCGCTATGCTTCGAAATTGATGATGCTAGCGTGGCGGCCATGACCCTCGAGACCTGGCTTGCCTTTCTCCTCGCTACCGGGGCCATGCTCGCCATCCCAGGGCCAACTGTCCTGCTGGTGATCGGTCAGTCCCTCGGCGCCGGGCGCCGCCGCGCCCTCCCGTTGGTCGCGGGCGTAGCGCTCGCCGACCTAACCACCATGAACCTTTCCCTGGCCGGCCTCGGGACATTGCTCGCCGCCTCCGCCGCGGCCTTCACACTGCTCAAGTGGGCAGGCGCCGCCTACCTCGCGTATCTCGGGGTCAAGCTCTGGCGCGCGCCCGTGTCCGCCGAGGCCGCCCCGCCGCTCGCCGCGCGGGCCGTCCTCCGTCAGGCTTACATGGTGACGGCGCTGAACCCCAAAGGAATCGCCTTCTTCGTAGCCTTCGTGCCGCAGTTCGTCTCGCCCACATCGCCCTTTCTGCCCCAAGCCGCGGTCTTGGTTGCGAGCTTTGTCACGCTCTCCGCCCTGAACACGCTATCCTACGCGTTACTGGCAGGGCAGGCGTCCTCGCTCGTGCGGCGCCCCCCGGTGCGGCGCGGGTTCAACCGCGTCGGCGGCAGCGTGCTCGTGGGCGCCGGAGTGGCACTCGCCTTGAAGCGCTGACCACCTTTCAGCCCATTGCAACAGCTTCGACCGCGCTGCCAAAGGCAACGCATATTGCGTCTGCACCACTTCGCTGCGCTTGGGTCCAGAACCCGCTATCGCGGTGGTGACGCTCCCGGACCGGTGGCTACGTACAGCGTGCGCCCTGACGTGGTGCGTTCCCATGTCTCAATCAGGAACAAGGGGGCACCTCTTTACGGTGGCGCCCGACCTGCGCGACGAGGGCCGCCGCATCGGCGAAGTGCGGCCGGAGCTGATGCAGCGCAGGAAAGCAGGCCGCGACAGCAGCCACGGAAGCCTCCACCCGGCGCAACTTGGTCGCGTCCTGAGCCGTGGTGGTCATGCCGCCTGCGCGGCCGCGGGGTAGGGGCCGGCGTCGTCCACGTCGTGGACGTAGCGCATGCCGATGGCGAGCCGGTTCCACAGGTTGATCATTCCGACCAGCACCGTGAGATCAACGATCTCCTTGTCGGTGAAATGTGGCCGCAGCGCCTCGCAGTTCACGTCCGGCGCGTGCGTGTCGGCAACCCGCGTCAGGACTTCGGTCCACGCCAGGGCAGCCCGCTCGGCCGGCGTGTAGGCCGGAGACTCCCGCCAGGCGTTGAGGAGGTAGAGCCGCTGCTCGGTCTCGCCGTGCCGGCGCGCGTCCTTGCTGTGCGTGTCGAGGGGCGTTGGTGCATGGATACCTGGGTAACCTAACCCTGATGGGGCAGGTATGTTCCTGTGATGCCGTTCAAGCACAACGCCGCGCGCCGCCATCACATCCCGCGGGCGGCTTACGTTGGAATCCGCAACCATCCCGCTGGAGACACGCCGCTCAGCCAATTTCCACACAAGTCACGACGGCACCGTTCTCGACAGCCCAATGGCCGCGTGACAAGGCAAGCAGGCGCTCGGGCGTGCAGGCGTGTCCGAGCAGGTAGAGCTGGCTTTCCGTTTTTGTCGCACCGGTCGGCTTGCAGGTGCGGGTGCGATCGACACGGCCAACGGCTGCGAGCCCGGGCCAGCAGTGGTGGTCCAGCACAGCGAGGTCGGTGCAGACGCGCGCCATACGGGTTTCCACCCGCCCGTGCCCGACGCTGGTGTCCTTGTGCTTCAGGACAGGCACGAGCGGGTCATCGAGGACGGTCCTGACGTCATCGAGCAGCGTCGGCTGGTTGCCTTTCAGGGCCATGACGTAGTGCGCTCCGGCCTCGTGCAGCAGCTTGGCGCTGGCGCGCTGCGTGTGCAGGGCGTCCATCGTCACGTCCCGCCCGCGCAGGTCCAGCAGCCGAAGCAGTTCCGGAAGAGCGGTGATCGCGCCAGCGCGTCGAGCACAAAGCTGGCGTGGGCCGTCCGAGACACCCGCCAGCCGACGATGCGGTGGGCAAACGCGTCGACAACAAAGGCCACATAAACAAAGCCAGACCAGGTGCTCACATAGGTGAAATCCGACACCCAAAGCATGTTCGGCGCCGGCACGCGGAACTGGCGGTTCACCCGGTCAAGCGGGCAAGGCGCCGCCTTGTCGCTCATCGTGGTCCGCACCGGCTTGCCGCGGATGACGCCGGCAAGCCCCATGTCGCGCATCAGCCGGGCCACTGTGCAGCGGGCAACTTGGACGCCCTCCCGCCGCAACTGGCGCCACACCTTGCGCACGCCGTAGACGCGCAGGTTCTCCTCGAACACGCGCCTGATCTCAGCCTGCAGCTCGGCATCGCGTTAGGCGCGAGCGGGCAACCGGGAAGGATCGGCACACCGCGCCGCATGCCCGTGGTAAGTCGACGGGGCGATCGGCAGTATCCTGCAGATCGGCTCGACCCCGTAGGTCCCGCGGTGCTCGTCGATGAAGGCGATCATCGCTTGAACGGGCGGTCGGGCTCCGCCTGGGCAAAATACGCGGACGCCTTGCGCAGGATCTCGTCGGCCTGGCGCAGCTCGCGCACTTCTCGCTCCAAAGCCCTGATCCGCTCGCGCTCGTCCGTCGTCAGCCCTGGCCGCTCACCGGCATCCCGCTCGCCCTGCCGCACCCAGCGTCTGAGCGTTTCACGCGAACAGCCAAACTTGGCCGCGATGTCGGCGCTTCGCTTAGCGAAGTCGCTTGAGTCAATGGACTCCCACTGCGAGCCGCCCTTGCGCTCCCGGTCCTGCACCATTCGCACCGCGCGCTCGCGCAACTCGGGCGAAAACTGCTTGGCTGTCTTCTGCGTCATGGTTCCGTCCTCTCACAGGTTGGAGCCTCCGGGAAACCCGGGGCGGTTCACCCGGATGCCGCTCCGCTACCAGCTTCACCCGCCACACCAGCTTCGCCACCCGCC
>CAXTCN010000126.1:0-12930 GCA_964242575.1 uncultured Acetobacteraceae bacterium | reverse complement strand
ACGCCGGGCGGCATCAGATCGGAACGGGTGGGCGGCTTACGTCGGAATCCGCATGCAAGCCGTCACGACCGAGACGCAGCCCGTAAGCCACCAAACCATCCACCATAACAGGTCAATCCCAGTTTTCATCGCCGTCGATCGGCTGGGACCGGAAATCCACTTCGACGTCGAGCTGCCGCGCCCATCGTTAGTTCGTTGACCGACACCAAAGCAGAACCGTTGAGCGATGCGAAGGAGCAGCTCTACCTTCCATAAACGCCGATTCTGCGACTTTGCATTGTGCTACCGAACTGGCGCGCCCTGAGACATTGATTTTAAGCCGCTCTGTTCGAGGCAGTGCCACTCCCAATCCGTCGGGCTGCAAGCCGTAGGAATGGCAGTATATCGCGCTCGGCACGCCTTTTCGCTTCGGCATCATGCATCATGCTGACGTTGATCGCGGCAATAGGTTGCTGGTCCGCATTAAGCACCGCCATGGCGATGCCACACATGCCGAGTTCGTACTGTTCAGCCACGAACGACCAGCCGCGGGCGCGGTCTGCTTCCAGTTCATCACGCAGCTGTGCAACGCTGGCAACGGTATGGGGCGTGAAGCGCTGCAGGGCCACACGGTCAAGGTATGCCGCCGTGTTCTCAACCGGTGCGGACGCCAGCAGCATGCGCCCGATGGAGTGCACATAGGCGGGCAAACGGCTGCCAATGCTAGGGTCGAAGCTAAGGAGGCGCCGGGCCGGAACACGTAGCACGAACACAACCTCATCGGCATCCATCACGCCGATAGAGCAGGTCTCATGCACCTCCCGCACGACCTCCTCCATTACGGGCTGGGCGTTGTTCCAGAACGGTAGCGCAGACAAGTAGCCGTAGCCCAATTCCAGCACTCGTGGCGAGAGCGAGAAGCGTCTGCCGTGTAGCTGAACATAGCCAAGCTGCTGCAGTGTCAGGAGGAGGCGCCGTGCCCCGGCACGGTCCAGCGATGCCGCCTTCGCTACGTCCGCCATGGTCGCAGCTCCCGACCTCGCCAAGGTTTCCATCACCCGAATGCCGCGCGCGAATGCGTCAACAAAGGAGGCGTCCCCAGCCAAGGCGTCCGGACGCCGCAAATTGATGCTTGACATGCCCGGGAACGTCTCCCTAACGTGTTCGTTGAAGGAACACATTGTTTTCTGAGCGAACTTATAAGCTGGTTCCTTGCAAGCGTCAAGCTCTGCCCAAAAGGAGTCCCGACTGCATGCAGCTTTCGCGTGAGACGCTTCTGGAAGCCTACCGGGTGATGCGCACCATACGTGCGTTCGAGGATCGTGTGCATCAAGAGGAGGCAACGGGCGACATCCCAGGCTCCGTCCACTTGTATGCCGGGCAGGAAGCGTCGGCGGTTGGCGTATGCCTGCACCTGAGCGACGCGGACTCTGTCGCCTCGACCCATCGCGGTCACGGGCACAGCATCGCCAAGGGCTGCGACGTGCCGGGCATGATGGCGGAGATTTTTGGCCGCAGCACCGGGACGTGCCGGGGCAAAGGCGGGTCCATGCACATCGCGGACCTGCACAAAGGCATGCTGGGGGCCAACGGCATCGTGGGTGGCGGGCCACCACTGGCGTGCGGCGCGGCGTTGACGGCCAAGACGCTCGGGACCGGCGCGGTGTCGGTCGTGTTCACTGGGGACGGCGGCATGAACCAGGGCACGACCGCCGAAAGCCTCAACCTGGCCCGGGTCTGGGATTTGCCGGTGTTGTTCGTGGTGGAGGACAACGGCTTTGCTGAGGCCACCGCGTCGTCCTGGGCGTTGGGCGGCGACGTGGTGCGCCGGGCAGAGGGGTACGGCATCCCTGCGTTGCGGGTGGACGGCAAGGACTTCTTCGCGGTGCACGCCGCAGCCGGCGAGGCGGTGGCCCGGGCACGCTCGGGCGATGGTCCCACGCTCCTGCATGTGGAGGTGCCGCGCTACTACGGCCATTTCAACGGCGACGCCGACACCTACCGCACGCCGGTCGAGCGTGACGCCATGAAGCGCGACGGAGACTGCCTGCAATTGTTCCGCGCCCGGGTCACGGAGGCCGCACTGCTGGATGATGGCACGCTGGACGGCTTGGACCGGGACATCCTGGCCCTGCTTGATGGTGCCGTGCGCGACGCCCGGGCGGCTCCCCGGCCGGACCCGTCCGAAGTCGCGACCGATGTTTACGTGTCCTACTAGGGCAGAGGCACAATGCCCAAGAAAAGCTTCCGCCAGGCGCTGAATGACGGTTTGCGCTCCGAGATGCGGCGCGATTCCCGCATCATCGTGCTCGGTGAGGATGTGGCCGGCGGCAAGGGTGCGAACGGGATGCAGGATGCCTGGGGCGGCGCATTCGGCGTCACCAAGGGCCTGCTGGGAGAGTTCGGCCCGGCGCGCGTGCTGGATACGCCGATCTCCGAAAGCGCCTTCGTCGGCGCAGCGGCGGGCGCGGCCATGACCGGATTGCGCCCGGTGGTGGAACTGATGTTCGTGGACTTCATCGGCGTGTGCCTCGACCAGATCATGAATCAGGCTGCCAAGTTCCGTTATATGTTCGGCGGCAAGGCCACGACGCCCATGGTGCTGCGCGCGACGTTCGGCGCCGGCACGTCATCGGCCGCGCAGCACAGCCAGGCGCTGTATCCCATGCTGACCCACATACCCGGCTTGAAGGTGGTCATCCCGTCCAACCCGTATGATGCCAAGGGCCTGCTGATCCAGGCCATCCGTGACGACGACCCGGTCATCTTCCTAGAACATAAGGCGCTGTACGACACCGAGGGCAATGTCCCGGATGCGTCGTACACCGTGCCGTTCGCCGAGGCGCGCATCATGCGGGACGGCTGCGACGCGACCATCGTGGCATTCGGGCGCATGGTGGATGTGGCGATGCGCGCTGCCGATGCCCTGGCCAAGGACGGCGTGGAGTGCACCGTGCTCGACCCGCGCACGACCTCTCCGCTGGACAGCGGCACCATTATCGAGATGGTCGAGGAAACCGGCCGGCTGGTCATCGTGGACGAGGCGTACCCACGCTGCGGCATGGCGGCCGACATCGCAGCATTAGTCGCGGAGGAAGCGTTCGGCGCGCTGAAGGCGCCTGTCATGAAGGTGACGGCCCCGCACGCCCCGGTGCCATATGCGCCAGAGCTTGAGGCAGCCTACCTGCCCAACCCCGAACGCGTGCAGGCGGCCGTGCGCCGGGTGATGGAGTGGCGCCGGTGACCGGTGCGATCCAGCCCGTCACGGTGCCCCGCTGGGGCATGACCATGACCGAGGGCAAGGTCGTCGGCTGGCTCAAGGCGGAAGGCGATGCCGTGAAGCCCGGTGACGAGTTGGCAGAGATCGAGACCAGCAAGATCACCAACGTCGTGGAAGCGTCGGCAGCCGGCACGATGCGGCGGCACGTCGCGGGCATCGGCGCCACCCTGCCCTGCGGCGCGCTTATCGGCGTGGTCGCGGAGGCCGGCGTGCCAGACGCCGAGATTGACGCCTTCGTTGCAGCCCATGCCAACACGGAGGAAGCGGAGGCCGAGGCGGCCACGGTTCCGCAGCCCCGGCTGGTGGATACGGGCAGCACGCGCTTGATGGTGCTGACGGTCGGCGGCGGGGAGGCTGAGCCGCTGGTGTTCATTCACGGCTTCGGCGGGCAGATCAACACTTGGCTGTTCAATCAGGACGCCTTGGCGGCGGACCGGCTGGTGCACGTGGTGGAGTTGCCGGGCCATGGCGGATCCGGCACGGACGTCGGCGACGGCAGCGTGGGCGCGCTGGCGGCCATGGTGCTTGGGGCCTTGGACACGCTGGACGTGGGCCGGGCGCATCTGGCCGGCCACTCGCTCGGCGGCGCTGTCTGCCTGCAACTGGCCGCGACGGTGCCCGCGCGGGTGGCGTCCATAACGTTGATCGCGCCGCTCGGGCTGGGGCCGGACGTGAGCGTCGCCTATGTCGAGGGCTACCTGGCCGCGGCCCGTCGCCCGCAGATGAAGGCGGCGCTGGAGCTGCTGTTCACAGACCCCGGCCTGGTCACCCGGCCCATGACGGACGACGCGCTGGCCATGAAGCGGGTGGACGGCGTGCAGGATGCCTTGGCCCGCATCGCTGCCTCCACCATGCCCGGCGGAAAGCAGGCCTATGCGGGACGGGATGCGCTGGCGGCCGTGACGGTGCCGGTCCAGGTGCTGTGGGGCGAGGCGGACCAGGTCATCCCGCCCGCGCACAGCCAGGACCTGCCCAATGCAGTCGCAGTGCATATCCTGCCAGAAGCCGGGCATATGCCGCAGATGGAGCAGGCGTCAGCGGTCAACGCGCACCTGGCCGCGCTGGTGCGGGGCGCCCCGTGACAGGCCTGCCCGGCTTGGCCGGTCCGGAGCATATCGGCCTGACCGTGCCGGATCTGGAGGACGCCATCCGCTTCCTCACGGACGTGATCGGCGGCACGCTGGTGTTCCGCGGCAGCCGGGTGGCGGACCAGCCGGCGTTCATGCAAACCAGCCTCGGCGTGGACCCGCAGGCTGCGTTCACCTATGCCTTCGTGCGCTGCGGCAACGGCACCAACTTCGAGCTGTTCGAGTATTCAGCGCCAGACCAGGCCCGCACGCCGCCACGCAACAGCGACCTGGGCGGCCACCATGTCGCGCTCTACCTGGACGACATAGACGCTGGCGTGGATCACCTGCGTCGGCACCGCGTCCCGGTCATGGGTGAGGTGAACCGGATTGTCGAGGGCCCGGCCGCAGGTTCGGCATGGGTGTACTTCCTGGCGCCCTGGGGCCTACAGCCTGAGCTGGTCAGCTACCCCCACGGCAAGGCTTATGAAGCCCACGCTGCGCGCCTGCTGTGGCATCCGGGTTTCTCTGCCCGGTGACGCTCGGGATGAACGCGGACGTGCTGGTCATCGGCGCCGGGCTGTCCGGTGCGGTGATGGCCCGCCGCTTGTCCGCTGCAGGCGCGTCGGTCCTGTGCTTGGAGCAGGGTCACCGGCATAATGCGGAGGAGTACCCGGGCCGGCATGACGATTGGGAGCTGGCTGCGCTCGGTCCCTGGCACGGCAGCCCCAACGTGCGGCAGGCAGTTGCGGATTACCCGGTGGACGATGCGGACGCCGCCATGAAGCCCCTGCTGTTCAACGGAGTAGGCGGCAGCACGGTGTTGTACGGCGGGCAGTGGATGCGCTTCCTGCCATCGGACTTCCGCACCCGCACGCTGGACGGCGTGGGCGACGACTGGCCCATCGCCTACCGGGATTTGGCGCCATACTACGACCGGGCCGATGCCGAGATCGGCGCGTCCGGCATTGCAGGCGATCCAGCCTATCCGGCGCGGTCAGACTACCCTATGCCGCCGTTGCCGATCGGTGCCTGGGGGGAGCGTGTCGCGGCAGCTCATGCGCGGCTCGGCTGGCATTGGTGGCCCGGCGCCAACGCCATCGCCTCCCGTCCGTATGACGGACGCCGTCCGTGCGTGCAGCGGAGCACCTGCGGCTGGGGCTGCAACGAGGGCGCTAAAGGCTCTGCCGACGTGACGCACTGGCCGGCGGCAGAGCGTGCTGGCGTGCGATTGCTGACCGGGGCACGGGTGTGCCGTATTACCCACGACGCAAGCGGCAGCGCCAGCGGCGCAGTGTGGCGGGACCGGCAGGGGGCCGAGCATCACGCCCGCGCCTCGGCCGTGGTCCTGGCGGCCAACGCGATCGGCACGCCTCGGCTGTTGCTGGCCTCGGCCACCGCACACTTTCCACAAGGGCTTGCCAACGGGTCTGGCCTGGTCGGGCGGCGGCTGATGATGCACCCGTTCACCCGTGCGGTGGGCTTGTTCCAGGAGCCAATGGAAAGCTGGCAAGGGCACTGGGGCCAGAGCCTGTATAGCATGGAGTTTGCGGAAACCCGCGCAGCCGCTGGATTCGTTCGCGGCGCCAAGTGGAACCTCACCCCGTCCGGTGGCCCACTCCATGCTGCCCTGTTCCCATGGCCCAGCGAACCCGCCTGGGGCGAAGCCTTCCACCGCCACATCCATGACTGGCTCGGACGCAGCGCCATCTGGGGCATCAGCTGCGAGGACCTTCCCGACGAAGCCAACGCTGTCACCCTGCACGCCACGCTGACCGACGCCGATGGCGTGCCGGCGCCGCGGGTGGCCTACGCGCTGAACGACAACTCGCGCCGCATGCTGGCCTTCAACGTCGCCCGGGCGGAAGAGTCGCTGATGGAAGCCGGGGCGTCGCGCGTGCTGTCTTATCCCATCATGCCCGACTACGGATGGCACCCTCTGGGCACATGCCGGATGGGCGACGATCCCGCCCGCTCCGTAGTGGACCGCTGGGGCCAGGCGCATGACGTGCCCGGCTTGTGGATTGCGGATGGCAGCGTGATGGTGACCGGGTTCTGCGTGAACCCGGCCGCGACGATCGCAGCGCTCTCGCTTCGCACAGCCGATGCCATGTTGGCGCTGGCCCATGGAAGGCTTGCGGCATGACGCTGGCTCAGCGTACGACCTTCGCTGGCCTTGCGGACATTCTCATTCCCGCGGCGCATGGCATGCCGTGCGCCAGCGGCATCGGTCTGTCCGGTATGCCGCTCGACCGCGTGCTGCGCGCGCGCGCCGACCTGGCGGCCCCGCTTGCGGCTCTGCTTGACAGCCTTGCCGGCCAGGAGCCCAGGGACGCAGTGCCGGACCTGCCGCAGCCGGCCCTGCACCTGCTGATTGTCGTGGCCGGCGGCGCATACACGCTCGATCCCACAATCCGCCTGCGGCTGGGATACCCGGGCCAGGAAGCCCGGATGCTGCCGCGCGCCGGCTTCGGCGGCGAGGACCTAGTTGCAGTCATGCTGGACAGCCCGCCGCGCTGGCGTGACCCAGATGGGCATACGGCATGACCGCCCTGCAAGCGCTCGACTGGTCGGTGGTGTGGTCCTACGCGCCATCATTGCTGCAAGGGCTGCTGATGACGTTCGCGCTGACTGGCATCGGGTTCCTGGTAGGGGGTGTCGTGCTCGGCACGCTGCTGGCCCTGGCGTCCCGGTCACGCACCCGGCTGGTGCGCTGGCCAGCACGGGCGTTCGTGGAGTTCTGGCGCTCGACGCCGCTGCTGGTGCAGGCAGTGTGGATGCACTTCGCCTTTCCCATGCTGACGGGCCTGCGCACAACACCGTTCCAGAGCGCCGCCATTGCGCTGGTGCTGAACGTGGGTGCCTACTGCGGCGAGATCATCCGTGCCGGAGTGGACGCGGTTCCGCGTGGGCAGTTCGAGGCCGGACGCGCATTGGGGCTACGGCCAACCACCCTATGGGCCAAGGTCGTGCTGCCCCAAGCCGTACGCATCGTCGTGCCGCCGTTGGTCGGGTCGGCCATCAGCATTTTCAAAGCCACGGCGATCTTGTCAGTGCTGTCGGTGGACGACCTGATGCGCGTGGCTACCCGGGTCAGCGCCAATACGTTCCAGCCCATCGAAATCTACACTGCGGCGGCGCTGCTGTACTTCCTGTCCGGCCTGCTCATCACGGCTGCCGGCGCCGGGATCGAGCGCGGCATGAGGCGCGGGGTGGCCTGAGCATGGAGTTCCAGACCCGCCTTATCGTGCAGAACTGGCCGGCGTTGCTGACGGGGCTTGGCGAGACCATCGCCATCACATTGGCGGCGTTGCTGATCGGCCTCATTGTGGGCGCGGCACTCTGCACGGCGCGGCTGTCCCAGCCACGGGTCGGGCGCCACGCAGCAGGCGGCGTCATCGCCTTCTTCCGTACCACGCCCGAGATGATCCTGCTGTTCTGGGCCTATTTTTGCGTACCCGAGATCACGGGCTTCAACGTCCCCGCCCTGGCCGCAGGGGTGGTGACGCTGGGCCTGGTGACGGGGGCATACCTCGCCGAAATCTTTCGCGCCGGCATTCAGGCCCTACCGCTGGGGCAGAACGAGGCAGCGCGTGCGTTGGGGCTGCGCGGCTTCGCCCGGTGGCGGTGCGTGCTGCTGCCGCAGGCGTTGCGCGGCATGGCGCCGCCGCTGATGAACTACTTCACCGAACTTGTGAAGAATACCACGCTGCTTTCGGCCATTGGCGTGTCCGAGTTGTCGTTGCGCGCCTACCTGTTGGGCGGCCAGACCTTCCGTTACTTGGAATTCCTGACCGCCGTCGCCGTCGGATACTTTGTCCTGATCTTCCCGGCCAGCTTGCTATCCCGCCGGCTGGAGGCCCAGCAGGCCCATGCCTGAACCCTCACCACCCAGGAGAACCGTCATGTTGCGCTTGCTCCGCCTGGTCGCCGTGGTTGCGGTGTGCGTCGCGTCCCTGCCCGCCCACGCGCAGGACCTTATCAGTGAGATCCAATCCCGCGGCGTGTTCAAAGTCGGCATGGCGGAAAGCCCGCCCTGGCAGGCGCCCAACCCGCGCACTGGCCAGTACGAGGGCTTCAATGTCGAGTTGGCCGAACGCGTGGCGAAGGTCATGGGGGTGAAGCTCGAGATCGTGCCGGCGTCCTGGTCCACATTGGTGCCCGGCCTGACGGCGAAGCAGTACGACGCGGTGTTCGCTAACCTGTTCGCGACGCCGCCACGCGCGCTCGTGGTGAACTTCACCGATCCGTATGCGACCTACGGCTTCCACGTCGTGGTGTCGGCGAACTCCCCCATCAAGGGCCTGGAGCAGCTCAACGACGGCAAAGTCAGCTTTGTCGGCATGTCCGGCACGGTCGAGGAGAGCTATCCGAAGGAGATGTTTCCAAAGGCCCAGGTGCGCGGCATGGTGACGAGCGATGTGGCGGCTTGGGTCGGCGAGGTGGCCAGCGGCCGCGCCGACGCTGCCTTTCTGGACCCTGGAACGCTGCGTATCCTCAAGGCGAAAAGCCCGGCCCTGGAGCGCCGCCTGCGCCTGTTGAACGGCGAGGACAAGCTGCTGAAGCCCGTGGGTCTTGCCTACGCCGTGCGGCCGACCGATACGCACATGCTGAACTTCCTGAACACCTTCATCCGCGACTTCGTTCGCAACGGTGATGACGTGACGCTGCGCGAGAAGTGGTTCGATGCCATGGCGCAACGCTAGCGCGGGAGAGCCGTCCATGCCCGGCACTGCCCACCGCTTCGTCTCCAACGCCCACGTAAACCGAGGCACACTCCCCGGAGGCGCTGCTCGAGAGGTAATAAGTCTGAAAAGTTTGCGGCGGGCGCTGGACGAGATCGGCCAATGGCCGGGCTATGCGCCGACGCCCTTGCGTGACATGCCCGGCCTGGCACGTCGCGTCAGCGTAGCCCGGGTCCTATACAAAGATGAAAGCCGGCGCTTCAAGTTGGAAAGCTTCAAGGCGCTGGGCAGAGCATATGCCGTCCTGCGTATGCTGCAACAGAGCCTGGAGGCTGCCGGCCACCCCGGCGTGACGGCTGCGGATCTGCTAGCCGGGGCGCACAGGCCCATCGTGGGACGGCACACCTTCGCCACGGCCACGGGTGGCAACCACGGCCGGTCCGTCGCTTGGGGATGTCGCATGTTCGGTGCCCGCTGCGTCATCTACCTCCACAAGCGGGTGAGTTCCGCGCGGGAGGAGGCCATTGCCTGGTATGGCGCCGAGATGCGCCGGGTGCAGGGCAGCTACGACGACAGCGTACGCATCTGCGCTGCCGAAGCCGGCGCGAGCGGCTGGACTGTCGTGGCCGATACCTCGATTGGCATCGGCCCGCTGGCGCCCAGCTTGGTCATGCAGGGCTACGGCGTTATGGCAATGGAGATGGACGCCGCCGGCCCGGCACCCACCCACGTCCTGGTGCCGGCCGGCGTGGGAGGACTGGCGGCCGCGCTTGCCGCTTATTATTGGGAAGCATACGGCACCCGCAGCCCACGCATTGTGGTGGTGAAGCCGATCCTGGCTGATTGCGTATTCCGCTCTGTCGCACTCGGCCGGCCAGAGACAATCCCAGGTGACGTGGACACTTTCATGGCTTGCCTCGCGGCAGGCGAGGTGTCGCCTCTGGCCTGGCCATTTTTGCGTAGCGCAGTGGACGGGGTGGTGGCCCTGCCGGACGGGGCTGCGGCCGACGCCATGCGGCTTCTTGCGGAAGGCCGGGACGGCGATCCCGTCGTCGTATCTGGCGAGTCCGGCGCGGCGACAACCGCGGCGTTGCTGGCCATGGCGTCCGATCCCGCGCTGTGTGCCGCCCTTAACCTGAATGGGGCATCGGTCGTGGCCTTCATCGGAAGCGAGGGTGCGACGGACCGCGACACCTATGCCAGGGTCGTCGGACGCACGGCAGAGTGGGTGGCTCATGCGGCCTGAACGCCTAGCCCACCTGCCACCCGCCATCCACCGTAAGCGACTGCCCGGTGACGTAGCGGCTGAGATCGGAGGCCAGGTAAACATAGGTTCCGGCCAAGTGGTCCATCGGTCCCAGATGCCCGACCGGGATGCGCCGTTCCAGCGCCCCGCGCACCTCGCCCTCCGGTACGCCGCGCAGCGCTGCGCGCTCAGCGAAAAGTTGGCGGATCATGGCGGTGTCCATCTGGCCGGGACACACAGCGTTCACCAGGATGCCGTCCGGCGCAAGCTCGGCCGCCATGCACTGCATCAGCCCAACCATGCCGAACTTCGATGCGGAGTACGCCGCGTTCTCTACCCCACCCCGCAACCCGAACAGCGACGACGTGAACACAATGCGCCCGCCCCCGCCTTGGCGCAGCATCTGCGCTGCAGCGGCGCGTGCGGTGATGAACGCGCCGGTCAGGTTGATCGCCAGCACCCGGTTCCAATCGGCCAGACCCAGTTCGACCGCAGGCTTCAGCACGAGTACGCCCGCATTGGCCACTGCGATGTCCAGCCGCCCGAACCGCCCCACGCATCCGGCAACGGCAGCCTCGGTTGCGGCTTCGTCCGTCACGTCCAGCCTCACCGCTGCGGCGCGGCCAGGGTGATGGCTGCACAGCGCGGCGGCGGCTGCTTGGGTGGGGCCGGCCTGCACGTCGGCGAGCATCACGCTGGCGCCCTGGTCCACGAAGGCTTGGGCGACCGCCAGGCCGATGCCGCCGGCTGCGCCCGTGACCAGCGCCGTCTTGCCGTGCAACAGGCCGCCCATCGCTGTCTCCCACAATACTGGGCACACGCTCCTGCACCGGCCTGGGGGCGTCAACCCGCCTGCAGCCGACCATGATGGAGGGCTGCAACGACGAGCTGGTGGCCCTATGCGCCGGCCTGGTGGCAGCGCCCAGCGTGAACCCGCCAGGCGACACGCGCGCGCCGGCGGATGTGCTGACGCGCTTCTTGGCGTCCAAGGGCATCGGGTCGGACCTGGCTGCTTGCGTGCCGCACAAGCCCAACGTGCTGGCAAGCATCGAAGGCGCTGGTCCCGGCCCGCATCTGGTGCTAAACGGCCATCTCGACACGATTCAGCCCGGTGATGCCGGGGCCTGGACGATGCCGCTCCATGCCTTGACGGAGCGAGACGGGCACTTGCTCGGCTTGGGAGCCGGCAACATGAAGGGCGGACTGGCCGCACTGGCTGTAGCCTTCGCGTCGCTTCACGGTCGGCGCGCCGAATGGGCCGGGCGCATCACGCTGGCGGCGGTCGCCGACGAAACGGTGTTCGGGCCGGACGGCGCGGATTGGCTGCTGCGCACCCGCCCCGGCTTGCGCGGCGACATGCTGATCTGCGGCGAGGGACCGGGCAGCATGGGCCTGGCGATTGCTGAAAAAGGGGTGCTGTGGCTGCGGGTCGTCGCGGATGCGCCTGCGGGCCAGGGAATGCTCACCACCCGCGGCAGCTCCGCCACCGCCCGGCTGATGCAGGCGCTGCTGGGCCTCGACGCGCTGAACGATGTGCAGGCGCAGCCGCCGCCGGAGGTCGCGTGCCTGGCTGACACGGCCGGGGAACATGGGCTGCGGTTATCGGTCAACACAGGCACGCTCACGGGCGGCGGATTCATCAGCCAGCGACCTGGGCGCGCGGAGGCCGAGGTGGATGTGCGCGTGCCGCCAGGTCTGCGGATGCAAGAAGTCGAGGTAATGGTGGATACCGTGTGCCGGGGCATCCCCGGCGTGTCATGGTCTCGCATCAAGGGCTGGGACGCGAACTGGTCCCCGCACGGCTGCGTGCCCGCCCAGGCTGTGTCCGACGCCGTGGTGCAGGTGCGCGGGGCGCCACCACCGCCCGTCGTCCGCTTACCGGGCAGCGACGCCAGCCGTTGGCGCGCACTGGGAGTGCCAGCCGTGTGCTACGGGCCGCAGCCAACCCCCGCTTCGGGTCCGGACGACTACGTAATAGCGGCCGATTTGATGGACTGCGCCCGTGTGTACGCCAACGCCGCGCTGCGTTGCCTGTCCTCGGCCTACATCGCCAAGTAACTGCCGCCACTGGGATTGCAGGCAAGGGGGCGCCTCAAAACTGGACTGAACTCCTTGGGTGAGACAGGAGATCACGGACAGCTCGGCTGCGTCCTGGCCTTGGGCTGCTGCGCAGCGGCCTGAGGCTGGTTGGGTTCGAACTCCAACGGCGACAAGCAGGCAAGAGCCGGGTGGAGCCTTTGGCGGTTGTAGGCAGTCTCGATGAACTCTCCGAGGGCGGCCCTGGCATGGGCGAGATCGCGATAGGCGCTGGGGTCGACTTCTTCGTGCTTGAGCGTCTTCATGACGCTCTCGGCCATGGCGGTGTCGTAGGGACAGCCGGCTCGGCTCATGCTGGGCTGGATCCCGGCGGCCTCCAGGCGGGCGATGTCGTCACCGCAAGCGTCTTGCATGCCCCTGTCCGAGTGGTGAACCAGGCTGCCGGCGATCACCTCCCGGCTGCCCAGCGCCATCTCGAGCGCGTCCAAGGCCAGGCTTGCCCGCAGGTGATCCGCCATTGCCCAGCCGACGCCCTCAGACTGACGCCCCGCGTCTGGCTTGCGGCTGAACGCGTCCAGCACGGTGCCGTAGCGGAGGTGGTGGAAATAGGTTGGCGGCGTAGTCTCTGGTTTGTTC
>CAXTCN010000125.1:0-12962 GCA_964242575.1 uncultured Acetobacteraceae bacterium | reverse complement strand
ATCGGTGGACGACTATGTCGGCCCCGACAACCCGGTGCGGTTCATCGACGCGTTCGTGGACGGGTTGGACCTTGCGGCCGCTGGGTTCGTCGGGGTCGAAGCAAAGCCGACGGGCCGGCCGGGCTACGCGCCCGCTGATCTGCTCAAGCTCTACATCTATGGCTACCTGAACCGGATACGCTCGAGCCGCCGGTTGGAGGCCGGGACGCACCGCAACATCGAGGTGATCTGGCTGTTGCGGCACCTGAAGCCCGACTTCAAGACCATTGCCGACTTTCGACGCGACAACCGCGTCGCGTTCAAACCGATCTTCCGCGAGTTCGTGCTGCTGTGCCGGCAACTTGACCTGTTCGGGCGCGAGCTGCTGGCGGTCGACGGCACGCGGCTCAAGGCCGTCAACAACAAGGACCGCAACTTCACCCGGTCCGCGCTCGAGCAGTTCATCCGCAAGGCTGACGAGTGCCTGGCCGGCTATTTGCGGCGGCTGGATGACGGCGACGTCGAGGAAGGCGGAACGGGCGGCAGTTCGCGCGTGCCGAACCTTGCCGAGAAGATCGAGGCGATCCGGAACAAGCGCGACCGTCTCCGGTCCTTGCTGGAGAGCCTTGACCGCACCGGTGAGAGCCAGACTTCGCTGACCGATCCTGACAGCCGGGCAATGGCGGCGCACACGCGTGTTGCGGTCGGCTACAACGCGCAGATCGCGGTGGATGCCAAGCACAAGCTGATCGTCGAGCAGGCCGTGACCAACCAGGTTCTGGACCTGGGCCTGCTGACGCAGATGGCCGAGCCAGCTCGCGCGATCCTCGGCGTCGCGCAGATCGACGTCGTCGCCGACCGGGGTTACTTCAAGTTCGAGGACATCGAGGCTTGTGAGGCGGCAGGGATGACGCCGTATGTGCCCAAGCCGCAGCGCGGGTCGGCGGTGCGCGAGGGCTTCTTCACCAAGGACGAGTTCCGCTACGACCCAGCTGAGGACGTTTACATCTGTCCGGCTGGCGAGCGGCTCGGGCACAAGTACAAGGGTAAGTCGCGGGACCTGACGAAGATCGACTACAGCAACCGGGCGGCGTGCCTGGCGTGTGCTCTGCGGCCGCGATGCACCAACAGCTTCCGCCGGGTCTCGCGCTTGGAGAACGAGGCCGTGCTGGACCGCATGGCCGCTCGCCTGAAAGCCCGGCCGGAGGTGCTGGACCGCCGCCGTGATACCATCGAGCATCCGTTTGGCTCCATCAAGCAATGGATGGGCCAGGGTGCGTTCTTGATGAGGGAGCTGGAGAACGTGCGGGCGGAGTTCAGCCTCACGGCGCTGGCCTACAACATGCGGCGCGTCATCAACATCCTCGGGGTAAAAACCATGATTGCAGCCGTCCGAACGTGAAGACCAGTGCGTTCCCGGCCAGAAACGGCACCGGGACGACGCCCAGCGATGCGGCAGACAAAGCCCGTTCCAACCTGTAACAGCGGCAGACGACTCTCGCCAGGCGTATGCAGCCGTTCGTTCGTTTGATCAGGCCGAGTTTTCACACGGTCTGCAGGAGTTGTGCTACTGCCCTGCAATCACTGGTCCGGTCGGCCTTACATAGGTTTTCCGTTCGCTTGCTCCCCAGACCCCGGGCAGGAGGAGGCGATCACGGCGCTTGCCGCCATCTGCGCCCGCCACGCAGCGGGGAAGGTGCGCTCGCCGGGCGGGCTGCTGCGGCGCATGGTGGAGCTGCACCAGCAGGGCGAGCTGCGGCTCGACCGGACCCTGTTCGGGCTGGCTGACAAGGTTCGCAAGGAGACGGGTGCTGCCGGCGTCAACCGGCCGGGCCGGGCGTGACCGTGGCTTTGCAAAAAGTTTTTGCCATAGGCCTGATTTCGTCGGAATGCGCAGCGATACACGGCGGTGCCACTGATCCATGCTACGGTTGACCCAGTAACAACCATGGGGAAGACTATCGTGAGAGCGCTCGCCTTGCTGTTCAGCGCCGCCTTGCTTGCAGCCCCTGCCCACGCCGAGGACGTAGCGGTACGCGAGATCGGCAGCTATCACGTCGGTGGCAGGGAAGTGGTGTTGTCTGGGTTACCCACGCAGGAGCTCAGCTTTACGGCCGGCATGGCGCCGCTGAAGGTCGATCCGAACGGCCAGTTCGAGGCCTTTCAGATGTATGTGCAGTATGTCCGGTTGGCCCAACCCAAGGCGCGTTACCCGTTGCTGCTCTGGCATGGGGGCGGACTCACGGGCGTCACCTGGGAAACCAAGCCTGACGGCGCACCGGGATGGCAGAGCTATTTCCTGCACCAGGGCCATGATGTCTACGTATCGGACGCGGTGGAGCGCGGCCGGGCGTCCTGGGCACGTTACCCGGAGATCAATCCGACCCCGCCCTTCTTCCGGCCCAAGCAAGAGGCATGGGAGCTGTTCCGCATTGGCCCGGCGGGGTCCTGGGCAACCAAGACCGCCTTCCCCGGCACCCAGTTCCCGACCGATGCGGCAGACCAATTTGCCAAGCAGGCCGTGCCGCGCTTCGGCACCAGCGACAAGGAGATCCAGGCGGCATACGACGCCTATGTGCAGAAGGCCTGTCCCTGCGTTATCGTCGTGCACAGCCAAGGCGGTAACTTCGCCTTCAACGCCGCGCTGCGTGCGCCGGATAAGATCAAGGCGATTATCGCTGTCGAGCCCTCGGGTGCGCCGCCGGCCGGCACTGATCTGGCTGGGCTGAAGAGCGTGCCGCATTTGTTCGTCTGGGGCGACCGTATCGGAGACCACCCGCTCTGGCCGCGCTTCCAGGCCGCTGTCGCCGCCTACCGGGAGGGTCTAAGCAAGGCGGGCGCAGTGGCCGACTGGGTCGTGCTGCCCGAGCGCGGCATGACCGGCAATACCCACATGCTGATGATGGACCGCAACAGCGACCAGGTCGCTGGGTTAATCCAGGACTGGATGGGTCGGCACGGTTTGATGAAGTAACAGCCAAGTTGGCCCAGTCACCTCCTGAGTCGAAAAACGGCCGACCCGCAACTTGAGTGACAAACACGCCGCAAAACTTAGTTGCAATAAAACCCTGACGGGCAACAACATAATGCAACATGCAAGCTCTTGATCATATTTAGGGCCATTTACGTTGCTTAGATTAACGGATGCTGGTGGCGAAGTCAGATTCGGCCTTTTGTTCACATGCTCGGCTGCTCGCCAAGCCTGGCTTTACCGAGGTCTTTGGTCTGTGAATGGACACCGAAAACGGCTTAGCGACAGGACCACTGACTTCGCCACCAGCATCGCTGTTGGGAACGGGCCTTTACGCGTCGCTGCCGGCCTCAAGCACCTCAAGCGCGTCCGCAACGAGCCGGCACTCGTCAGCAGCGGCGCGGAGCGTTTTGAGGGCTTGGCCGAACAACAGTTTTTCAGCGCGGTCAGCCTGCTGGTCCAGTTCCTGGGCGCCGGTGCGATACGCCTCGGCCGTGCCACCGCGCTCCTGGGCAGCGTGGGCACGGGTGACGATTTGATCGGCGACAAGCCGTGTTTTCTCATAGAGGTGCACAACGGCGGCGAAGCGGCGAGCGGTGTCCTGGTTGGTTTGCATCGGCTTAACCCTGCGCTTTCAAAGCACAAGCCGGGCTGCGGCATGGCGGGCAGACGGCGCCGGCGTCGTTGTGGCGGGCGCCGCTGGCGTTCTGGCAGAGATCCGTAGTGTTCACAGCTGCCGTGCAGGATGCTGGGATTGTCATGGTTGCCTCCAAACTTGCGTTGCCTCAACTGGATGCACGGAAGCGGTCGTAGTGGTCTGTGGGAAAAACCACACTGGGCGTCCCACAGCGCCGATCAAGCTGCCCGGCAGAATGTGCACGGCATCGGCTGTAAGCTGGCGACGCCCCAAAAGCCGGGTGTCACGCTGCACTTAACTGTGAGACTAGCGCGGTTGGCGTCGGTTACTGCATTTAACCTTGCGACTTTAAGGCTGCTCAGTCTCAGGTTTGCAGCAAACCTGAGACTGGGCAGCTCCTAACCGCAAGAAGAGCGTAGTGCCGTTGTAGCGTATGCTGGATCAACTCTGGAACCGAAACGTCTTTGACCAACGTTGTGGGAGGCCCGTCTCGGTTAAGCGCAGCGTTTCGTGCCGGGTCTCGTGGTTAAGTGCAGGGTCTCAGGTAAACTGCAGCATGCAAATGCCTGATGGAGCTCAGAACACAGTCTCCCGGTTAACTACAGCGTGACAGCCTAAGAGGCCCATGGCTCAGGAGGAAGAAGGTAGTGACGGCCTGCCGAGGCAGCAGGCAATGCAGCGGCAGCGAGTCGAATCGACTCGGGCAAGTGAGGTTCAGCCCAGCGCGTTGCGGGGGTTCGTGGTAACGCCAGGGTTCATCCTGGCAGTCGCACCTGTCTTCCGGGACTGGACCAGCAGCGCCCGAGCCGGGTGGGAGGAGCTGGACCAAGCCGCATTCCATGTCCGGTCAGCACTCGGCATCTCTCCCCATGCCTGGGGACAGGCGCGCGTCATGCTGGGGCAAGAGGAGGCGATCACGGCGCTTGCCGCTATCTGCGCCCGCCATGCAGCGGGGAAGGTGCGCTCGCCGGGCGGGCTGCTGCGGCGCATGGTGGAGCTGCACCGGACGGGCGGGCTGCGGTTGGACCGGACCCTGTTCGGGCTTGCGGAAAAGCTGGACGGCAGGCATCGTCGGAATGCCGGCTCTCATGGCCAAGCTGTTTCCGCGTCAGGGTTTCCTGGTTCCTGAACCGGCGCAGATCCATTGCGGCATTGACCGGACCTTCGGCTAGGCGGGCGCCAGCTCGGCAGCTTCTATCGCCTGATATGCCGTCCGCATGGCCGCGACCACGGCGGTGGCCTGCCGCGCCTCGGCCTTTGATGCCGGGTCAATGTCGGCGGCGCCCTCTTCCGTCAGCGCGATGCCGTCCAGGAGGCCCTCGCGCAGCGTGTCCAGCTGCTCCACATAGGTGTCCGGGCCCAACACCTCACGCCAGCCCGCCAGCAGCCGCTCGACGTGCAGCGTCACGCGAGCCGGCGTCGGGTTGCGGCTGAACAGGTCGAGCAGGCCCTTCATGCCGTCGTCGGACCGGGCCAAGCCGGGGATCGGTTTACGCTGTGCCTGTGCCATGGTGGCTCTCCTGCATATGCTTGCATGTGGCAACTGTTGCTGCTCCGTTCCAGGTCACAGCCCCGTGGCGCGATCCTGGCGCTCTTGACGCCGGCCACCGCAGCGCTGCTGCCACGGCTGGCCGGACCTGGCTAGGGACGGGTCAGCCAGCATTCGACGAGCACCCTCATCACCTGCACGAGCCCGTTGACCCCGGACACGAGGATGGCGGCAGCGGTGGCGACAGCCAGCAGCCGCTGGCCCCGGGTCAGGCCCAGGCGGCTTCCGTGCTGCACGTCCGCCGCAGCCTGTGCCGGCGCTGCACAGGCCCCGGGCGCGGAGCGTGCTGGGTCGGAGTTCGTCATGAAGGCCTCCTGTGTTGAAACGGGAAGCTAGGATTTTTGTCTTGAACAAATCAAGAACAAAATCTGGTAGCTGATGCTGCCTGGCCAGGCTCCGAGCGGCCACGGCCGGCATTGGCAGCGCACCGTCCTGCACGCCGCTGGTTCCCGGGCCGGCAGGGGAAGGGGTGGCCCACGTCCCGCCGGTCCGGTCATTGCAGCGGCTCGTCCGGGCGCCGTGCCGTCCTCGCTAGCTCGTCCACCGCGGCCAGGATGCGCACCCACGCCCGCCGCCCGGCCGCGTCGCCGGCCGCGTCCAGCGCGTCGGCGCGCAGGGCGGCGACCAGCTCCGCCCTGTCCCCGTGCTGGTCCAGCAGCAGCTTGGCGCAGCAGAGGGCGTCAAGACCAGTCAAGCGCCAGCGCCCTCCTGGCCTGCTCCGCCGCGCCCTCCTTGTTCGCCAGCAGCGCGCGCAGCGCTTCTTCCAGGATGACGAGGCGCGCGGCCACCTCGCCGCAGGCGGATTGCGCGTCCGCAGCTCCGGGGTCGTTGGTGCGGGAGATGATGGACACGGCGCGATGCAGGCGCAGCGGCAGCGGCTCAACCATGCTGGATCTTCTAGGCTCCTTGGCAGCATCCGTGCGGAGAATTACGGCAAGGCCCTGACTGGCGCCACGCTAACGGGATTTCGGGCGTTCGGCTTTGCGGCCAGCCCGGGAAACCAGGACGGCCCAACATCGCTGCTGCGCAACGCAGGACAGCAATGCCTTGCTGGGGCGTATTCCGCTGCGGCGTTCACCAGGCCCGGTGACCGGCCGGCTTGTTGGCCAGCGAGGCCGACAGGTCGCGGAACCCCGCAACCCCGTCCTTCTCCCACATCTTGACCAGCCGGCGCGCGGCCCACCGGCGGGAGGCGGGCAAGCCCCAATCGAAGTCGCCAAGCCCTTCGATCATGCAGGCGATGTCGTGCTTGTGCTCGTCCACCGCAGCGTTGAACCAAGCGAGCAGCGGCTCGACGGGATCGTGCGGATCGGGGGTGTGCCGGGTCATAACGACGGTGAACGGGACGCACAGCCGGGTCAGCATCGCGTTGACGGCGCGCGCAGCCGGCGTCGGCTCATCCAGCACGTCGAGCGGGTTCCAGCCGATATAGCCGGCGACCACCCAGGCCGAGCGATGGAAGCCCCGCGGCCAATGCCGGAAGTTGATCGTCGTCCAGTCCTCGGGCGCGCAGGCCCGCCACTCGGCTTCGGCGGCCGTCATCATCGCGGCGAGGACGGGAGACGCAGGAGCTGCCATGAAGCAACGGTATGGGTGATCGGCCGGTTGCGGAAGCAGGCGACGGCGCCTGGACGGCCCAGCAACCGCGAAGTCGTGCGGGATGGCCAAGGGTCATCGTGGCTTCGAAAGTTTGCCATCGTGGACCAGCACCGGCCCGGGCTCCGCCAGTTTGCGAATCGCCGCCATGCCGCAACTCCTTCTGCCCTGGAAGCTCGCCTGCCACGGGCGGTGCGAATGCGCCCTGGCCAGCTTGGGGAGCGTGGTAGGACGGGACGCGTCCGAACTGCGCCTCGCCCGCTCCACATACCGGATCATTTCAGCCGAGCGTCCGCAAGGGGAAACCCAGGTGTTGCATTTGGTGTGATCGTCGTTTGACGAAGTGGTACAGCCTGCTAATCCTGGCCCGCTATGCCAGCTAGAATTAGGGATGCCGCGTTCTGATAAGCGCACCGCCGGTCAGGAGGCTGTCTCAACGCTTACAAGTCCCGCGCCGATAGCCAACCACACCAGGTGTGCATCGGTTCGAGCGCCGATTTTGGATTTGATCTGGTAGTGGTGGTTCTGCACGGTCTTTTGGCTGAGGTTGAGCAGAAGCGCGATCTCGCCGCTCGTCAGGCCGGACGCGATAAGCCGGAGGATTTCCGTTTCGCGTGGGCCGAGGTCATCCACAAGTGACCGGCCTCCTGCAAGCCGCTCGGCGGCAATCTCGCGGGCGATGTCGCTGCTGAGCGCCCGGCCTCCCTTGGCGACGATCCCGACCGACCGGACCAGCTCGCCGGCGTCGCTGCTCTTCGTGACGTAGCCCAGGGCGCCGGCCTCGAATGCCTTAAGCGCGAATGCCGCGCCATCATGCATGGTGAACACCAGGATGCGCGCACGAGGGTCCCATTGGCGGATGTGCCGAACGGCGTCCAGCCCGCTGACGCCAGGCAGCGAAAGGTCCATGACCACGACGTCCGGCTTTGATTGCTGATAGGCCTGATAGGCTGGCGCCGCGGCGTCCGCTTCGGCGACCACCCGGTACTCGCCACCACGCTCCAACAGGCGGCGGTAGCCTTCCCGAACGACGGGATGGTCATCAACCAGCAGGATCGTGATCTCCGTCATGCAAGCCCAACTGCCGCCGGCATCGTCTCGTGCGGCAAGAACAACGGGATGATCGCGGCAACGCGCACGCCTTGCGCCGCCTTCCCGATTGAGAGACTTCCGCCCAAAGCGGCGATCCGCTCCCGGATGCCAAGGATGCCGTGCCCGGAGGACCCGGTGATCCCTCCCGCATCGCCACCGCCGTTGTCTTCGACGGTCAAGGCTACCGCTTCACCGTCCGTAGTGGTGCGCTCAACCCGGAGGTAAACGTCGCTTGGCCTGCCATGCCGGGCGGCGTTGGTCAGGCATTCTTGCGCGATGCGATAGATGTTCAAGGCCGTCTGCCCCGGCACGGCCGAAAGGTCGCCGTTGACGGCCAAGTGAAAAACGGCCCGCGATTTGGCCTGCGCGTTCCAACCGCCGACGAGCTGGGCGAGACTTGCCTCCAGCCCCAACTCATCAACGTCTTGGCTGCGGAGCCGGGCCAACGCTTCCCGCACGGTTGCCATCATGCGCTTGACGATGCGCGTGATGGCCCGCGCGTCGTCGGCCAGGTCGGGCCGGCCCGCGGCCCCGGCCTCGATGGCGGCGGCCAATGCCCCGGTCGCAGTCAGGCATTGCCCGAACTCGTCATGGAGGTCGCGTGCCAGCGCACGCCGCTCCTCCTCCTGCACCGCGAACAACCGCTTGGTTAGCGCCACGCGCTCCGCGGTTGTTTGTTCAAGCCGCTCGGTCAGCTCGTTCACCGCGCGTGCGATATGGGAGAACTCCGCCATCCGATGATCGGGCAAGCGGTAGCGATAGTCGCCGACCTCAAGGCGCTTTAGGCCCGCGATGATCTTCCACGCCGGCAATAGCGCCTGGCCGATCAAGGCAGCCGCGAGCAAACCAATCCCGCCCGCCATCAGGCCGGCAACACGGACGACGATGCTGACCTGCTGCCAAGCCTGGCGCACGCTGGTTTGCGGATCAGCGACCGCCACGACGCGGCCTGCCGCTGGCTGCCGGACGCTTAACCGGCGCTCAACTGGTGCCGAAGGGCCAAACAGTGCGGCGTAGCCGTTCTCGAACCAGGCTGGAGCTGGCGTGCCGACCCCCTCGACCTGGCCGCACAAGCGGCGCGGCTCCTGATTGTCCGGCGCGAAGGTCACGCACGTGCCTGGCGTGATCAGCCGCCCCGTCCGAAGCGTCTCCCATTCCGGCACAGGCAACGGCGCTCCACGGCTGAAACCGTCGCGCCAAACCAGCTTCTGCCAGTACAGGTCCTCAAGGTCGCGGGCGACCCGGTCCGCGGTCGCCACCGTTTCGGCCTCGATTGCGCGGTGCGTGTCCACCAGCACCCATCCGACCGCACCCGCCAAGCAAAGGAGTACGACGCCAGCAAGGCGTAGGATCAGGTGAAGGATCAGGGACATCGCCAACGCTCCCAGCCGGTGTTCGGCACATTGAGCATGGTTGAGGGCCTGGCATGTGGGAAGCGGCAAGGCGTGAGATCGGGCAATTTGCCCAGCCAGTCACGGGCGGAATGCCCTTTGAGCCTTCGTGCATCATGAACAAGGTGCAGAATGGGCGTGACGGTGTTCGCCGCCCTCATGGTTGGGGGAGATGTGCCGGTGCCGCGTGACACTCAGGACAAGACGACCCTGCATCCCCCTCACGCGGATGCCCGTAAGCCGCTGCAGCACTGGCTTATCTTCACGGGCTTCAGCATGTTCGGCTTCGTGCTGTTGTGGTGGTTCGGCCTGCTCGGGCAAATGGTGGCCGCCGACCGGACCTACATCTCGCTCGCCATCGTCGTGCTCTACGTTGGAACGTCGCTGCATTGCCTTTGGCGGACAGTCGCCGTGTCGCGCGAGGACGACGCCGCACGCCATGCGGCACGGATCATCGCCGCCGGACGCGGCATCTCGGTTGCCGGCTCCATAGTGGAGGTGGAAGGGTCGGGACGGTTGCCGGAGGGGCTGGTGGCCGGGCATATCCGCGACCTGGCGCTGAAAGCCCAAGCGCAGGGCGCGCGCCTGCTTGACCAGACACTGCTGTTGCGTGGCTTGGCCGCCCGCCTTCGCGGCTCGAACCAGTTTGGCGCCTTTGCCAGCGACACCCTGATGAAGCTCGGTTTGGTCGGCACGATCATCGGCTTCATCGTCATGCTGGCTCCCATCGCCACCCTGGATACGGCCGACCGCGGGGCGATCAAGTCGTCAATGGGGCTGATGAGCGACGGCATGGCCATCGCCATGTACACGACGCTCGCCGGGCTGGTCGGCTCGATCCTGGTGAAAATCCAGTATTACATGCTCGACGAAGCGACCGGGAGGCTTTTCGCCTATGCCGTGCGGCTCACCGAGGTTCAGGTCGTGCCCGACCTCGCACGCCAGTCGAACTACTCCGAATGATCGACGACTTTGATTTCTCCCCCCGCGAGGACGCATTCGACCCGTTCGGCGTCATGCTGTTCAAGGCGATGCAGGTGCTAGCGTTCCTGTTCTTCATCGCGCTGCTCAGCATCGCCCCGGATGCCAAGGACGGAAAGGTTGATCTCCGGGCGGACTTCCTGATCACGGTGAGCTGGCCGGACAACCATCCGGACGACGTGGACCTGTTCGTGCAGGACCCGCCCGGCAACATGGTCTGGTATCGGCGCCGCTCGGCCGGGTTCATGACGCTGGACCGCGACGACCGCGGCGGCGTCAACGACTTCATCATGGTTGCAGGCAAGAAGGTGCGTTCGCCCATCCGGCAGGAGACCGTCAGCATCCGCGGCATTGTGGCCGGCGAGTACACGGTTAACATTTACCACTTCGCGGCTTTGACCAAGCAGCCGCTTCCGGTGTCCGTCCGGGTCGAGAAGCTCAACCCGACGGTGCAGGTCGTCCACTACGACACGATCAACCTTGATCGTGGTGGGCAGGAGGAGACCGCCGTACGCTTTGTTATCGACGAAGGCGGAGCCATCACCGATGTGAAGCGGGACCGGAAGTCCCTGCTTCAAACGTTGCGTGATCCCAAGCGCAACGGGGGATAGGCCGGCCATGACCCTGCAAGGCACGATCCTCGGCTTGTCCATCGCCTATGCGCTGCTCGGCGTGCTGCTCCTGCTCGGGGTCGTGCGCGTGCGTTTGCCATGGATGGTCAAGGCCGCTGCAATTATCACCACCGGCGGCTTCTACGCCGTCGCTTTCGTCATGACCCAGGGCCTGCTCGGCTGGTCTTCCCCGCACGCCCTGCCGACGCAGTTCCAATTGCATTGGGCGCGGATCGTCGAGCCTGATCCGGGGCGCGCCGATCCCGGTGCGATCCATCTGTGGGTGGAAGCGCTCAGCGCGAGCAACCTGCCAAGCGGCGAACCGCGAACCCACAGACTGCCTTATTCGAGAAGGCTTGCCCAAAGGGTCGAGGCTGCCCGGGTCGAGATCCAGGCAGGAAATCCGCAAGGCGGCCGTGCCGTTGATTTCGGCACCGGCGACGGAGAGATGCCGAGTGGACCTGCTGGCGCTGCGGGACCCGGCGCGGAGCCGGGCGGCGATCCATCCGGGGGTGGGGCACTCGATCCAGCATTCCTTGGCGGAGATTCGAAGTCGGTCCAGTTCGCACCCCTGCCCGCCCCTGTACTTCCGCCCAAGGAGCCGTAATGACGATCACTGCACGACCTGTGCAGATGCCTGTCCGGCAACCGAACCCTGACGGACACCTTACGATGGTGGTCCGCTCCCGACCGCTTGCAGACCCTCTGATCTTTCCGGAGAGTGTTGCCCTTTACGAGTTGCATCAGGGTTGGAGGCAAGACGCGATGCATCAAGGTTCCTGTTTGTGTGGGAAAGTCACCTTCGAAGTCGCGTGCGAACTGCCGAAGCCAGACGCCTGCCATTGCAGCTTGTGCCGCAAGCACTCGGGGCATTTCTTCGCATCGACGGATGTGCTCAAGTCCGCCGTCACTATCAGCGGCCAAGAGTATATAACTTGGTATCAATCATCGGAGAAGGTGCGCCGCGGCTTCTGCTCCGCTTGTGGTGCATTCCTCTTCTGGAACCCGGTATCCAGGGACTCGATCGCGATTGCGATGGGTTCGTTCGACTTGCCCACGAGAACGCAACTGAAGATGCATATCTTCGTCGCCGACAAGGGCGACTACTACAACATCGCTGACGGGCTACCACAGAACGCCCAGTGAGGGACAAGGGGATGTGAATGTCCACTCCCCACCAAGTGCGGCCATAGCTCGAGGTCAGAACCCAGGTAATCCCCGCGGTGCCTGAAGCCGCGCTGGGCTGTCCGGTAAACGACCCCGGACCAGCCACGCGCTATCTGTCCGCCAACTCTGGCGCTGGCACGGGAGAGCGGACAAGATGATTGCCGGACGGGAAGACGGACAGGGACGGCCTTCACGGCTCTGGCCACCAAGCAGCGTGGCAAGGCGCGTCGATCATGCCGCCCTGAAGTTGACCCTGGTCCCGATATAGTGGCGCGAGGCTTGATGGTCTCGGGCCGGCGAGCGCCGGCCCCACTCTGGCTCAGCCTTGGACAGCTGCCTTCTGCGTACTTTCCGCCAGGCTGCTGGAGTACTCGTCGGCTTTGTAGATGTCCGAGACGATTGACTTCAGCTTGTTGGCTTCCTCCTTCATCCCCAGCGCCTCGGCGTAAGCCGCGACCGTTCCGAAACCAGCAAGGCCGTAGTGCGACATGCGCTGGTATTGGGCGATCATCTCCAGATCGCGCAACTGCGGCGGCAAGTCGGACTGCAAGGCGTGCTGCGTGGCTTCTTGAACCAGCCCTTGCATGCCTGGGCAGGGGCTGTCGCTGTCCGCATCCATCATCGCGCGCAGCGCCTGCGTATGCTGGCCGATCCCGGTGACGGATTGCCCGAACAGCTGCTTCAGCTTCGGGTCTGTCGCCTTCTCGCTGAACGCCTGCACGACCTTCTGCATCTGGTCGTTGGCTGAACAGAGGTCCCGCATGTCCGCGGTGTAGAGTCAGGGCTCACGCATGAGATCGCCCAGGTAGCTCAGCTTGATCTGGCAAGTTTATCCTGGTTGAGAAAAAGTCCACCGGCAGAGCGTAAACGGTCTCTTTTCGGTTAATGCCATACGGCTTGGTTCAACTCAGAGCTTCTCATGCGTAGCCCCTGGGTGTAGAGTTCTTTGAGGGTGCTCGGTGCTGCTGTCACTTCATGCTCTCCAGGC
>CAXTCN010000124.1:0-12972 GCA_964242575.1 uncultured Acetobacteraceae bacterium | reverse complement strand
ACCCAAGCCAAATCAAAGCTATACCGAGACTACCGAAAATAAAGGGATTAGTGAGCTTTCAGGGACATCGTGATGCCAAATGACACCGAAGACGTCCTCGACACGACCTGGGCTGCTCTCCGTGGTGCGCCGGAGTGGCTGAACCAGGTGCAGGTCACCGGCGCCGGTGACTTGCCTTCCGTGTTCTCTGTGACCGACCTGGCGGGCGCCTCCGTCGGGGTTGCCTGCCTTGCGGTGGCGGAACTGGTTGCCGCCCGGCGCGACGCCCGGCCGAGCGCTTCGGTGGACCGCCGCCTGGCCTCACTCTGGTTCGGCAGCTCGCTGCGCCCTAAGGACTGGAGCTTGCCGCCAACCTGGGACGCCGTGGCCGGCGACTACCAGGCCGCGGACGGTTGGATCAGGCTGCACACCAACGCACCGCGCCATCTCGCAGCAGCCCTAGCCGTCCTTGGCGCGCCAGCGGAACAAGACCGGGTGGCGCAAGCCGTGGGCGGATGGCAGGCCGAGGCGCTCGAACGCGCGGTCGTGGACGCTGGCGGCTGCGCGGCGGCGATGCGGGACATGGAGGCTTGGGCCGCGCACGTGCAGGGCCGGGCCGTCGCCGCTGAGCCGTTGCTGCACCGCGAAGCCAGCGATCCTGGCCCGGCGCCGCGCTGGACCGTCCCGCCGGATCGCCCGTTGCAAGGCGTGCGCGTGCTGGACATGACCCGCGTCCTGGCCGGACCGGTGGCGACGCGCTTCCTGGCCGGGTTCGGCGCCGAGGTGCTGCGCATCGACCCGCCGGGCTGGGACGAGCCTGCCATCGTGCCTGACGTGACGCTGGGCAAGCGGTGTGCACGGCTGGACCTGCGCCAGCCGAGGGACCGCGAAACCTGGGAGGGCCTGCTGCGGGCCGCAGACGTGCTGGTGCATGGCTACCGCCCCGGGGCGCTCGCCGGGTTGGGCCTTGGTGACGCACGCCGCCGCGCCTTGTGCCCCGGCCTGATAGACGTGTCGCTGGACGCCTATGGCTGGCACGGGCCGTGGCAGGGCCGCCGCGGCTTCGACAGCCTGGTGCAGATGAGCAGCGGCATCGCCGCGGCAGGCATGCGGCTGCTGGGCCGTGACCGGCCGACGCCGTTGCCGGTCCAGGCGCTGGACCACGCGACCGGCTACATCATGGCCGCCGCCGCCGTGCGCGGCCTGACGGATCGGTTGGGGACGGGCGCGGGCTGCACCATGCGCGCCTCGCTGGCCCGCACGGCTGCCTTGTTGACGAGCCTGCCATCGCGCCAGCCGTCGCCGCTCAAGCCAAAGGCAGCGAGCGACTTCGCAACGGCGCTGGAAGCGACATCCTGGGGACCAGCACGCCGGCTGCGGCCGCCCGGGTCCGTGGCCGGCGCCCCAACGCGGTGGGACCTGCCCGCTGCAGCACTGGGAACGGCCGCAGCGGCGTGGACAGGCTGAACCAGCTAGGACAAGCCGCCCTGCTCCCAGGCGTAGATCTCCCAGCCGGAGAGCATGATCGGTCATCGGCCTTGAACACTTCGCCGTCCATGGCTCAGCCTTGCCGCACAGGCGCGACAACGCGGGATGGCGAAGCGCCGTCGGTCGTCATGAACGAGCCACCGCCGGTCATGAGGCTCGGCCCGCCCGGCGCCGCCCGGGCCGGCTCCGTGCTGCTGGACACGTTCAGCAGCGGGAACAGCAACTCAGCCACACGGTAGGCCTCTTCCAAATGCGGGTAGCCCGAGGCAATCAGCGTGTCGATGCCGAGCGCCTGGTACTCGCGGATGCGCGCAGCCACCGTCTCCGGGTCGCCCACCAACGCCGTGCCGGCGCCGCCGCGCACCAGGCCCACGCCCGCCCACAGGTTGGGCGCGACCTCCAGCCGCTCGCGGGAGCCGCCGTGCAGCGCCAGCATCCGGCGCTGGCCCTCGCTGTCGCTCTCGGTCGCGAGTTTCTGCTGCGCCGTGGCGATGGTGTCGTCGGACAGATGGCGGATCAGGCGTCGGGCGGCGTCCCAAGCCTCACCCTCGGTCTCCCGCACGATGATGTGCAGACGGATGCCGTAGCGTAATGTCCGGCCATGCTCCGCCGCTCTGCGCCGCACGTCGGCGATTTTCTCGCCCACCAGTGCCGGCGGCTCGCCCCAGCTCAAATAGGCATCGGCCTGCGCCGCCGCCAAGGCGTGCCCGGCCGGCGAGGAGCCGCCGAAGTACACCGGCGGGTGCGGCGCCTGCACCGGCGGGAACAGCAGCCGGCCGCCGCGGGAGGACAGGTACTCGCCGGAGAACTCCACTGTCTCGCCGGCCATCATGCCGCGCCAGATTTGCAGGAACTCGGCGGCTTGGGCGTAGCGTTCGTCATGGCCGAGCGTCAGGCCGTCGCCCAGCAGGTCGGCCGGGTTGCCGCCGCACACGAGGTTCACCAGCGCCCGCCCGCCGCTCAGCCGGTCGAGCGCCGCGTATTGCCGGGCGGCCTCGCCGGGCAGGGTCACGCCGGGGCGGAGCGCCACCAGGAAGCGCAACCGCTCGGTGAACGGCAGCAGCGACGCGGCAGTGACCAGCGCGTCCTCGCAGCCGCGGCCGGTCGGCAGCAGGATGCCGTGGTAGCCCAACTGGTCGGTGGCCTGCGCGACCTGGCGCAGGTAGCGGTTGTCCACGGCCCGCGCGCCCTCGGCCGAGCCGAGGTAGTGGCCGTCCCCGCCGGTCGGTAGGAACCACATCACGTCAAGCGGCCGGTTCGGCCGGGCGTCGGCGTTCATGGGCGTGCCTCCGCTTGCTGCCGACTGGGTCGCCAGACCGCCGCGCGCACGTCGATGCGGGCGGGAATGATGCGCAAATCGGCGAAGCTGTCGGCGATGGCCTGCTGCTGGGCGATGATGCCGTCGTCCATCGGCTGCACCGCATAGACGCCGCGCGCCGCCGAGACGCGCTGGACCGGCAGCGGCACGCCGGTCACGTCGGACAGGATGCGGGCCAGGTCCTCGGGGTTGGCCTTGGCCCACTCCGCCGCCTCGTTGATGGCTTGCAGCAGCGCGCGCACCGTCCCCGGCTCCCGCTCGGCGAAGGCGCGGTTGGCCAGGAAGAACGAGTTGCTGGGCGCGACACCCTCGCCGGTGCTCAGCACGCGGGTGGTCGGCTCATGCTCGGCGATGGCGTAGAACGGGTCCCACACCGCCCAGGCGTCCAACGACCCGCCGCGGAACGCCGCGCCCGCGTCCGCCGGCTGCAGGTTGACGTGCTGGATGTCAGACGGCTTCATTCCGGCGCGGGCCAGCGCCCGCAGCATGAAGTTGTGCGCGCTCGACCCCTTGGTGAACGCCACGCGCTTGCCGCGAAGGTCGGCCACCGTGCGGGCGGGGCTGTCGGAGCGCACCAGAATCGCCTGGTTCACGCCCGATATCGGCTGGCCGCCCACGTACACCAGGTTGGCGCCGGCAGCCTGCGCAAAGATCGGCGGGGTGTCGCCCGTCGCGCCGAAATCCACCGCGCCGGCGTTCAGCGCCTCCAGCAGCGGCGGGCCGGAGGTGAACTCCACCCACTCGACCGCGAGGTTCAACGGCTCAAGCCGCCGTTGCTGGCGCACGATCACCAGCGAGCCGTTCTTCTGGTAGCCGATCCGCACGCGCCCGGCCGCGTGGGCAATGTTCGGCAACGCCAGCGTGAACGCGGCGAGGCCAGCGCCCAGCGTGCGCCGGGTCAGAGGGATTGAGGTCATGGATGCTCTCCGAGCTGAAACGAGGGGTCGCGCACGCCGAGCCGGTCCAGCAGGCGGGCGCGCAATGCGGCGAAGGCGGGGGCGCTGCGGTCACGCGGGCGCGGCGCGTCGTTAAGCAGGTCCAGCACGATCCGGCCGCCCTCCAGCACCAGCACGCGGTCAGCGAGCGCCACCGCCTCGTCCACGTCGTGCGTCACCAGCAGCGTCGCCGGACGGTGCCTGGCCCACAGGTCCAGCACCAGCGCGTGCATCCGCAGCCGGGTCAGGGCGTCGAGCGCCGCGAACGGCTCGTCCAGCAGCAGCAGGCCCGGTGCGCGCACCAGGGCGCGGGCCAGCGCCGTCCGCTGCGCCTCGCCGCCCGACAGCGTGGCGGGCCAGGCGTCCAGGCGGTGTTCGAGGCCAACCTCGGCCAGCGCCGCCTCCGCCCGCGCCCGGGCGTCTCCCGGCAGGCCAAGCGCCACGTTGCGCCACACGCTTTTCCACGGCAGCAGCAGCGGTTGTTGGAATGCAACCGCGACCGGCTGCGGCAGCGCCACCACGGCGTCGTCCGGCACCGGGTCAAGCCCGGCCAGCGTGCGCAGCAGGGTGGTCTTGCCCGATCCGCTGGCGCCCAGCAGTGCCACGAACTCGCCGGGCTGGATGTCGAGGTCGAGCGCGTCCAGCACCGGCGCGGGGCCGCCGAAGTGCCGGGTCAGGTTGCGCACCCGGGCGCCGTCGCGGCCGGTCGAGGGTTGGAAGCCGGCGCTGCCGTCCATCACGATCAGCTCCGCACCAGCACGGGCCGCCAGGCCAACATGCGCCGCTCCAGGCCGCGCACCAGCGTATCGGCGCCCAGGCCCAGCAGCGCATACAGCAGCAAGCCCACCAGGATCACGTCGGTGCGCAGAAAGTCCCGCGCGTCGTTGATAAGATAGCCGATGCCAGCGCCGGCGTTGATCTGCTCCGCGACCACGAGCGACAGCCACGCCACGCCCAGGCTGAAGCGCAACCCCACCAGCGCCGACGGCAGCGCGCCGGGCAGGATCACGTGCCGGATCAACCCCCGGCGGTCCAGGCCGAACACCCGGCCCATCTCCGCCAGCCGCGGCTCCACGCTTCGGATGCCGGCGAACAGGTTGAGGTAGATCGGGAACGCGGTGCCGAGCGCCACCAGGGCGATCTTGGGCGTCTCGCCGATGCCGAACCACAGGATGAACAGCGGCACCAACGCCAGGAACGGCAGGGTGCGCAACATCTGCACCGGCGCGTCCACCACGGCCTCGCCCAGCCGGGACAGCCCGGCAATAAGCGCTAGCCCCGCCCCGACCGAAACGCCGATGGCGAGCCCCGCCGCGACCCGGGCCAGCGAAACCCCCAAATGCCAGGGCAACTCGCCGGACACCAACAGGCCCCACCCGGTCGTGAGGATTTGGCTGGGCGGCGCCAGGGTGCGGGGCGAGAGCAGCCCGGCCATGGACGCAGCCTGCCATGCCAGCACGAGCGCCAGCGGCGACACGAGACGCCGCAGCGGCGTCCAACGCAGCCAGGATATGCTGGGTCTGACCTGTGGCGCACGGCGCGGAATGGCCATGGCGGTTTGATTGGGGCTTAGGAGGGATGTGGTCATGCGAGCGCTTATCCAGCAACGGCGACGCCATTGCAGTTCGATGTTTATAGCGACGTTCGGTGGCGTGGATGCGGCCGGTCAGGCCGGACAGCGAGGCCCACGGCGGCGGAAACAAGACTGATTGGCCAACTCGACGCCCCCTGTCCCGAGCCTTGAAGCACTAGCTCTACAGTTGCGTTGGCGGAGCCGGTTGCTCAACAGCAAGGTTGCGCAAAGATGGGCGGCCCGGCAGCAACGGCGTTCGCCGCGTGGCCGCCGCGCAGAACGTTATTCTTCCGCGTCGGCCTCCGACCCGCGGCGGTCCCGGAACGCCCGGGCCGGCAGGGGATAGGCGGTGGTGTGCTTCAGCCGCTCCATCGAGAAACGGGACGTGACGTTCTTCAACGGCACCGCGGTCACCAGGCGCTTATAGAACGCATCGAACTCCGCCATGTCCGGCACCGCGACCCGCAGCATGTAGTCAATCTCGCCGGCCATGCGGTAGGCCTCCATCACCTCGGGCATGGCGCCGACCGCCCGGGCGAACCCTGCCAGCCACTCCGGCGAGTGCTCCGGCGCCTCGATGGCTACGAACACGATCAGGCCGACGCCGATCCGCTCCGGTTCCACCAGCGCGACCCGGCGCGCGATCACCCCGGCCGCCTCCAGCTTCTGCACGCGCTTCCACACCGGCGTGGCGGACAGCCCGACCTGGTCCGCAAGCTGTGCCATCGCGAGCGTCGCGTCCTCTTGCAACAAGGCCAGCAGCTTGCGGTCGATTTCGTCCATCATGATCCTTCGCGGGCATGGTCTTTCGCGGGCGTCACGCCGGCAGGGTCATCCACCAAACCGGCGGGCGCAAGACGCACATCCGGATCGAGGGCACCCTGGGCCGGTCAGTCCAGCGCCAGCACCGCGAAGCTCGCGAGCCAGTGCTCACCCATGTAGTCGCCGCTGACATGGGGCAGGCTGGCATCGCGGTGCGCCGCCGTGGCGTCCAGTGCCGCGGCCGGGTCCGGCGTGAACCCGGCCAGCGCGCGCCAGCACCAGGCGCGGCTGAGGTTCACCCCGTCGAGGTGCGCGATCTTGCCGTCGTTGCGGTCGCTGACGGTGGCCGGGATGAACAACGTGGCGGGCTGACGCTGCGGCAGCCGCGGCAGGAAGCGGGCGAACCAAGCGCGGAACTCCTGCTCTGGCATGGCAACCCGCATGCACTCCGCCTCCATCAGCGCAGGCGACAGGAACTCGTCGCCGCCGGGCTCCCACGCTTGGCAGTCCGCGTCCGCCGCATACCAGCGCCGGGCGGCGTCAATCAGCAGCGTGCGCAGCGCTTGGTTCTCGTACTCCAACGCCAGCCGTAAGGCGAAGGCCGTGTTGGAGTGGACGCCGGCGCGGACCGGGTACGTGGCGCGCGGCAGGAACGCGATGAACCGCGCCGCAAAAGCCTCAGCCAGCGGCTCCAGGGCACCGGACCAGGCACGCCCCTCCGGCGTCCGGTGCGACGCCAGCTCGGCCGCGAGCTTCAGCAGCCAGGCCCAGCCGTAGGGGCGCTCGAACCCGCGCGAGCTGGGCCGGGCCAAATAGTCGCACTCGCCCATGACCCGGCCGGGCGTCAGGTGTTCGTTGAACAGCGCGCGGATGGCCGGGGCGTGCGGCATTGCGGGGAAGCGCCGGTACAGCCGCGCCAGCATCCAATAGGCGTGCACGCAGGAGTGCCAATCGAAGCTGCCGTAGAACACGGGATGCAGGTCACGCGGCCCGCGAGCGTCCCCGGCGTCGGCCAGCACGTGGTCCAGCTTGTTCGGGTACTCGCGGGTGACATGGCCGAGGGCTACGGCGGCGAACCGGTCCGCGAGTTCAGGGGCGAGCATGGCGACTCCGTGCGATGAATGGTCCCAGCAGGACATGCCACAACCCGCGGCCAGGCCGCTTCCTTTACATCTATGAAACGATGTAAGGTTGCGCGATATGCCAGGCCCTGGGCACGTCCCGCCTCCTTCGCTGCTCGATCTTGCCTGGCGGACCGCGTTCCGCCTGGCGTTCCCGCTCGCCCGCGTCTGGTGGCGGCTACGGCGCCGGCCGCATGAGGGGGCGCTGGTAGCGGTCTATGTCGGCCCGGCGCTGCTGGTGCTGCGCTCCTCGTACCGGGCCGAGTGGAACCTTCCGGGTGGCGGCATCCGGCCCGGCGAGACACCAGAGACCGCGGCCCGGCGCGAGCTGTTGGAGGAGATCGGCCTCACGGCACCGGCGTTGCTGCCCGCGTTCGTCGCCTGCGGCGTCTGGGACGGGCGGCCCGACCGGGTGCATTTCTTCGAGGCGCGGCTGGACCGGCTGCCGGATTTACGGCTCGACAACCGGGAGATCGTTGCGGCCCGGCTGGTCTCGCCGGACGAGTTGCGCGGCGTGGCGCTGACCGGGCCGGTCGCGGCGTATGTCCGTTGGGCGTCCGGCTAAGCGTTTTTCCAGTCGCCTATTGCTTTGAGGATGGCCAGCCGCCACGCTGCATCACTTTATCATGCAGTGCCGCCGCCATACTGAGAACGAGGGTTTCGATGAAGCGACTGCTTGCCACCGCCCTGCTCGCGTTCCTGTCCGCCGGGCCTGCCAGCGCGGCCGAAATCGCGCCCGCCATCGCATTCGACTTAGGGGGCAAGTTCGACAAGTCGTTCAATGAGAGCGTGCACAACGGCGCCGAGGCGTTCACCAAGGCCACCAGCATCGCGGTCCGGGAGTTCGAGGCGCAGAACGAGACCCAGCGCGAACAGGCGCTACGCAACTTCGCCCGGCGTGGCTCGGACCCCATCCTCGCCGTGGGGTTCGGCCAGGCGAGCGCGGTCAAGACCGTGGCCGCCGATTTCCCCAAGGTGCGTTTCGTCCTGATCGACTCCGTCGTGGACGCGCCCAACGTGCAGTCCATCGTGTTCCGCGAGGAACAGGGCAGCTATCTCGCGGGCATGTTGGCGGCGTTGCGCAGCGCCACCGGCAAAATCGGCTTCGTGGGCGGCATGGACGTGCCGCTGATCCGCAAGTTCGCCTGCGGCTACGTGCAGGGCGCCCGGGCCGCGAACCCGCGCATCGAGGTGCTGCAGAACATGGCCGGCTCCACCCCCGCCGCTTGGGCCGACCCGGTGCGTGGCGCGGAGCTGACCCGGTCGCAGATCGAGCGCGGCGCAGACGTGGTGTTCCATGCGGCCGGCGCCACGGGCGTGGGCGTGCTGCAAGCGGCGGCGGACGCCGGCAAGTTCGGCATCGGCGTCGATTCTAACCAGAACGCCCTGCATCCCGGGCGTGTGCTGACCAGCATGGTAAAACAGCTCGATGTCGCCACCCGCACCACGTTGGAGGCCGCCCGCGCCGGCACCTGGCGTCCGGGCACCCAGGTGTTGGGGGTGGCGGAGGGCGCTGTGGAACTAGCGTTCGACGACAGCAACGCGGCCGTCGTCACCCCCGAGATGCGCAGCCGGATCGACAGCGCCAAGGCCGACATCATCGCCGGCCGCACCACCGTGCACGACTACATGAGCGACAACGCCTGTCCCGGCTAGCCATCCCGCCGGACCGTCCGACGCCGGCCCTCGAGCCTCCCGCAATCGAGCTACGCGGCATCGACAAGCGTTTCGGGGCGGTGCACGCCAACCGCGCGGTGGACCTCGTGGTTGGGGCCGGCTCCATCCACGGCATCATCGGCGAGAACGGCGCCGGCAAATCGACCCTGATGGCTATCCTGCATGGCTTCTACCAGGCCGACGCCGGCGTTGTCCTGGTGCGTGGCGAGACAGTGGCCATCCGCGACAGCCGCGGCGCCATTCGTCTCGGCATTGAGATGGTGCACCAGCATTTCATGCTCGTGGAGCGGCTGACGGTGCTGGAGAACGTCATGCTGGGCGCGGAGGGCGGCGCTCGGCTGGCGGCCGGCGCCAGGCGCGCGCGCGCCGAGCTGGCCCAGCTGGGCGACGCTTATGGGCTACGGGTCGACCCGGACGCGCGCATTGAGGACCTGCCGCTGGGCGCGCAGCAGCGGGTCGAAATCCTGAAGGCGCTGTACCGCGGCGCCCAGGTGCTGATTTTGGACGAGCCGACCGGCGTACTAACGCCGCAGGAGGCCGACGACCTGTTCCGCGTGCTGCGCGCCTTGCGCGACCAGGGCCGCACCGTGCTGCTGATCACTCACAAGCTGCGCGAGATCATGGATGTCACCGACCGCGTTTCGGTCATGCGCGCCGGGCAGATGGTGGCGCACCGCGACACCGCCGCCACTTCGGCGGCCGATCTGGGCGAGCTGATGATCGGCCGCCGCCTGCCAGCGCCTCCGCCCCGCACAGCGCAGCAGCCTGGCCCGGCGTTGCTGGAAACGCATGGCCTCGTGGTGCATGACGACGCTGGGGTTAAGCGTGTGAACGGCGTCAGCCTGGCGCTGCGCGGTGGCGAAATCCTGGGCATCGCGGGCGTCGCCGGCAATGGCCAAAGCGAGCTGCTGGAGGCGCTGGCGGGCATGCGCGACCCCAGCGCCGGGCAGATTATGCTGCACGGGCGCACTGCGTTCCCCGGGCGCGAGTTTAACCCGGCTGCGTTGCGCAGAGCGGGCGTGGCCCATGTCCCGGAGGACCGGCTGAAGCGCGGCCTGCTGCGCCAGGCGAGCGCCGCCAGCACCGCAATCCTGGGCTACCAGGACGACCCGGCCTATCGCGGGCGTCTCGGCCTGCTGTCGTCCCGCGCGGTCGCTGCCCACGGGGCGCGGCTGATGCGCGACTACGACGTGCGGCCCAACGACCCGGCGCTGCGTTCGGCGCTGCTGTCCGGCGGCAACCAGCAGAAGCTGATCCTGGGCCGCGAGATCGAGCGCGATCCCTCGGTGCTGCTGGTCGGCCAGCCCACGCGCGGCGTCGATATCGGCGGCATCGACGCCATTCACCAGCGCTTGCTGGCCTGCCGCGCCGCCGGCAAGGCCGTGCTGGTGGTGTCGGTGGAGCTGGACGAAATCCTGGCGCTGGCCGACCGCATCGTGGTGATGTTCGACGGCCGGATCGTGGGCGAGCTGACGGCGGCCGAGGCCACCGAGCAGCGCCTCGGCCTGCTGATGGCCGGCATCAGCCAGGACGCGGCTTGACGGCCCTGCCGCGCTGGGCGGAGCTGGCGTTGCTGCCGCTGCTGAACCTGCTGCTGGCGCTGCTTGTCACGGCGCTGCTGGTGCTGGCCACTGGCAACGACCCGGTGGTCGCGTTAACGGCGCTGGCGGCGGGCAGCCTCGGCTCGTTGGACGCCATCGGCTACACGCTTTACTACGCCACCAACATGGCCTTCACCGGGTTGGCGGTCGCGGTCGCGTTCCAGGGCGGGCTGTTCAACATCGGCGCCGAGGGCCAGGCCTATTTGGCCGGGCTTGGCGTGGCGCTGGTGGCGCTGAACCTCGAATTCTTGCCATCAGGGCTGCTGCTGCCGCTGGCGATGGCTGGCGGCGCTGGGTTGGGCGCCGCCTGGGCCGCCATTCCCGGCTGGCTGCAGGCGCGGCGGGGCAGCCACGTCGTCATCACCACGATAATGCTCAATTTCATCGCTGCCTCGTTGATGGTTTACCTGGTCGTGAACGTGCTGATCGCGCCAGGTTCGATGTCGCCGGAGACGCGGCAGTTCACCAGCGCGGCGACGCTGCCCGCCTTGTCCTCCCTGGGTTTTCCCAGCTCGGCGCCGGTCAACCTTGCTTTGCCGCTTGCGGTGCTGGCGGCGGCGGCGGTTTGGCTGCTGGTGTGGCGCACCCCCTGGGGCTACGGCTTGCGGGTGATGGGCGAAAGCCCGGAGGTCGCCCGTTATGCCGGCATCGACCAGGCGCGCGTGACCATCTTGGTCATGACGCTGTCCGGCGCGCTGGCCAGCGGCGTGGCGGTGAACGAGTTGCTGGGCGCGCAGCATCGGCTGGTGCTGGGCTTCACCGGCGGCTACGGCTTCACCGGCATCGCAGTGGCGCTGATGGGGCGCAACCACCCGGCCGGCGTGCTGCTGGCGGCGCTGCTGTTCGGGGCGCTGACCCAGGGAGGCGCCGAGCTGGCGTTTGAGGTGCCAGAGGTGCCGTCAGAGATCGTGGTGCTGATCCAGGGGCTGATAATCCTGTTCGCGGGCGCGCTGGGCAACATGCTGCGCCCTGTGCTGTCCCGCCTGCTGGGCGCGGCTGGACCGTGAAGCACGAGCTACCGGGTGAGCGCCTTGAAGGGCACGACGGTTTGGTTGCCATAGCCGGCGGTAAGCTGGCCGGCGCCCCGCATGTCCTTGTCGGTGGCCCGGCGCTCCCACAGGTCTGCGTTCACGGCCAGGTCATGGAACCGGTATGCGCCGCGTCCGTCCGCTTTGGCCCGGTACAACGCTGCGTCGGCGTTGCGCAGCAACCCAACCGCTTCGTCGCCATCTTGCGGATACAGGGCTATGCCGACGCTGGTCCCGATGTTGATGCGCCTGCCTTGGATGTCGAACGGTGCGCAGAGCGCCTCGACAAGCCGCGCCGCCAACATGGCTGCCGCCTGCGGCTGGTGCACGCCAGTCTGGACGATGACGAACTCGTCGCCTCCCAGGCGCGCCACCATGTCGGTGGCACGCGTTGCGTCGCGCAGCCGGGCGGCGACCTGCTGCAACAGGCGGTCGCCGGTGGCATGGCCGTATGTGTCATTGACCGCCTTGAACCGGTCGAGGTCGAGGCACAGCAGCGCAACCGTGCCCCGGTCACGTTGCGCCAGGCCGAGCGCCAACTCAATCCGGTCATTGAACAGGACGCGGTTGGCCAGCCCGGTCAGCGCATCGGTGCTGGCCATCGCCGTCAACTGCTGGTTCATGACGCCGAGCTTGCGGTTCGTTTCGGCAAGCTCGGCTGCGAGCACGCTGTTTTGCTCGTTGGTCGTCAGCAGCGCCACGAGTTGTTGATGGGCGGCACGGATGTGGGTTAAGTTAAACAACAGAAAGCAAGCAATGAATCCGGAGAACAGGGCGTAAAAAGAGTTTCCGGTTGCAAGCAGTGCTACGAACAAGGGACCGAGCATCAGCAAAGCTTGCCCAGTGGCGATTTGGCGTATGGGGCTGCTTCGCACGGCCGCGCCGGCGATGAAGCCGATTTGGCAATGGATCAGCAGGAATTGCGAGGCCGGGTCAGTTTCCAGTAGGATGACCAGGCTAGCCACGCCCCAAAGCGCCGCGGTGAGCCAGGCGCCGGTGAGGTATCGCAAGACCCACGTTCTGGCGTCGCCATAAAGTTCCGCGCTGTTTAGTCCGGCCTGGCGACGGTAAACTCGGGAAAGGGCTAGTCGCGCCATCGCCAGCGGCACCGCTAGTATGCCCCAGATCAGCAACCAAGTTGAGCCAGTGCGCGAGTACGCTATGGCTGCGGCCGCGACCAGGGCAACCGGGCCGAACACGAGGCTTGTGTCCCAGGGTTTGTGCGGAGCATACAACGCATCGACTAAACCCCAAGCATGTGTCGGCGATACGTTATCGACATCCATTTTTACTCGGGAAGGCCATAACTTGCCCATGCTTTTTCCCGGTATCTTTATCAATCGATTTCGTTGCATGCTTGGATATACATATCTATTTAAAAGATGTTTTCGATAGTTCCTAGTGTAGAACATAACCGTTTACGAATGTTTAATCCAAGTAGCTGCTCAACCCGGTTGAGAGACGAGCTGCCCGCGTAAGGTTTGTTGGAT
>CAXTCN010000123.1:0-13185 GCA_964242575.1 uncultured Acetobacteraceae bacterium | reverse complement strand
GGTCGACCGCTGCCGCGCCGCCTTGGTGCTCCTTCAGCACGCCGATGATCTGCTCTTGCGTGAACCTTGACCGCTTCATCGTCCGTCTCCTGGTAACGGACTCTACTTCAAGCTGAGGGCATTCCAGGGGGCAGGGTCAATCATGACGGAACTCGGGCCATCATGAGCGTCATCCAGTATGAGAACGAGGCATTTGAAGCCAGCTTCCCCGTCGTGGTGGTCGGTGCCGGCGCGGCTGGGCTGGTGGCGGCGCTCGCCGCGCGGGAGGCCGGGTCCGAGGTGCTGGTGCTGGAGCGTGACGCGCTGCCCCGCGGCTCCACCGCGCTGTCGGCCGGGCTGATCCCCGCGCCGGCCACGCGCTGGCAGGCTGAGGCTGGCATTGAGGACAGCCCCGAGCTGTTCGCCGCCGATATCATGGCCAAGGCCGGCCACGCCCCGGACCCGGCGCTCGTTCGCACGGTGGCGCATGTCATCGGTCCCACGCTCGAGTGGCTGCACGCGCGGCACGGCCTGGCGTTCTCGGTCGTCACCGACTTCCGCTACCCCGGCCACTGCGCCCATCGCATGCACGGCCTTCCCAGCCGGTCCGGGCTTGAGTTGATCGACGCCCTGCGCGACGCGGCGGAAGCGGCCGGCGTGATGGTCCTGTGCGGGGCGCACGTCACCAGCCTGATCGCTGGCTCGGGGGACATGGTGCGCGGCGTGGCCTACCAAAGGCCGGACGGCACCGAGGAGCGCGTCGGGTGCGGCGCGCTCGTGCTGGCATGCAACGGCTACGGCGGCAACCGGCAGTTGGTGCAGGCGCATATCCCGGAGCTGGCGGACGCGCTGTACTTCGGGCATCCCGGCAACCAGGGGATGCGCTGCTGTGGGGACAGGCGTTGGGCGCGGCGGTGCGGGATTTGTCCGGACACCAGGGCCACGGCTCGGTCGCGCATCCCGCCGGCGTCCTGGTTACCTGGGCCACCGTCACGTCCGGAGGCATCCAGGTCAACACTGGCGGGCAGCGTTTCTCCGACGAGTCGCACGGCTACTCGGAGCAGGCTGTCCACGTCCTGCGGCAGCCCGGCGGGGTCGCCTGGACCGTGTTCGACGAGCGGATCGCCGGCATCGCACGCCAGTTCGAGGATTTCCGGCAGGCGGAGGCCATGAACGCCGTCCTGAGGGCTGAAAACGTCACGGCACTTGCCGCGCTGATGCAGGCGCCGGAGGCTGCGATGCAAGCGACGCTGGCCGAAGTGGACCGGCTGAAATCCAGCGCCGGCACGGACCGGTTCGGCCGCAGCTTCGCCGGCCAGCCGCCGCTTGCACCGCCGTACCGGGCCGTGCGAGTCACGGGCGCGCTGTTCCACACCCAAGGCGGCTTGGTGGTGGACGATACGGCCCGTGTCCTGCGCACAGGGGGCGCGAGCCTGCCGAACCTGTTCGCCGCAGGTGGAGCGGCCTGCGGCGTGTCCGGGCCGAAAGCCGAGGGCTACCTCTCAGGCAACGGCCTGCTTACGGCCGTCGCACTGGGCCGCCTTGCCGGCACGCACGCAGTGCGCTGACGCGGTGACCGGACGGAACCGGTCCCGTTTCGGGTGCGGCCGGTGTTGAGAGGCTTGCAGAGCGTGGTCAGCGGTCCCCTGTCACGCCGGGATGGGTTGTGTTCTGCTTGGCATTGCCCTGCTGGCCTTGCTCGCCGGTGTTGTTCGGAGCCTTGCCGGGCTGAGCCTCACGATCCCCACTTTCCGTGGGCGCTGCTTGGTCGCCCGGCCCCTTGGTGGTGCGGTTGGCCGGCGGAACTGGGGGTGGATGTGCTGACATGGAACCCTCTTTCCCATTGGTAATGGCTTGACTCGGGCATTCAACGGCCTGCCCGGCACCGAGATCACGGCCGGCGTTACACAACCTTGTCACATCCTCTGGACGCAGCCGACTCTCCATCCTTCCGTAGAAGCTTCTGTCCACTGGAATACCAACGTCATGGAAAGAAAGCCGCCGCACGGCTGGTGCGAGGCTGCTGAACCGCATTCCTACACCAACGCCCTGTTACGGTACGGCCGAGGGGTGGCGTGCGAGCGGCAGCACCTCGATTTGCATGAAGGGGAACAGCGGCAGGGTGGACAGGATGGCGTGCAGGGCGTCGTGGTCCGCCACATCGAACACCGAGATGTTCGAGTACTGCCCGGCGATGCGCCACAGGTGCACCCATGTGCCCGCGCGCTGCAAATCCTGGGCGCGGCCCTTTTCCTCGGCTTTTAGCCGCTCGAATTCCGCTGGGTCGATGCCGTGCGGCGGGCGCACGTCCATTCTTACGTGGTAGAGCACTGTTTCCTCCTCATGCCCGCGCGTAGTGGCGCAGCCTGTCCTCGTCCACGGTGACGCCGATGCCGGGTCCGGTGGGCAGGTGGACGTGGAAATCCTCGAAGCGCAGCGGCTCCGTCACGTACTCGCCGACCAGGATTTGCGGGCCGAAGTGCTCGCAGCCCCAGGCCAGCTCGCGCAACGTGCTGAACACCTGCAGGTGCGCCGCCGCCCCCACCGAGCTTTCCAGCAGGCAGCCGCCGTACAGGCCGATGCCCGCGGCCTCCGCCACAGCCGCGACCTTGCGGACCCCGAGCAGCCCCGCGTGCTTTACCAGCTTGAGCGACACCGCATCGGCGGCAGCGGCGTTGGCGACCGCCAGCATGTCGTGCGCGTCGAACACGCACTCGTCGGCCAGCAGCGGTGGCGTGCCGGGGCGGGCGCGCAGCCGGGCCATGCCGCCGATGTTCCAGGCGGGCACGGGCTGCTCCACGAGCGCCACGCCCATCTCGTGCAGTTGCGGCAGGCAGCGGGCGGACGTGGTTTCGTCCCAGGCCTGGTTGGCGTCCACGATCAGCGTGGCCCGGCCTTCCAGTGCGCGGGCCAGGTGGCGCATCCGGGCCATGTCGGCTTCGGGCGGCTGCGCGCCGATTTTCACCTTGAAGGTGCGGTGCAGCCGGGCCTCCAGCTTGCGCCCGGCCTCCTCTGCCTCCTGCGCCGGGTCGCCCGACGCTAGGGTCCACAGCACGGGCACCCGGTCGCGCACTGCGCCGCCGAGCAGGGCCGCGGCGGGCAGGCCGAAGGTCTTGCCGACCGCGTCGAACAGGGCGGTCTCGATGGCGGCCTTGGCGGCGTTGTTGCGCTTGGCAGCCTGGTCCATGCGCAGCCCGGCCGCCTCGAACTGGTCGGCGCGCTGGCCGAGCAGCGCCGGGGCCAGGTAGGCGTCGATGTTGGCCTTGATGGCCTCGACGCTTTCTTCGCTCCAGCGCGGGCCGCCGAGGGTCGCGGCCTCGCCGATGCCCTCGGCGCCATTGGCCAGGCGGACCCGCACGAGAACGTAGCTTTGCGCCGTCACCGAGGTGTTGGACAGCTTGTGGCCTCGCACCGTCGGCACGTCCACGATGGCGCTTTGCACCTCGGCGATGGCCAGGTCGCGGGCAAGGCCGCGCACGTCAGGGGCAAGAGAGTCCGGCATGGTGGCCTCCGTTGGGTGGGGCACGACGCCGCCCGCGGACGGGCGGCGCCGCCGCGCGTCAGGCGGCTTTGGCGTGCTCGCGCACGACCACGGCCTCCGGCAGGTTCTCGGCCTCCCGGTTCAGGGCGAAGTCGAACCGGATGGTCACGAACGGCTCGTTCAGGCCGCGCTGGGTGATCTCCGCCGGGTCATCGTGGCGCACCATGTCCGGGATCAGCCCGTCGCGCGTGGCGAAGGCGAAGTCGTCGTGCAGCAACGGGTCGCCGGCGATGTTGATCTGCGTGGTCAGCTTCCGGTGGCCCGGCGCCTCAATGAAAAAGTGGATGTGCGCGGGGCGCTGCCCGTGCCGGCCAAGGTGGTTCAGCAGCTCCTGCGTCGGCCCGTCCGGCGGGCAGCCGTAGCCGGACGGCAGGATGGAGCGGAAGCGGTAGCGCCCCTCCCCGTCCGTCTCGATGCGGCGGCGCAGGTTATACGGGCTCTGCGACGGGTCGAAGTGGGAGTAGCCGCCCTTGGTGTTGGCGTGCCACACGTCCACGATGGCGCCGGGAATGGGCGCGCCGTCGGCGTCGCGCACCTGGCCCTCCATGAACAGCACCGTACCCTGCTCCGGGTCCTGGTCCAGCCGCGCCTCGCCCTTGGACAGCGGCGCGTCGGCCAGCCAGAGCGGCCCCTCGATGGTGCGCGGCGTGCCGCCTTCCAGGCCAGCGCGGCGCTCCTTTTCGTCAATGAGCAAGTCCAGGAAGTGCTCGATGCCCAGCCCGGCCACCAGCAGCCCGGGCTCGTTGGCCTGGCCGAGCCGGGTGAGGTAGCCCACCGCGGTCCAGAACTCGGTCGGCGTCACGTCGAACTCCTCGACCGTGCGGCACAGGTCGGTGGTGATCCGCTCGACAATGCGCTTCAGCCGCTCGTCCCCGCCGGTCCCGTCCAGCCCAGACGCCCGGGTGAACAGTTTCTTCGCATCGGGGCTGTCCACGATTGATCCACTCATGGTTGCGTTCTCCCAGTTGTCTTGCGCCGATCACATCGGCGCTTGTTCTTCGTGCCGGGATCGGCCCGGCTGCCGTTCGCACGCGGCCGTGGCGTGGCCGCGCTAACCCAAATCCCCGCCCGCCACGGGCAGCGTGACGCCCGTGATGTACGAGGCTTCGTCCGAAGCAAGGAACAGGATCGCCGCCGCCTGTTCCTCGACGGCGCCATACCGCCTCATGAAGCTGGACCCGACGGTCTGGTCCACGACCTGCTGGTACCACGCCTTTTCCTGCTCGCTCGGGGCGGCGGCGTTGCGCGGTATGCGGCGCGGCGGCGCGTCCGTGCCGCCCGGGGCCGTGGCGCAGACGCGGATGCCGTGCTCCGCGTACTCCCAGGCCAGGCTTGCGGTCAGCGCGTTCACGCCCCCCTTGGCCGCGGCGTAGGGCACGCGGTTGACCCCGCGCGTCGCCACCGAGGACACGTTCACGATGACCCCGCCGCCGCCCGCCAGCATGATGGGCAACACGGCCCGGCAGCACCACAGGGTCGGGAACAGCGAGCGCCGCACCTCCGCCTCGATCTGCGCCTCCTCGTACTCGGCGTACGGCTTGGCCCAGATGGTGCCGCCGACGTTGTTGACCAGGATGTCCACCTGGCCGAACCGGCCCTGCGCCTCGTCCATGACCCGGCGGCACTCCGCGTACTGCTCCAAGTCCGCGGTGACGGCATGGCACTCCCCGCCGGCCGCGGCTGCCTCGTGCGCCACGTCCCGGACCAGCTCGGAACGGTCAACCAGCACGACCTTGCCGCCCTCGCGCGCCATGTTCAAGGCGACCGTGCGGCCGATGCCCTGCGCCGCGCCGGTGACGACGCCGGCCTTTCCCTCGAACCGCCCGGGGTGGATCACCGGATGCCCCTATGCCGCCCGGTGGCTCTCGCCGATGGCGGTGACCGCGCCGCTCGGCGAGAACTTCTCGAAGTAGAAGTTGGCCGGCGCGACCGCCTGTTCCGTCAGGTGGCGCCGGACCGCGTCCACCATCGGCGGCGGGCCGCACAGGTAGATGTCCACGTCGCCTCCGTTGAGGTGGTCGGGCTCGATGTAGCGGGTGACGTAGCCCTTGCGCGGATGGGCGCTGTCCTCGCTCGCGACGCAGCAGGCGAAGGTGAAGCCTGGGATCTGCCGGGCGTAGCCCTCCAGCGCCTCGACCTGCACGAGGTCGGCGTCGTTGGTCACGCCGTAAACCATATGGATCGGGTGGGGGCTGCCGGATTGGGCAATCCGCCCCAGCATCGACAGGAACGGCGCAAGGCCGGTGCCGCCGGCGAGCAGCAGCAGCGGGCGCTTCACGTCGCGCAGGTAGAAGCTTCCGGACGGTCCGGTGAACTCCATCGGCGTCCCGGGCTGCGCGTGTTCGCGCAGGAAGGTGCTCATCGCGCCGCGCGGGATGTCGCGGACCAGGAACGACGCATCGTTGGACCCGGGCGCGGAGCTGAAGGAGTACGACCGCTTCTGGTCCGTCCCCGGCACGAGGATGTTGACATACTGGCCCGGCAAAAAGGCGAGCGGCGAAGCCGGGTCAACCGCCAGCGAAAAACCGAGCGTGGTTTCGGACAGCCGGTCCACCGCGCTGAGCTGGGCCTTGTAGGACGCGCCCTTGGTCTTGCACACGTCCGACGACGCGGCGATGCGCAGCACCAAATCCGACTTGGGCCGCATCTGGCAGGCCAGGCCGTAGCCCTCCGCCGCCTCGTCGTCGGTCAGCGCGTCCTCGATGTAGTCGCCGCCGTCATAGGTCCCGCTCTCGCAGAACGCCTTGCAGGTGCCGCAGGCGCCGTCGCGGCAGTCGAGCGGGATGTTGATGCCGACGCGGTAGGAGGCATCGGCCACGGTCTCGTTGGGCCGTGTCTCAATGAAGCGCGTAACGCCGTCCTCGAAGTTGAGCGCGACCTTGTGGGCCATGATGCTCGCTCCCGGCTAGATGTGGTAAATATCGATGACGTGGTGGATGTAGTCGTTCTTGAGCACCACTCGCTTGTTCTTGATAAGCGGCTGCCCGCCCGATGTATCGATGAGGTAATACGACGTGCCGAAGTAGGTGTCGGTCGTCTTGTAGCGGAAGTTGAACGTCAGCCAGTTGAAGCGCAGCCTGCACTGGCCGTCCGCCTGCTCCAGGATTTCGACGTTGGTGATGTTGTGCGAGGTGCGCGGCTCCGGCAAGGACGTGGCGCTGCTCCGTTCCGTGCGGATGCGGAACACGCGGTCCTCCAGCCCGCCTTTGTGCGGGTAGTAGATCAGCGAGATGTCGGTCTGCGGGTTCTCGACCAGCTTGTCATCGTCGTCCCAGGCCGGCATCCAGAACTCCGCGTCCGGAGCGTACATCGCCAGCCAACCATCCCACTCCTTGTCGTCGAGGAAGCGCGCCTCGCGGTAAAGGAACTGCCGGGCTTGTTCGAGCGTGAGCTGCATGGACCTGCTTTCAGGGCGTGCGCGTGCTGTCCTAGCCCTCAGGATGAGCGGGCTGGCAAGCGGAATGGAAGGGTGGCCCGGCTGTCAGGCCGGGCCTGGACGCCGGACTAGGCCGACTCGACGTGCTCGCCCTGCGCCGCCATGTGGCGCTGCATCGTCTCCATCCAGTAGCGGTGCTGGACGGCGAACAGCCCCTCGTCCTCAGTCTTGGCGCCGCTCATCAACGGTTGCAGCTCAATGGCCTTGGCACCCTCGTCCGGCCCTTGAATCCAGTGCGCAGCGCCGCGGGACAGGTCGTTCCACTGCGCAGCGCTGCCCATGTAGCCGATCTGGCACGACCGGAACTCCTCCAGGTCGTCCGGGGTCGCCATGCCGCTGGCGTTGAAGAAGTCCTCGTACTGGCGGATGCGCTGCGAGCGCGCGCCGGCGCTCTCGCCCTTGGGGGCGATGCAGTAGATCGTGACCTCGGTCTTATCCACCGCCAGCGGCCGGTAGGTGCGGATTTGGCTGCTGAACTGGTCCATCAGGTACACGTTAGGATACAGGCACAGGTTGCGGCTGCGCTGCACCATCCAGTCGGACGTGGCCTGGCCGAACTGGGCGGCCAGCTCATCCCGCCGGTCCCAGTTGGGCCGGTCCTCCGGGTTGGACCAGTTGGTCCACAGCAGCAGGTGGCCATTTTCAAACGAGTAGAAGCCGCCGCCCTGCTTGGCCCAGCCGCCTGCGCTCATGGCGCGGGTGTGGTCCTCCTGCGCGGCCTCCTTGCGGCGGCTGGTGGTGGCGGCGTAGTTCCAGTGCGTGGCGCTGACGTGGTAGCCGTCGGCGCCGTTCTCCGTCTGCAGCTTCCAGTTGCCGTCATAGACGTAGGTGGACGAGCCGCGCAGCACCTCCAGGCCCTCTGGGGACTGGTCCACGATCATGTCAATGATCTTGGCCGCCTCGCCCAGGTGTTTCCTGAGCGGCACCACGTCCGGGTTGAGGCTGCCGAACAGGAAGCCGCGGTAACTCTCGAAGCGCGCGACCTTGGTCAGGTCGTGGCTACCGTCCTTGTTGAACTGCTCGGGGTAGCCGGCGCCCGGGCCGCCGTCCTTTACCTTGAGCAGCTTGCCGGAGTTGTTGAAGGTCCAGCCGTGGAACGGGCAGGTGAAGTTGGCCTTGTTGTCCCGCTTGTGCCGGCACAGCATGGCACCGCGGTGGCTGCACGCGTTGATGAAGGCGTTCAGCTCGCCCGCCTTGTTGCGGGCGATGAACACGGGCTGGCGGCCCATGAACGTCGTGAAGTAGTCGTTTATATTGGGAATCTGGCTCTCATGCGCCATGTAGATCCAGTTGCCCTCGAAGATGTGCTTCATCTCCAATTCGAACAGCCCGGGGTCGGTGAAGATGTTGCGCTTGCAGCGGAACAGCCCGGTTTCGGCGTCGTCTTGCACGACATCGTCGAGCGTCTTTTGGATTGCGTCGAGCATGCGTCCCTCCGTTTTGCTTGTTGACCTGACCCTATGCCCGGCTCCTGGCTCGATGCCCGGCGCCAGCTAAGGTAGCCTTGGCGTAGTGCTTCGCCTTGCCATTGGATTTATCTGACACGGACCATCGAGTCCAAGACCGATTTGGTCCGCTATTATACCTTTGGGGTATGACATGGAGCTGCGGCAACTCCGGTATTTCGTCGCCGTCGCACGCGAGCAGAGCTTCACCCGTGCAGCCGAGAAGCTCCATATCGCGCAGCCGCCGCTAAGCCGGCAAATCCAGCAGCTTGAGGAGGAACTCGGGGTTGAGCTGATCCGCCGGAACAGCCGCCCCGCATACCTCACCGACGCCGGGCGGCTGCTGTACGAGCAGGCCATCCAAATACTGGACCGCGTCGAGGAGATGCGGGCCATGATGCGCCGCTTGAAAGATGCCGAGGGCGGGCGCTTCGGCATCGGCTTCGTCGGCTCCACCCTGTATGGCAAGCTGCCCGAAGTCGTCCGCCGCTACCGCGCCGCCCGGCCCGGCGTAGAGGTGGCGCTGGTGGAGCTGACCAGCCTGGAGCAGACCGCAGCCCTGAAGGAGGGCCGCATCGACGTGGGCTTCGGCCGCATCCCCCACGACGACCCCGGCATCGTGCGGCAGTTGCTCCGCAACGAACGGATCGTCGCGGTGCTCCCGCTCGGCCATCCGCTGTTGGAACGCCCAAGCCCGTTGCGGCTGCGCGACCTCGCGGGCGAGCCGCTGGTGGTTTACCCCAGGGCGCCACGCCCGAGCTACGCCGATCAGGTGCTCGCCCTGTTCCGTGCCCAGGACGTTGCCCTGCACTCGGTCACGGAGGTGCGCGAGTTGCAAACCGCGCTTGGCCTGGTCGCGGCCCAAGCTGGCATGACCCTCGTTCCGGCCGGCGTCCGCCAGTTGCGGCGGGACGGGGTGGCCTACCGCGACCTGGACGAGGACAGCGCCATCTCTCCCATCATCATGAGCCACAGGCGCGATGACGCCTCGGCGGAAATCGGCGTGATCCTGGAGCTGATCCGGGACATATACCGCGAGGAAGGCATCGCTTTCGGGGAGTAAGCCTGCGACGCCGCGCCAGAACGGCGCTGGCCGCCTCGGCGGGCGGCTGGTATCAGTCCGGCCCGGAGCTGAACGAGGCCGCCCTTGCCCACCATACGTCCGGCCGATGCCGAAGCCCTCTCACCGGAGCAGGCCGTCTCGCAGCTTGAGGCGCTCTACCATGAGGCGACCTCGTTGTTGCGCGCCGCCCTGGGCCGGTTCATCGGCGGCGGTGAAGCGCCAACCCCGGACGAGCGCGCGAAGTTCCGCTACCCCGAGCTGCGGCTGACCTGGCACGCCCGCAAGCCGCCGCCTGTCACGCGGCGGGCCTGGGCCAAGCTCCAGGAGGCCGGTGCCTACGCGACCACGGTGACGCACCCCGGGTTTTTCCAGCCGTATTTGCTCGACCAGCTCCGGCCGCTGGTCGAGGAGTATGGCGCCGTGATCGATGTCGGTCCCAGCGCCCAGGAGATCCCTTACCCCTACGTGCTCGACCGCGACCCGTACGGGTTCGACCACGGCGTTGAGCTGAGCTTCGGGCACCTCTCCGCCGCCGACCTCGCGCGCCACTTCCCGACGCCGCTCCTGTCCGCGGTGGGCGACGAGGTGGCCGACGGCGAGTGGGAGTTCTCCGAGGGACGGCCGCGGCCCCTGGCGCTGTTCGACGCCGTGCGCGTGGACTATTCGCTCCGGCGGCTGGTCCACTACACCGGCACCGATTGGCGGACGGTCCAACCCTGGATACTGCTCACGAACTACCAGCGCTACATCGACCAGTTCGTGACATGGGCGCTTGGCGAGCTGTCGCGGCCGGGCGGCCCGTACGAGCGGCTGATCCTTCCCGGCGGCGTGGTGGTCCGCCGCGGCGACGACCGGGCCGGGGTGGAGGCGATGGTTGCGGCGGCGCCGTGGCAGCGGTTCCAAATGCCGGCCTGCCACCTCGCGGGCGCCGAGGAGGGGAGCGGCCTGACCATCGTCAACATCGGCGTAGGACCCTCGAACGCGAAGACCATCACGGACCATCTCGCGGTCCTGCGGCCGCATTGCTGGTTGATGATCGGCCACTGCGGCGGCCTGCGGCAGTCGCAGGCCCTGGGCGACTACGTGCTGGCGCATGGCTACCTACGGCGCGACCGCATCCTAGACGACCGCCTGCCGCCGGAAACCCCGATCCCCGCCCTCGCCGAGGTGCAGGTCGCCTTGCAGGAGGCCGCGGCCCGGGTCACGGGGGAGCGGGGCGATGCGCTGAAGCGCCGGCTGCGGACCGGAACGGTGGTCAGCTACGACGACCGGAACTGGGAGCTTCGATGGTCGCAGGAGCGGCGGCGGATCAACCTGTCACGCGCCATCGCGGTGGACATGGAGAGCGGCACGCTGGCGGCCCAGGGCTACCGGCTGCGGGTTCCGTACGGCACGCTGCTCTGCGTGTCCGACAAGCCCCTGCACGGCGAGATCAAGCTGCCCGGGGCGGCGGCCTTTTACCAACGGGCGGTGGGGGAGCACCTGGCGATCGGCCTTGCGGCACTGGACATCCTGCGCCGGGATTTGAACGCCCTCCACTCGCGCAAGCTGCGCAGCTTCGACGAGCCGCCGTTCCGATGACCGGGCGTCGCCGGGCCTTGTCCTGGGCGCCGGTGTCGTCCAAGTTTGTGCCCCATGTCCCGCAAGGATGCCAGATGTCCAATGACTCAATCGGTGCGCCTGTCCACTCCAACCCCACGGCGACCCCGGCGGAGCGCCTGATCTATGCGTCCGAGGTGCTGTTGGACTTCCAGTCGGGCACCAACATTCTTTCCGCCAAACGAAGCGTCGAGAACGTGCCGCCGCAGGACAAGGAGTGGGCGGCCGAGATGGGCCGGGCGCAACAGGCGAAGGACGAGCGGCCCACGCACCCGGACGCGGAAATTGAAGCCAGCCTGCACGCCGGAGAGACGGTGAAAACGATGGAAGGCTAAGGCTTCTCCCTGCCGGATCAGCCCTGCTCGGCGCCACTGGAGGCGGGCAAGGAAATCCGCACCGTGGTGCCCTGGCCCGGTATGGCCTCGACTTTGACCTTGCCGCCGTATGCGGACGCGAAACGGTGCGTCATCCACAGGCCAAGCCCGGCGCCGTCGCCCTGCGGTTTGAAGGCCGCTGGCGGCAACACGCCCGCGCCGTTGTCCGACACCGACACCTCGGTCGTGAGCTGGTCGCCCAAGCCATCCAGCCGTGGCCCAAGGGTCCGCAGGACCACCGTGCCCCCGTCCGGCATGGCCTGGGCTGCGCTGCGCACCAGGTTGAGCAGCACGAGTTCCAGCAGCCCGGCATCGAAGCGCGCCGGCAACCGCCCCGGCGCCAGTTCGGCCGCAAGCTGCACCCGCCCGGCGACAAGCTGCCCCATGGCGGCGGCGAACCCGCCCACGGCGGCATTCAGGTCCATGGCCTCGGCCCTGCCATCCCCGCCTTGGGCCTGGGACAGCACGCGGCGCGTCAACTGGGCCGCCTGCCGGATGCCCCACTCCGCACGCATGAGTTGCTGCCGTCCCTGCCCGTCAAGCGGCTGGCGGCGAAGCTGCTCCAGGCTGCCCGACACGACCATCACCAAGTTCGCCAGCTCATGCGCGGTGTCGGCAGTGAGGGCGCTAGAGTGGCCGGCATCCTCCTGTACGCTAGGCTGACCGGCTACGGTGGCAGGCTGCGGGCCGAAGTGGCTGGAGGTGTCGATCACGTCATTAGCGCCAAGCTGTTCAGCCAGCAAATTTTGTCTCCGTCCCTGAATGGCAACCCTGCGCCGTTCCGTGCCAGAAACCCGCTGTTCCGCCTCGATGGAGCGATGCGCTCCGGTCCGGCACGGCAACACACCGTGAGCCGTCGCAACTTGGCGCTGGGCGGAACCTTTGTCGCAGCGGAAACGGAGCGAGCGACATGCCTGCCTGGACGACCTGAGCCGTGTGCATCCTGCTGGTCGAGGACGAGTGGCTGATCCGCAGCATGGTTGCCGAGGAGCTGATGGAGGAAGGCTTCGCGGTGCGCCAAGCCGGGGACGGCGACCAGGCGTCTGCCCTGATCGCGCGGGACCCGACGGTATTCAGCTTGCTTGTGACGGACATCCATATGCCTGGCAGCGTGGACGGCATCGAGGTGGCCCGGCTGCTGCGCGCACGCCGCCCGGACATCCCGGTCATCTACACGACAGGAAGGCCCGACGCGCTGAATGCCCTGCAGCCCTTGGGAGCCAGGGAAGCCCTGCTCCGGAAGCCATTCGCGTTGTCCGAGCTGCTGGCCGTGGTGCGGCGGCTGCTTGGTCAGGTCGATGGCTAAATCCACTGAAGAAACGCAACGCATGGGCGATGTGTCTAGGCGGCCTAGCCCGGCCTGGCTGTCAGCTTCCATACGTCCTGTGTGGAAAAATGCTCAGCCGAGCAGCTTCTGGTACTGCCGCCTGACTGCGCCGTGGCACTCGCACGACGCCGCTTCCAGGCCGGGCCGGTCAACGACCGTGATGGCGCCGCTGCTGTAGCGGATCAGGTTGGCCCGTTGCAGGATCCGGGCAGCGACCGTGACGCTGGGCCGGTGCACGCAGAGCATGGAGGCCATGAACTCCTGCGTCATGGGCATCTCGTCGCCGTTCGCCCGGTCGTGCGTCATCAGCAGCCAGCGCGCCAGGCGTTGCTCCAGGGCATGGTTGCCGTTGCAGGCGGCGGTCTGCGTGCAGGGCTTTCGCACCAAAGCTCTGATCGTGCTGAGCGTGCTGCGGGGGCGT
>CAXTCN010000122.1:0-13224 GCA_964242575.1 uncultured Acetobacteraceae bacterium | reverse complement strand
AGCAGCCGTTGGTGAACCCGGTGCGCCAGCCGCGCCGGCGCCAGCGCTCCACCTGTTCCGCCGCCAGGTCCCGGCCCACCACCTTGCGCAAGGTGCTGCCCTGCGGCGTGAGCGCCGCCAGCAGGTCCGCCTCCCGCGCCACTGCGGTGCCGATCTTGCCGACCACGATGCCGGCCGCGATGTTGGCGATGCGTACCGCGACCGGCAGCTCCAGCCCCGCCGCCATCCCGGCCGCCAGCGCCGCCACCACGGTGTCGCCGGCGCCGGACACGTCGTACACGTCAGCCGCCTCCGCCGGGAAGTGGTGCGCGCCGCTGGCGTCCACCAGCGTCATGCCGTCCTCTGCCCGGGTCACCAGCACCGCGCCGAAGCCGTGCGCGTCGCGCAGCGCCTGCGCCGCCAGCACGATCTCCGCCTCGGTGCCGACCGGCAGGCCGGTCGCCTCCGCCAACTCGCGCCGGTTCGGCGTCAACACGTCGGCGCCGGCATAGCGCGCGTAGTCCAGGCCCTTCGGGTCCACCACCACCCGGCGTCCCGCGAGCTTCGCCGCCGCAATGAGCTGCGCCGGGATGGCGCCCGACAGCACGCCCTTGTTATAATCCGACAGCACGGCCACGGACGTCGCGGCCAGGGTGTCCCCGGCAATCCGCAGCATCCGGTCCGCGAGCTTCGCGTTGATCGGGCCGGTCTCCTCCCGGTCGGAGCGCAGCAACTGTTGGCCCAGGCTCACGAACCGGGTCTTCACCGTCGTGTCCCGCCCGCCTTGCACCAGCAGCCACGGCTCCACGCCGGGCTGCCCGCCAATCAGGCCGGTAAGGTCCGACCCCGCCTGGTCGTCCCCCACCACGGACACGAACGCCACCGCCGCGCCCAGCGCCGTGAGGTTCCGTACCACGTTGCCGGCGCCCCCCGGCATCGCAACCTCCCGCTCCACGCTCAGGATGGGGATGGGCGCCTCCGGGCTGATGCGCTCGACGGACCCGTAAACGTAGCGGTCAAGCATGACATCGCCGATGACCATGACGCTGGTCCGCGCGAGCCGCCGGACGGCCTTGACCAGGGCTTCAGTGTCTGGGGCGTCCGGACCAGGCTCGGCGCCGGGTGTGCTGCTTTCCATCTGCGAGGGCTAGCGTTCCAGTGTTCACCTGGCAAGTGCCGCGGTGCAGCATAGGATGGATGGCCCAGAGCCCGGCTGGTTAGGCTCCGTGCCGGCCGCCTAAGCCTGTAGGAAGCGAACGTCGCCGCCCTCCAGCACGGCGCAGGTGAGTGGCCCGCCCTTGCCCGCGCCGGTGTCGATGCCGATGCGGTTTGATTGCACGATTGGCCGCGGGCGTGGCGTATGCCCGTGCACGATGACCGTCCCTGGCGCCTCCGGCAGCATGGCGCCCCTGAAGTCCAGGAACGGTTCCCGAATCCACAGCAGGTCCTCAACGTCCTGCTGGTCCAACGGCAGGCGCGGCCGGACGCCGGCATGCACGAACAGGTAGCTGTCCTGCTGCCAGTAACGGACGAGGTCACGCAGGAACAACAGGTGCGCCCGGGGAATGTGATCCGCCCATTCATCCAGCGGCGTGCCCCGCGCGATGCCCCAGCTTGCCAGCGTCTCAGCCCCGCCGCTGCCGAGCCAGTGCCTGGCCTCCTGCGGCTCGTTTCGCGCCAGCGCCGACAGCAGCATCCACTCATGGTTGCCCATCAGGTTGACCGTCGGCACCCCCGCGAGCGGCGGCCCGGCTGCCAACAGGTCAAGCACGCCGGCGCTGTCCGGACCCCGGTCGATCAAATCGCCGACGTGCACCAGCGTGGGCGCCACGACCGACCGGGCCGCCAAGTCGCGGCGAATGGCGTCGTGCAGGTTCAGCAGCCGTTCGAGCTGTCCGTGCACGTCGCCCACCACATAAACCCGCCGCCCCGGAGTCAACCGCGGCGGCCGGGGTCGGAACGCTTTCTGCCAGGCCGTTAACCGGTGAGTAATCATTCGGAGGCACTGTAGCGCTTGTAACGGGAGGACGAACACACTGGCAAACGCGCTCGCACGCAAGGGGTCCGGCCCTGTGGCAAGTCCGCATGTGGAGCGGCTCCTGCTGGACGCGGTGGAGCGGGCGGTCCGGACGCCGGCGGACCGCTCCGCCCTCGTGCTGCACCTGTCCCGCATGGCCGCGCCGGCGCCGCGCTCGTACCATCGCCGCATCGCCCGCGCCATCCTGGATGACGCGGCCCAGCGCGGCGGCGCACAGGTGTTCGCACTGCGCAACAATGACTTCGTGCTGCTGCGCGCTGGCCCGGACGCGGCCAACGAGCTGGCGCCGACCCTGGCCCGGCTGTTCCGGATCGACGCGCCAAACCCGGCCAGCCTGTTGTCGGACTGGAGCGCCGCCGCGGACGCGCCGGCGCTGCTGGCCTATGCCACCGCCCGCGCAACCGAGGCGCCGCCGGACCCAAGCCCACCCGAAGCGCTGGGCAGCACCGACGCGATTGGCTCCATCGAGGCCCTGTTGCAGCGCAGCCGCATAACCGACCTCATGCAACGGCAGACCGCCGTGCTGGTCGGCTCAGGCGGGGTGGGGATACGTCCATTGTTCCGGGAGGTCACCCTGTCTGTCGCGGCGCTGGAAGCGCGGATCGCGGCCGTTGGACAGGCGCACATGGACCCGTTCCTGTTCCACCACCTTGTCTCCCGCCTGGATGGTCCCATGCTGGACGCGCTGCGGCGGGACCTGCAGGCCAACGGGCCAATGACGGCCGGGACAGGAGGCTCCGAGGCGGCAAACCCGGGGCCGGCGCTGCATTTGAACCTGACCTTGCCGGGCATCCTGTCGGAGGCTTTCACGGGCTTTGCCGCGGCATGCCGTGCCGCGGGCGCGAAAGTAGGGATCGAGGTCTCGTTGATGGAGGCGTGCTGCAACCCAGGCGCCTTCGCCCTTGCGCGGGACAGGGTGCGGCTTGCTGGTCTGGGCCTTGTCCTAGACGGCGTGTCCCACCACGCGCTGCTGCTGACGGCGCCCATGGCATTTGCGCCAGATTTGGTGAAGCTCGATTGGTCGCCCGTCTTGCCCGAAGCCGGACGCGCGCTTGACGAGGCGGTGGCGGCGCTCGGCCCGGGCCGCGTAGTGCTGCGTCATGCGGAAACGGAGGCTGCGCTTACCTGGGGCCTCGCCCGGGGCATCCGCCGGTTCCAGGGACGGCATGTGGACGCCATGCTGGCCGCCGGGCGGATCGGCGCTTGCGCATACGGCGCGGGTTGCACCTTGCGCCAGTGTATGGAACGCGCGACCGCAACTGGCCCGGCCGGACGGGTGGGGTGCCGCAACCGCACCCTGCTGGACGCAGGGGCGTCGTTGCCGGCGCTGGTGGCCGCGTAATGGGTGCAGTGGAAGACTTGGCCGGTCAGTCCGGCCTAGAGGCGCTGCACAGCCTGGTGCGGGACTGCGCGGCATCTGGTGTCGCGCGGCGTGCGTTGCTGCTGCGCATGGACCTGCTGCCGCCGCGGCTGTCCCGGCCGCACCACCTGCGGCTGGCCCGCACCGCGCTTGACCCCCTGACCCTGGCGGACCGTGCCCAGACGCATGGCTTGCCGGGCGGGCGCATCGTGGTGTCCTGGCGCGGGGATGCGCCGGCGTTGCTGCAACAATCGCTCCCAGCGCTGACGCACTTGCTGCAAGACAGTCCGTTGGATGCGCCGGATGTCGCCGACCTAGTGTGGCTTTACAGCCTGCCGGGGGATGGCGAGGCGCTTTTAGCCGAAGCGGGTTCCCTGGTTGAACAGCCGACCGCCTTGGACCGCCTTGAGCCGACAGCGATGCCTGTGTTGCCGCAGTTGAAACGGCTGGACGCCACCACGCTGTCCGCCCTCGAACGGCAACTGGCAACGGCTGACGTGGCCCGGTTCGCCAGGCGCAAGGCGGTCGTGCGCTTGGATGCGGACCGGGCGGAGCCGGCGTGGGACAAGCGTTACCTCTCGGTCACCGAGCTGAACGCAACGCTGGTGCCGCACCATGACATGCGGGCGGACCCCTGGCTGTTCCTCCGGCTGACGCGCGTGCTGGACCACCGGCTCCTGGCGCTGCTGTCCGACTCGCGGGAGCTGCGCGGCGCCGGGCCGTTCAGCCTCAACCTCAATGTCGCAAGCGTTCTAAGCCCAGAGTTCCTGCGCTTCGATGAGGCGTTGCCGCCCGGCCTGCGCGGGCGCATTGTGCTGGAGCTGTCGCTGGCCGACGTGGTGTCGGACCCGGCCGCGTTCGCCTTCGCCCGGGACTTCGGGCGGGCCCGGTCCTATCGGCTCATGCTGCGCGATGTCACGGCGCTGCTGCTGCCGGCGCTATCGGTCGAGCAACTGGAGCTTGACTACATCGGGCTGCGCTGGTCCGAGGCCTTGATGGACCTTGCGCTCGATGCACCCGGCGGCGGGACGCAATGGGTGCTGGACCAGGCAAACGACCCGGCGGCGCTGCGATGGGGCAGGGCGCAAGGCGTCCGCCTGTTCAGCGGCCGGGCGGCGCAGGCGGCGTGACCCTTGGCGAACCGCCGCGCCTCGCCTAATGCCTGCGCCATGGATGCTATCCAGGTCGAAGGGCTTACCAAGCGGTACGGCGACGTGCTCGCGGTGGACAACATCGCGTTCAGCGTCGCGCCGGGCAGCACGCTTGGCCTGCTGGGCGGCAATGGCGCGGGTAAAACCACGACCATCGCCATGCTGCTCGGCCTGCTGATCCCAACGGCCGGGAGCATCCGCATCCTGGGCCAGGACATGGCGCAGGACCGGTTCGCGGCGCTGGCGCGGATGAACTTCTCGTCGCCTTACATCGCCCTGCCGTCGCGGCTGAGCGTGGCGGAGAACCTTCGCGTTTACGGGCACCTGTATGGCGTCCGCGGGCTGGAGGCGCGCATTCGGGAGCTTTCGGCGCAGCTCGACTTGAACGAGTTCCTGGACCGTCCCGCCGGCAACCTTTCGGCCGGGCAAAAGACGCGGGTGGCGCTGGCCAAGGCGCTGGTCAACCGGCCCGATGTCCTGCTGCTGGATGAACCGACCGCGAGCCTCGATCCGGACACCGGCGACATGGTCCGCACCTGGCTTGAGCGTTACCGGGCCGAGAGCGGCTGCACGATCCTGCTCGCGTCGCACAACATGGCGGAGGTGGAGCGGCTCTGCGGCCGGGTGCTGATGCTGAAGTCCGGCCGCATCGTGGACCAGGGATCGCCGGCGGAGTTGCTGGACCGCTATGGCCGGAACGACATGGAACAGGTGTTCCTGGACATCGCGCGCAACCGGGGGCTGGCGGCGTGAACGGCTCGCTGCGCCGCATCTGGGGACTGATGTACAGGCACCTGGCGCTGTATCGCCGGTCCTGGCCGCGCATGTTGGAGCTGATGTACTGGCCCGTGCTGCAAATGTGCATCTGGGGCTTCACCGCGAGCTTCCTGGCTGGACGCGCCGATTCTACAATCGTGCTCGCCAGCAGCGCGCTGCTGGGCGGCGTGTTGCTGTGGGAGGTAGCGCTGCGCAGCCAAATGGGCGTTGCGATCAGCTTTCTAGAGGAGCTGTGGTCCCGCAACCTCGGCCATGTGTTCGTAAGCCCGATCCGCCCTTGGGAGCTGCTGGCGGCGCTGGTGGCCATTTCGGTGCTGCGGATGCTGACGGGCGTGCTGCCAGCCATCCTGCTCGCGTTCCTGCTGTATGCGTTCAACCTGTTCGCCATGGGTCCGGTCGTGGTGCTGTTTTTCGCCAACCTCATGGTGATGGGCTGGTGGGTGGCGCTCGGGGTCATCAGCCTGATTTTGCGGCACGGTGCCGGGGCGGAGGCGCTGGCGTGGTCGGTGCTGTTCGGGCTGACGCCGTTCTCGGCCGTGTTCTATCCCGTCTCCGTCCTGCCGGCGGCCATGCAGCCCGTGGCGCTCGCGCTGCCGGCCACGCATGTGTTCGAGGGCATGCGCGCGGCGCTTGAGGGCATTACGCGCTGGGATCACCTGGCTTGGGCCGTGGGCCTCAATGTCGTATGGCTGTGCGCCGGGCTGTTGTTGTTCGCGCGGCAGTTCCGTGAGGCGCGGCTGCGTGGCGCGCTGCTGACCATTGGGGAATGATGCAAACCAATTTTTGGCTGATCCGCCACGCTATCGTGGCAGAGAACGAACGCGCCCGGCTGTATGGCGTGCTGGACGTGTCGCTCTGCCCCGAGAGCCTGGTGGCGCAGGCGCCGATGTACCGGGCGCTGGCCGCCCGGCTGCCCGCGCCCGCGGCCTGGGCCTGCACGCCGCTGTCCCGCACCCGGCGCACGGCCGAAGCCATCTTCGCGGCTGGCTACCCGGCGCAAGAGCTTACGGTCGAGCCCGGCCTGATCGAGCAGCACCTTGGCGACTACCAAGGCCTGCGCCACGCCGAGTTGCCGCCGTTGCTCCAGGCTCCGGCTCACCCGTTCTGGCCGCTGTCAGGCACCGAGCGCCCGCCCGGCGGCGAGAGCATGGCCGACGTGCTGGTGCGGGTGGGCCAGGCGCTCGACGCGCTGGTGGCGCGGCGCCCCGGCGAAGATATAGTGATCGTGAGCCACGGCGGCGCCATCCGTGCGGCCGTGGCGCACGCGATGGCGGTGGACGCCGACCGTGCGCTGCATTTTTCGGTGCAGAACCTGTCGTTGACCCGGCTCGAACGGTTGCCCGAGGGGTGGCGGGTCGTGTGCGTCAATGAGATGCCTGGAGTTTAATCTTGGCTGCGAAGGGTTCTTTGTAACGCCATAATTTCACGCTAGGATCAGGCATCCGATGGGGGGATGCCAGATGTTCCGTTTTGTGGTTGCGGCCGTGCTTGGCGTGGCGGTTTACGCCGGCCCGGCCACCGCGCAGTCCGAGCAGCAGCAGTTGGTGGACCGCGCGACGCTCGCGGCGCAGCAGATGCTGAACGACGTAAACGGCAAGGACGCGCAGTCCGTGCTGCGCCGTGCGCGCGCCACCATGATCTGTCCGCAAATATTCCGCGCCGGCTTCCTGCTGGGCGGACAGGGCGGCAGTTGCGTGCTGGTGGCGCGCGCCGGCGGCGGCTCGTGGTCCGCGCCGGCGTTTTATGGCATGGGCGGCGGCAGCATCGGCTTCCAAGCCGGGGTGCAGGACGCCGAGGTCATGCTGATTATCATGTCCGAGCGCGGCCTGATGGCGGTCATGGATAGCCAATTCAAACTGGGCGCCGACGCGACGGCGACATTCGTGGACCTTGGCGGCGGGATCGAGGGCGCCACGACCGCAGCGTTGAGCGCCGACATCGTCGGTTTTACCCGGGCGCGCGGGCTGTTCGCCGGCATCTCGCTCGGCGGCACCCTGATGAGCGCCAAGTCCGACTGGAACCGGGCCTATTACGGCCGACTCGCGAGCGCGCAGGAGATCGTGATTGGGGTGGAAGTGTCCAACCCCGGCGCCGATCCGTTGCGTGAGGTGCTGACCCGTTACGGCACGGCTGCGGCCCAGCCACTGGCGCCTCCGGCCTTGCCTCCGCCCACGCCGTTGCAAGGGGCGCCTCGCGGCACGATCCAGCAGCAGCCGCTGGCGCCCGTGCCGCGTTGAGGCTTTCAGTTGATGGCCGGGGTGGGTAGGGTGCAGGCCATGCCCAGCCCACCGCCGTTCTGGACGACAACGCGACTCGATCAGATGACCGAGGAGCAGTGGGAGAGTCTATGCGACGGCTGCGGCCGTTGCTGTCTGCACAAGTTGCGGGACGAGGACACGGACGAGGTGTCGCACACCAACGTGTCCTGCCGCCTTTTGGACACCACGACATGCCGCTGCACCAGCTATGAGCGGCGGCAGGAGAAAATTCCCGACTGCGTCAGCCTTACGCCCAAGACGCTGCCGGACATAGACTGGCTGCCGCCGAGTTGCGCCTATCGCCGGGTGGCAGAGGGGCGGGGCTTGGCATGGTGGCATCCCCTGGTGTCCGGCAACCCTGAGACGGTGCACGACGCCGGCGTCTCGGTGCGCGGCCGTGCCGTCAACGAGCGCTGTGCTGGACCGTTGGAACACCATATCGTGGACTGGCCAGGCCGTCCGCCTCCGAGGTTGAAGCGGCCATCCCCACGCTGAGCTGGACATTGCAATCGGGGCACAGCGGTGGTGGAGCTGAGCGGGATCGAACCGCTGACCTCCTCATTGCGAACGAGGCGCTCTCCCAACTGAGCTACAGCCCCGCTGTGCAGGCCGCGGTTTATGCGGACGGCGGCGGCCTGAGTCAACCCATTGGCTTTATGTGGCAGCCGGTTGCACCATCCCCGGGCCATCGCTAGGGTCCGCGCGACCTTGGGAGGCCGCCCCGCGTGATCACTGCCCTGTTTCAATTGCTGAACGCCATCATCGGCCTGGCCGTTTGGGCGCTGATTCTCTCGGCTATCGTCACGACGCTCGTGTCGTTCGGCGTGCTCGATACCCGGAACCGGCTGGTTTGGACCATCGGCGACTTCTTGCACCGGGTCACGGAGCCGATGCTGCGGCCAATCCGCGCCGTGCTGCCCAGCTTCGGCAACATCGACCTCAGCCCGCTCGTGGCCATCCTGCTGCTGCAGTATGTCGCCCGTCCCCTGCTTGCGACGCTGTACCAGGGCCTCGTATTTGGAACATGGACGCTCGTCTAGGCTTGGCGGCGCGGGTTATCGACGGAAAGGCCACCGCCGCGGCGCTCCGGGCGGAGATCGCGGCGCGCACCGCCGCACTCGCGTTCCAGCCCGGGCTTGCCGTCGTGATAGTGGGCGACAACCCAGCCAGCGCCGTTTACGTGCGCAACAAGGACCGGGCAGCCCAGCAGGCTGGGTTGGCCGTGCAAACCATCTGGCTGCCGCAATCGGCCACCGAAGCGGAGTTGCTGGCCGTCGTCGCCCGGCTCAACCGTGACCCGGAGGTGGACGGCATCCTCGTGCAACTGCCGTTGCCGGCTGCCATCATGTCCCGCGTCGTGATCGAGGCCATAGACCCGGCCAAGGACGTGGACGGCTTCCATCCGCTGAATGTCGGGCGTTTGCAGGATGGGCTGAACGTGCTGGCACCCTGCACGCCGCGGGGAGTGATGCGGCTCTTGCGGGGAACGCCCTTGCCTGGCGCGCGGGCCTTGGTGCTCGGGCGCTCCGCGATCGTGGGCAAGCCGATGGCGGCGTTGCTGCTGGCGGCGAACGCCACCGTGACCGTCGCGCACTCCCGCACTGTGGACCTGCCGGGTGAGTGCCGGCGCGCGGACGTGCTGGTGGCAGCCATCGGACAGCCGGAACTGGTGCGGGGCGACTGGGTCAAGCCTGGCGCAACGGTGATCGACGTGGGCATCAACCGCCTGCCGGATGGCCGCTTGGTGGGCGACGTGGCCTATGCCGAGTGCCTGGCGGTGGCGGGCGCTATTACGCCGGTGCCGGGCGGGGTTGGGCCAATGACCATCGCCTGCCTGCTGGAGAACACCCTCAACGCGGCCCTAAGGCGACGGGGCGTGCTGTCGTGACGACGGCTCAAAAGTCGGTGCAGCGGCCCTTCTGTTCCCAGTCGCCGTAGCGGGTCGGCTCCGGGCCTTTCGGCCCACCAACCTCTGGCGGCAAGTCCGGCGTCGCATCGGGCTGCGGGACAGGCTCGGCGTCGTTTTTCGGCTCAGTTTCCATGGCTCTGACATAGTGCGTTGCCGCCCTGCCTCAAGCCGGCGGCCGGCGGAGCAGCCGGGCGAGCCACAGCGTCAAGGCAAGGATCGCGGCGGCGTCCCACAGAAAGGCAACGGGATAGTCGAACCGGGCGATTAACGCGGCCATCGCCAAAGCGCCGGCGCTCTGCCCCACGAACAGCAGGCAGGCGAAGGTGGACACTGCCGTGGCCCGCGCCTGCGGCAGCATCTCCGTCGCGCGGGCCTGCAGCACGGAGTGCAACATGAAAAACCCCAGGCCGAGCAGCAACTCTACCGGGATGAACAGCCACCACCGCCCGCTTGCGACCGCGAGCGCCAGGCCGGCCGACATGCACAGGCCGCCCACGAGCACCATCCCAGCCTCATGAAGGCGCGCCAGCAGCCACCGGGCAAAACGGGTGTAGGCGAGCGCTCCGAGCCCGAAGCAGGCCAGCACCAGGCCGACCTGTGCGTAAGACAGCCCGAAATGCTCGTGCAGGTACGGCGCTAGGAACGGGAAACAGCCGACGAACAACGCGCCGTCCAACGCCGCCGCCAGCAGCAAAAGTCGGCTGGTGCGGTGGGACGCCATGCGAAGGTAGTTCTCGGGGTTGAACATCCGTCCGTGGTTGCGCCGGTCCGGCAAGCCCCGGGTTTTCAGGCCGAACGCGACCGCCACGGCCACTGCCAGGCCGGCCAGCACCAGGAACACGCCGCGCCAGCCGAGGTACTCGCCGAAGATGCCGCCGACCGGCCCGGCCAGCACCTGCGCCAGCACGACGCCGGTCAGGAACTTGCTGAGCGTGACCTGCCGCTGTTCATAAGGGACGGAGTCGCCGATATAGGCCATGCTGACCGGGATCAGCCCGGCGCTGGCCGCGCCCGCCAAGGCGCGCAGGATGGACAGTGCCGCCAGGTCGGACGCGAGCGCGCAGGCGCCGGTGAACACCGCATAGCCCACGAGCGCACCCAACATGACCCGCAACTTGCCGAACCGGTCCCCCACAGGGCCAAGCACGAGCTGGTTCAGCCCATAGGGCAACGTGAAGGCGGCGATCACGATCCATAGCTCCGGGACCGTGACGCCGAAATCCGTGGCAATCGGGTGCAGCAGCGGATCGACCACCCGCGCGCCGGCTGAGGACAAGAACCCTGCCGCGGCCAGCAGGCCGAGCGGGAGTGTGACGGTCTTGGGTTGGGACATCGGCGCCAAGTGTCCGCTGCCCGGCACCGGCACGCAACCTACTCCCGCAGGCGATGACCCGGAAGAGGCGCCGCCGCCAGCAGCCCGGCCAGTGCCGCGTCCACCTGTTCGAGGTAGGCCGGGTCCATGCCCATCACGCCCACATGGCCCCACGCCGTATGCAGCACCTGCAACTCGCTGCCGGGGATCAGTTGCTGCTCGGCCGCGCAATCCTCGGGCGGGAAAAACATATCGGTGTCAATCGGCATGACAAGCGTGCGTGCGCGGATGCGGCCGAGCGCCGCCGCGAGATCGTTGCCCGCGAGCCGGGCCACGTCGGCGCGTTGCCACTTCCACGCTTGCACCAGCAAGGCGTTCGGATCTAGGGGCAGAAAAGTCGCGTCCAGAAGCCCGACCACGAAATCCTCGACCGAGGAGAAGCCCAGCGTGCGCCACAGCTCCCGTTTGTATAGCCCGGCGCTGAAACCCATCACCGCCCACAACCGCGCGTGCCGCATCAGCCCTTCCCGCACGGCGTGGGGCGTCTCGTACCAGCCGCCCGCCCAGGCCGGGTCGGAGGTGATGGCGTCGCAGAGCGTCTGGGTAAACAGGAAATCATGCGGCGTGGTCTGCGCGGTGCCGGCGATGGGCGCGGCGCGCAGCACCATGTCGGGGAAGCGCACCGCCCACTCATACGTCTGCTGCGCGCCCATGGAGGCGCCCATGACCAGTTGCAGCCGCTCGATGCCGAACGTCTCAGTCAGCAACCGGTGCTGCGCCCGCACGTCGTCACCGACGCGGATATGCGGGAATGCGCCCTGGCCCCAGGGCGCCGGCGTGTTGTGCGGCGAGCTTGAGAGGCCGCTGCCGATTTGGTTCACCACGATGATGAAGTAACGCGCCGGATCGAGCGCGCGTCCCGGGCCGATGTAGGCCTGCTCCATGACCTTGCTGGTGCCGGAGAACCAGGTGGTAACCAGGACCGCGTTGTCCTTTGCCGCCGACAACGTGCCGTGCGTGGCGTAGGCCAGCTTGCACCCCCGCAGCGTGCTGCCCTCCTCCAGCACCAAGTCGCCAATGTCGGCGACCTCGTAGGGTCCGTGGAAATCCTGCGTGTAGAACTCGTTCTGCGGCATGGCGCTCACTCCGCCGACGCCGCCTCAAGCGCCTGGTACTCCGCGGGATCGAAGCGGGCGGTGGCGCGTTGGTAGTCCTCGGCGCTGCCCCACCAGTTGTTGGTGATACGGCCGTCCGCTGTCTTGTACCAGCTCACGCAGCCAGCGGCCCACGCGCTGTCCTTTAGGGCCGCGCGCAGCTCCGCATCGAAGCGCTCGGCCGCGTCGGCGCGCACCTCGACCGGCGCGCCGCCCCGCTCACGCATCACGCGCAAGGCCTGTGCGATGTAGCCAGCCTGGGCCTCCAGCATCAACAGAATCGAGTTGTGGCCGAGGTTGGTGTTCGGGCCATACAGGTAGAACAGGTTCGGGAAGCCGGGAACCGTCATGCCGAGATGCGCCCGCGGCCCGTCGTGCCAGGCTTCGCGCAGCGACTGCCCGTGCCGCCCGTAAATCTCGACCGGACCGAGGAACGACAGCGTTTCGAACCCGGTGCCATAAACGATCACGTCAACGCCGTGCAGCACGCCATCCGTGGCGCGTATGCCCCCGGGCTCCACCTGGGCGATGGCCTCTGTGACCAGCTCCACATTCGGACGGTTGAAGGCGGGGTAGAAATCGTCCGAGATGCACAGCCGCTTGCAGCCGAACGGGTAGCTGGGCCACAGCCGCCCGCGCAGCGCCGGGTCGTGCACCTGGGTATCGAGCTGCATCCGGGCGGCGGCCTCGAACTCGGCGGCGCGCTCGGTGCCCTGGCGCATGGCGCCGTACCAGGTCTCGTGCTCAGCAAATATCGCCGCCCGGTTCTCGCGAACCCGCTCCGGCTCCGCCTGGTAGGCCTGGCGCTCCTCTGGCTCCAACGGGCGATCCAGCCGGGGAACGACGTAGGAGGGCGAGCGCTGGAACACCAGCAGCCGGCCCGCGACCTTCGCCAGCTCGGGAATGAACTGCACGGCGCTCGGCCCATTGCCGACGGCGGCAATCCGGCGGCCCGCCATCGGCACGCCGTGGTCCCAGCGCGCGGAGTGGAACCAGTCGCCCGCGAAGCTCTCCACGCCCGGGATGCCCTTGGTGGACGGGCGGTTGAGCTGGCCCCAGGCGGACACCAGCACGCGCGCCGTGAGCTGCTCGCCCGAAACCAGGCGCACGCGCCACAGACGGTGGTCGTCGTCCCACGCCGCCTCTGCCACCTCGGCGCCGTAGCGGATGTGCGGGCCAAGGCCAGTCCGCTCGACCATGCGCTCGATTGCCGTGAGGATTTCCGGCTGTTGCGGATACGGCCGTGACTAGCAGTCTGTCGGAGTGGAGTGTTGGGCCATTGGGTC
>CAXTCN010000121.1:0-13307 GCA_964242575.1 uncultured Acetobacteraceae bacterium | reverse complement strand
CACTGCATCCCGATCCTCCGGCCAAAGCCAACCGGAGATCTTCGAATCGCAACTCAAAACCAAGCGCTTTTCTAGTCAGCCTGAGAACGCTCTAAGTAGCTTGATGGGACGGGGTCAACATTCGGAGCCGCTCTACACCAGTCTGCCGCGCGTGCGTCTTACAATCGCCTCAACCTCAACGAATGCACCTGCGTCACAGCCCTCACCTGATCCGAAATGGCCCCTGGTGACAGAGGTGTTGGTTCAGGGCCGTGAGGCTTCCGCGCTGGCGCAGGGCCGCCTCGTAGGCGGCGAAGTTGATGACCCTGTGCTTCTGTCGCGGGAAGTGGCGACGGCGGTCCTGGTTCAGTTTGAAGGGCAACAGAGCGTCCAGAGTTCAGTGGAAGGGCAAACGTCCTACGCCGACCCGCCCGGTAAAGCCACCGGCCATCTCCATGCAACATGCTCCCTCTACGCCGGCAATCTCGCAACAGGCTCTATGAAGGTGGCCATAAGGGGGCAGGCCACCGACAACAGCGGGCGAAGAGGTCAGTACCGCTTGTAGGGCAAGAACTTGCCCGACAAGGTCATCTTCACTCGGTCGCCCTTCTGGTCGGGCTGCCGCTCCATTGTCATGTCGAAATCGATAGCGCTCATGATGCCGTCGCCGAACTCCTCGTGGATCATGTCTTTCCACGTGGTCCCATACACCTGGATCAGCTCGTAGAAGCGGTAGATCAGCGGGTCCGTCGGCACGGCAGTCGGCAGGGACCCGCGATAGGGCGCTTCCGCCAGCAGGGCCACCTCGTCCTCCGACAAGTCGAACAGCACCCCCGCTTTCTCTGCTGTTTCCGGCGTCATGCTCATCTGGCCTAGGCAAGCCGCGCACGTCCACACCGGCGCGTGGCCGAGCTTCCCAGCCACGTCGGCCCAGGTCCAGCCGTGCTTCTTTTTGATTCCCTTGATCTTCAGGCCCAGGGCGGTCTTTGCATCGTTCAAGCTGCGTTCTCCGTTGTGGTCAGGTCCGTTGAGGCCAGGTTGAGTGCGGGCAGGTCGGCGGGCCGGACCTCCGGCACCGTGCGCCCATCCCAGTTTGGCGGGCGCGTGCCGGCCAGGGCGCGGCTGCGCGTCACCAGGAAGTCTACGATGTGGTTCCGCAGGGCATAGTGGCCTGGCGTCCGATGTATGGTTTGCCGGTTCCGCGGGCGGGGCAGGGTGTTCACGACGACCTCCGCCACCCGGGCGTCAGGGCCGTTGGTCATCAGCAAGATGCGGTCGGCTAGCAGGATTGCCTCATCCACATCGTGCGTGATCATGAACGCCGTTTGCTGCCCGCCTGCCACCAGGCGCAGCACTTCGTCCTGCAAGGCGCCGCGGGTCAGGGCGTCCAACGCGCTGAACGGCTCGTCCATCAGCAGCAGCGCCGGGTTGACGGCCAGGGCGCGGGCGATGCCGACGCGCTGCTTCATGCCGCCGGACAGCTCCGCCGGCTTACGGCTGATGGCGTCGCCCAGGCCCACCAGCTCCAGCACGCGCCGGGTTTGGTCCTGCACGTGGGCCTTGGACCAATCGCGGTGCCGGCTGCGCACGGCGAACGCCACGTTGCCCAGCGCCGTCAGCCACGGCAGCAGCGCGTGCGACTGGAAGATCACGGCACGGTCGAGCGCCGGGCCGCTGACCTCGCGCCCGTCCATGACGATGACGCCGGCGTCCGGCGCTTCCAGCCCGGCCAGGATGTTCAGGATCGTGGTCTTGCCGCAGCCGGAATGGCCGATCAACGCCACGAACTCGCCGCGCTCCACGCCGAACCACAGGTCTTGGAACACCGGGCGGGCGCCGTAGCGCCGGGCGATGCCTTCGACGCTCAGCCAGGGGCGCGGCACGGCGCTACTCCCGCCACGCGACGGCCCGGGCAGCGCGGCCGAGCAACTGGTCGAGCGCCATGCCCACCAAGCCGATCACCAGGATCGCCACCACGATGTCGGCGATGGCAAGGTTGTTCCATTGGTTCCACACGAAATAGCCGATGCCGGTGCCGCCCACCAGCATCTCGGCGGCCACGATCACCAGCCAGGCGATGCCGATGCTGATGCGGGCGCCCGTCATGATGGTCGGCGCCGCCGCCGGCAGGATGACGGTGAAGGCGGTGCGCCACGGCCCGGCTTCCAGCGTGCGGGCCACGTTCAGCCACTCCTTGCGGACCGACGCCACACCGAACGCCGTGTTTAGCAACATCGGCCAGATCGCGCAGATGAAGATGACGAAGATGGCGGAGATGCCGCTGTCCTTGATGGTGTAAAGCGCCAGCGGCATCCACGCGAGCGGGCTGACTGGGCGCAACACCTGGATGATCGGGTCGAACGCGCCGTTCAGCACGGGGCTCATGCCGATCAGGAATCCCAGCGGGATCGCCAGCAGCGCCGCCAGGCCGAACCCGACCGTGACCCGCAGCAGGGACCAGCCGAGCTGGATTCCTAATCCCTGGTCGTTAGTGCCACGTATGTAGAACGGGTCCTTCAGGTGATGCCACGCCCGCACAGCGATGTCGGACGGGCGCGGCATGGGCGTCTGCTGGCCCTATTGCGCGGAGGCCCCGAGCAACTTGGCATATTCAGGGTCCATGGCCGGGCCGGCCACGGTGGATGGCGTGGCAGCGATCTGCCACGCCCCCAAAAACAAAGCCAGGATCAAGGCCAACAGCGCGGTCGAACGGAGGCGAAGCAGCATCAACTGCGCCGGATCGGGAACGACGCCACGTAGCCGTTGGGATCAGCCGGATCGAACGACTTGCCCATGACCGTATGCGACCGGTAAGCGCTGGCCGGCACGGTCATGCCAAGCTCCTTCATCTTGGCCCCAGCGTCTGTCGCTAGATAAACCTGTTGCGCCACGTCGCGCCATTGCAGGTCGCCCTTTACCTGCCCCCAGCGCTTCATCTGCGTCATGATCCATAGCGCCATGCTTTGATATGGGAACGGCTCGAAGCTGACCCGGTCCGGCACGCGCTTCACCCCGCCCAGGCCATCGGCATAGGTGCCGGTCAGCGCCTGCTCCACCACCGTCTCCGGCTGGTTTAGGTAGTTCTGCCCGGCGACGACGGCGGCGATCTCCTTCCGGTTCTCCGCCGCATTGGCATGAGCCGCGGCCTGGACCACGGAACGCAGCAGCGCCTGGTAGGTGTTCGGCGCCTCCGTCACCATCCGGCGTGGCACCGCGAAGGCGCAGCACGGATGGCCGTCCCACAGCTCGCGCGTCAGCAGGTGGATGAAGCCTACCCCGTCATACACCGCGCGCTGGTTGAACGGGTCCGGGCCGAGGAAGCCGTCAATGTTCTCCGCCCGCAGGTTCGCCACCATCTCCGGCGGCGGGATGACGCGCAGTTGCACGTCCTTGTCCGGGTCCAGCCCGGCTTCAGCCAGGTAGTAGCGCAGCAGGTAGTTGTGCATCGAGTACTCGAAGGGGATGCCGAACTTGAACCCCTTCCAATCCTTGGGGTCCCGCTTGTTCTTGTGCTTCGTGGCCAGGGTGATTGCCTGGCCGTTGATGTTCTCGATGGCCGCGACGCTCCACGGGAGCGGGTTCGACCCGGCGCCCATTGAGATCGCCAGGGGCATTGGGCTGAGCATGTGCGCCGCGTCATACTCGCCGTTCAGCGACTTGTCGCGGATGACGGCCCACCCGGCGGTCCGAACGACCTCCACGTTCAGGCCGTTCTTGGCATAAAACCCCATCGGCGCCGCCATGATGATCGGCGTCGCGCAGGTGATGGCGATGAAGCCGACCCTCAGATCCTTCTTCTCCGGCGTACCGGCGGTTTCGGCCAGCGCCTCTTGTACCCGCAGGATCGGGAAGGCGCGGTCCAGGGCCGCGGCGACAGCACCGGCGCCCAGCAGCTCCATGGCCCGGCGCCGTCCGGAAGCCCCGCCGAACACCGCGTGCTCCACCGCTGTGCGGGCCACGGCGGCACTCAGATCGCTAGGGCTGCCTGTATCGCAGGTCAGGGCGCCTTCACAGCAGGCGCAGTGGGGGGAGTGGCGCAGGTATAAGGGACGCACCGGGAATTCCATTCAGTCAAAAGTAACAGGACGACCAAGTGCGCTGGTGCAATTACGCATCAGGCAATGTTTTATCCCCAGAACGCGAGAGCTGCTGAGCCGGCCTCGCCCGACCTGGCTCAGAACCCTACCCCGCTGCTTGGGCGAAAGGCATCCCACTCTCGATGGGCAGCGACTCGTCGCGGCTCCATTCGTTCCAGGAGCCGAAGTACATTCGCACGTCTTTCACCCCGGCCTCCTTAAGGGCGACCAGCGTGTTGGACGCCCTCGCGCCCTTGAAGCAGTAAAGGTAAACCGGCGTGTCCGTGCCGATCCCGGCCGTGTGCGCCTCCGCCCTGATCTCGTCCGGCGCCTTGAACATCGGTCCGGCGGCGGTTGGCTTCATCATGCGATACCATTCCAGCCACTTGGCGCCGGGGATGCGTCCCTTGCGCGGGCAGAAGTCCGGGCCGTACGGGCTGCTGCTGGTGCCGACCCACTCGTCAACGTCGCGCACATCCAGCTTCACGATGCTGTTGTCCCCCACCGCGGCCAGCATGGCGTCGCGGTCAATCATCATCTCCGCGCCCGTGCTGGACAGCGGGAACGCCTTGCCCGTGGACACTGTCTGCTCCGTCGTGGTCATCAGGCCCGCGGCCTTCCACGCCTGGTAGCCGCCGTGCAGCACCTTCGCTTTCGGGTAGCCCAGCCAACTCAGCAGGAAGTAGCCGCGACAGGACTGGCCGAAGCCGCTGTTCATGCTTTCCTCGTAGCACACCGCTGTTTCGGCGCCTGACAGCCCGGCCGCGCCGAAAGCCGCGGCAAACTTGCCCCGCAATTCCGCCATACCGTCTGGCGTGCTGGTGGCGAGGTAGGTGAAGATCTCGTGGACGCTCACCGCGCCCGGGATATGCCCAGCCGCGTAGGCGTCGGGCGAGCGGGTGTCTATGACGACCACGTCCGGACCCATCATGGCCTGCAGTTCGGCCGGCGTCACCAATACCTTGTCGGTCATGCTTGGACTCCTATGGTTAGGCGGGAAGGCTGACGCACAGGCCGTCTAGCGCGTCGGTCATGAAAATCTGGCAGCTTAGCCGGCTGGTCGGCTGCAAGCTGAACACAGTGTCCAGCATCGCTTCCTCGTCGTCCGACACCGGTAGCAGGCGCCCGGCCCAGGCCGGGTCCACGACGACGTGGCAGGTCGCGCAAGCGAGCGAGCCGTTGCACTCGCCCAGCACCGGAAGCCCGGCGGCGCGCGCCACCTGCATCAGGCTGTCGCCGGCCCGGCCAGTCAGGACCGTGTCGCCGATTAGGCTGTGGACGACAGCGTGCGGCATCAGTGGGCGGTCCCCGCCACGGGGCGCAGCTCCGGCTTGCTCAGCTCCTGCCGCAAGTGGCGGATGGAAGGGGTGATGATCGCCACGAAGTGCCCTTCCCGAATGCGCCGGTTCACGGGCGAGCCGTCGATGTAGCCGCGGGCGCCGAAGTGCATCAGCGCGGACTGCCCGGCTTCCAGCGTCAGCTCGCTCACGCGTAGCCTGGCTTGCAGCACGGCGCGAAGGTACTCCGGCGCCTGCTCCAGCGGCGTTCGCGCCAGGTGCGTGACCTCCGCGCGCACGGCGGCTAGGTCGTCCGCGAAGTCCCCGGCCTGTCGCGGCAGGTACTTGTTGCTGCCGCCATGGGTAACGTTGGCCTCGCGCATCAGGCCCACGCAGGCTTGCGTGACACCCAGGCCCATGCCGGTTTGCAGCAGGATGAACCCAGCCTTTATCCGACGCACCATGTCGCCCAACGGGTCCGCCAGCAGCGCTTCGTCGGCGATGAAAGCACGGCGAAACAGGACGCTGTAAGTGCCGGTGCCCTCAAGCGCCACGAAGTGCGCGTTCTGCTTGAGGGACACGCCGGGCTGGCCGCAGCGGATCATGGCCATGACGCGGTGGCCGTCGCGGTCCGCAACCTCGAATACGGTGCCGAACAAGTGGCCGTCGCCCAGGTTGCTGACCCAGGGCAACACTCCGGACACCTCGTAGCCGCCGGGCACGCGACGGCCGCGCAGCTTGAACGCCTCGATCCCCGCCAGGGACTTCATCGGGTTGGACAGGCCGGTGCCGCCCATCTGCGTGCCGCTGGCCAGGCCGGGCTGCAAGGACGCCCGGAGCGCGGCGTTGTCCGACTGCTCCAAGTACCAGCCGCTTGCGTCCTGGCACCAGGTGCAGAAGCCCGTGCTCATGCAGGTTTCGCTGACGGCGGACATGGCCTCGATGGCCGCGCCGATGCTGGGCTGCGCGGCGGTGGCCCGGAGGTGGTGGCCGTACAGCCCGGCTGAGCCCAGGGCGCGCAGGGCCTGCGCAGGGTAAACCCCGCCATGGTCAATCTCGTGCGTGATCGGCGCCAGCTCGGCGACGACCACGGCGCGCAGTACGTCCAGGCCAGGGGACGCCGGGGCGTCTCGGAGTATGGCTTCGCTCATGCTGGCGTCCCCTGTTTCACGAATCAGACCGGCGTCACGTCCACGGGGACCGGCTTGGTGAAGGTGTTGGCGACCGGCGACCACCGCTTCGAATGGGCGATCAGGGCGTCCAACTGCTCCTTGGGCGCATCGGCCTCCAGGTGGACCTTGGCGCGCACGGCATCGAAGCCGACCGGCTTCGGCGAAGTGTCGCCGGTGCCCCAGACCGCCGTGATGTTGATGTCGGCCTCAAGCTCGATTTCCAGCTTGCGGACAGTGATGCCCTGCGCGACCGCGTTGGCGTGGATGCCGACGGCCAGGCAGGAGCCGAGCGCAGCCAGGGACGCCTCGGACGGATTCGGCGCGGTGTCGTCTCCCAGCAGGCCCGGCGGCTCGTCCACGATGTAGGGCGGCAGGTCGCGGATCATGTTGAGGTGGCGGAAGCGGCCTTCTGCGATGGTCAGGCACTTCAGGGTCTTGATGGCCTGGGGGTTGGCGCGGCCCTTGGCGATCAGCTCGTCCAGGCCGCCCTTGTCTATGGGGGCCAGGCAGCCAGTCATCGCGGTCGGGGCCTGCTTCAGTGTGGCGCTCATGATGTCGTCTCCTTGCGACTGATCCCTACAGAACGGTCAGTCTTGTAGAATCATTGTTGCAACGGGTGTGTAGTGCAACAGGTGTGCCACTGGTGCGGTTATGGGCACGCCGGGCGAACTTCGTCCTTCAAACCGCGCTGGATCACGCGATGCCGGTTTGACCAGGCTGTCAACTGGCCGAAACTGCCGGGCTACCGCGGACTGCTTGCGTACGCTTCCATCACACGATGCCCACTTGCCGGGCAGACGAGGACTCCCAGAGATGCTCAACTCTGCCTAACCTGAGAACTGAAGTTTAGCGGGGTCTGACTCACTCTCCGTGCTTAGTCGGTGATCGCGAGCGGTAGCCGGCGCGCTCGGAGCAGCTCAACTCTGGCCTGGCCATACATCGCCCGCTTCAGCGTCTTCAGCCTGTTGATCTGGCCTTCCGTCTGCCCGTTGCTCCAGGTCTCGGTGATGGCGTTCTTCACTGTCTCCAAGTCTCGGCTCAGCATCCGCGCGAAGCGCTGCAGGGCGCCGACCCCGGAGGCACGCGCGTCGCGCAGCCATGCGCCAAGCCTTGCCGCCCTGCCGCCGCGCAGGATTCCGCGGAACCGCATCGCGAGCCGCCGCATGGCCGCGAAGCTGGGCGAGGCGTGCTTCAGCGCCTCAACCTTGAGCACTTGGGACGGGGTGAGCAGACCGCGCGGCTTCAGGCACAACGCGGCCGCCGTGATCGGCGAGAGCTGCCACCCCGTAGAGGGATCGACCGCCCGGACCTCTGCGGCTGCGGCAATGGGCTGCCGCTCGGGCAGTGGTCGGCCCTCATCGCTGGCGCTGCGCCATTCGGCCAAGAGCTTCTGTAGGTGGGAGTAGCTGCCCTGGTAGCCGCGGTGCTTGATCTCCCAGAACAAGTGTCGCCCGTGCGTACACCCCTCGGCCCATCGCCGCTTCAGGTACTCCAGAACGTACCGTGGCGACCACGGCCCGGGTGCCACGCGGTGGCGGTCCCGCAGGCAGCCTGAGCGGACCCACTTGGTGACCGTCCGCCAGCCAACCCCGGTCTGCGCGGCAACCGCGCGCATCGTCTTGCCCTCGGCACGCAGGTGCAGCACCCGCTCGAACATGGCCTGACGCACCTCGCGCTGCGCTTGCCGGGCTGCCTCGTGCGCGTTGTTGACGGTGTCGCGCGGTGCCGCCGGCACCAGCGAGCGGCCATGATGGCGACTGACGCTGCTCATATGCTGCTCGATGCAAGCGCGCAGGTTCTGCAGCAGGTGAAAGCGGTCAGCCACCTGCCTCGCCTGCGGCGCCCCCCGAAGCGCGCCCTGCGCATACAACCCACAACGGTCGCGGCTAACGATCTCGACTCCTGGATGCTGCTCCAACCAGCGCGCCGTGCTTTGCGCCGAGCGGTCCGGGAGCACGTCGATGACCTGCCGCCGCTCCAAGTCGACCATCACGGTTCCATAACTGACGCCCTTGCGCCAACTTCAATCGTCGATGCCGAGCACGCGGACAGCGGCAGGGGCGCGGGCGGCCGCGTGCCGCTTGAGCTGGCGCAGGATCGTGCTGTCGCTGACCGGCAGGCTCAGCCGTGCCATCAGCCGCTCGCCGGGACGGCCGCCGGCGGTGTGGCCCAGCTGCCGCACGAGCTCGGCGACGCGGCAGGTCCGGCGCGCGAGCGGCGCCGCAGTGGCCGAGAGACGCTCGGTGAAGGTCTGCCGCGCGCAGTGCGGGTTGCGACACCGCCAGCGGCCCAGCCGCACGCCCAGCGTCACCCGCGCTCCCTGCACCGGCAGGTCTTGCAAGCGCCGATACTGCCAACTGTGCCGCACCGTCGCGCGCGTGCCGCAGCCTGGACACGTCCGCTCCCCGTGCCCACACGCCGAGACCTGCCAGGTGCCGTCCTTCAGCTCGGCTGCGAGGACATTCACATCGGGCCCGAAGACCCAGCCCAAGTTCGTCTGCATGCCGCCGCTTGCCAGCCCAGCTGCCAGCGATCAACTCCCGGCACGCAAAGTGAATCAGACCCTGGTTAAGTGCAGCGTGACAGCAGCAGGCGATGCAGCGGCAGCGAGTCGATTCGACTCGGGCCAGTGAGGTTCAGCCCAGCGCGTTGCGGGGGTTCGTGGTGACGCCAGGGTTCATCCTGGCAGTCGCACCCATCTTCCGGGACTGGACCAGCAGCGCCCGGGCCGGGTGGGAGGAGCTGGACCAAGCCGCGTTCCACGCCCGGTCGGCTCTTGGCATGTCCCCCCCCCCCATGTGTGGGGACAAGCGCGCGTCCTGCTGGGGCAGGAGGAGGCGATCACGGCGCTTGCCGCCATCCGCGCCCGCCATGCCGTGGGGAAGGTGCGCTCGCCGGGCGGGCTGCTGCGGCGCATGGTAGAGCTGCACCAGAAAGGCGAGTTGCGGCTCGACCGGACCCTGTTCGGGCTGGCTGACAAGGCTCGCAAGGAGACGGGTGCTGCCGGCGCCAGCCAGTCGGGTCGGGCGTGACAGCGCCTTGCAAAATGCTCCTGCTATCGGTCAACGCTTTTCAAGCAGATCACCCATGGTGCCAGAGGCATTGGATGAGAAAGACAACACCTATCGTGCTCGGAAGTAAGGCTACTATTCCTACTTTGGCCCGATCCGTTGTATAACGAGCATCCCATTTCAGCCATGCAGCAGCCTTCAGAACGCCCCGGGTTAGGAGGGAATGGACTTCAGCCGATAAGTTCCTGATGTCGATGGACGGCTGTGCCGCTCAACACTGTCATCTCACTTAGGAAGTGCCGATCAATTAGCAACCAATCGTTCTTCAGAACGGTCAGTTGCGCCTCCAATATCCTGCTCTTTAGTGTCTGCACATAGCTGGCTTTGTGCATGTTATCTTTCAGTATCGCTCCAGCACTCGCTGTGATGTGCATCTTCCCGCACGTTGGGCAGTCGATGACATCGCCATCGTCAAAGGGCGGCATCCATGTTGACATGGGGTCACGGCAAATCAGGCAGGGCTGCTGCACCTTGTGGTTCCAGGCCATAATCAATCCATAATGGTGTATGAAGACTGAAATCCTCATAGCATTCCACCTCTGGCTGAAGTGAGGTGTTTTGTTGGTGTTTGTTCCTGGGGTAGGGTCCAGAATTTCATTGCTGAACACAAACATGTTCATTGCCGGACATGCGGCCTCGTGGGAGGAAAGTTCATGTCGGCCATCAACGATCAGGCCCAGGCCGGCACGACGAATGGATCTTATGGGCGCCTTGCTGGAGGATAAGTCATGCCGGACATTGTTGGCACAGCCAGAGCGGATGTTCTGAGGGGCACGCGCAGCGCCGACCGCATCCGCGGGCTTGGCGGCAACGACCTGCTCGTGGGCGGGTTGGGGGCCGACCTCCTGGATGGCGGGCCGGGGGCGGACACGCTCGTGGGCGGGACGGAGGACGACCGCCTTATCGGCGGCGCGGGCTTGGACACGGTGCGGATCGACGGCTCCGGGGCGGCCGACGACTGGCTGGTCGGGACCGGCATCGCCTTCGACGATCCCAGCACCTACGTGTTCGACAACACTGGGGCATCCTTCGGCGTCGCGCTCCAGGAAGTCGAGCACCTGGAGCTCAACGGCATGGGGGGCGCCGACCGCCTGGTGGTGGAGGCCGTGTTCGGAACGCGGTTCGTCAACCTCAGCCCGGGCGTGTCCACGCCGGTCATCAGCCTCGACAGCTTGACCTTCAACGGCGGCGGTGGGGACGACACGCTCGACGGCTCGGCTGCGAACGGGCCGCTGCTCGGACGAGGCGAGGCGGGCGACGATGTCCTGCTCGGTGGAAGTGCGGACGACGTGCTCTCGGGAGGTGCCGGGTCCGACATCCTGGACGGTGGCGCGGGGGCGGACACGCTCGTGGGCGGGACGGAGGACATCAGCCTCACCGGCGGCGCAGGCTTGGACACGGTGCGGATCGACGGCTCCGGCGCTGCCGACCGCTGGCTGGTCGGGACCGGCCTCGCGTTTGACAACCCCGGCCTGTTCATCTTCGAGGACAACGGGACATTCTCACCCGGCGTTTCGCTCCAGGAAGTCGAGCACCTGGAGTTCAACGGCATGGGGGGTGCGGACCGCCTGGTCGTGGAGGAGGTGTTCGGAACACGCTCCGTCCCGATCCGGGGCGGGTCCATAGAAGTCACCGGCCTCGACAGCCTGACCTTCGATGGCGGCGGCGGCAACGACACGCTCGACGGCTCGGCCGCGAACGGGCCGCTGCTCGGACGAGGCGGGGCGGGCGACGATCTGCTGATCGGTGGCGCCGGGAACGACGTGCTCGTGGGCGGCACGGGCGACGACACCCTGGTCGGCGGCCTCGGGCTCGACGTGCTCACCGGCGGCGCTGGCGCGGACGTGTTCCGCTTCTTGAGCACGGACGACCTCTGGGCCGCGAACGCGCGCGGCGGACCCGAGGCCATCACCGACTTCAGCCAGGCGGGCGGCGACCGGATCGACCTCGGCGCCATCGACGCCGACGTGACCGCGCCGGGCAACCAGGCGTTCCTGTTCGCCAATGGGCTGCAGTTCATCCGCCACCAGCCTGGGACCGTGACGACCGCGATCGATCAGGATAAAGGGCAGACCTCCATCACCCTCGACACGGGCGCCGGCACGACCACGCTGCTGGTGGCCGCAGGACGGATCGAGTTCACCGCCGCCGACTTTATTCTATAGGCCGTCGAGACGGGGCGCTCATAACGGGGAAGTAGGTGAGAGGCTCTGTAGCTGTGTACGTAGGATAAGTTCGGCATACGTGCTTATGCCGAGTTCGGCATAAACACGTATGCCGAACTTATCCTACGTAGGCTTGCGACCGAATACTAAACTTATAGTTGATTATTCCATGATTTAATATAGTCACAAAATCAAGGTCGATGACTGACCAAGGCAATGTCGAGCTTCTAATTCTATTAACATAGAATGCAACTATTATTTATTCGCATTGCATGTTGCTTATTGTTCTTGGATGATCGATATGTGTTGGGCATTCCCGGTCATAACGGGGGATGTCAACGAAGAGGAAAACGGTCAGATGCCTGTATATCGGCTTGGAAACGGCGATGATACTTTCGACTCTGGCTCGGTGCCGGATTGGACCAACGACTCCTCGGTCTTCGGTGGCAACGGCGACGATACCATCGCCGTCAGAGGTTTGTCTCCCACCTTCACCACTCGCCTTCTGGTGAGCGGCGGCAACGGCGACGACTCAATCATCGTTGATGCTTCCAACAGCGTCGGGCTTGGCGGCAACGGTGATGACACGCTGGAGGTTCGCGGCATAGGCAGCACGCTGCGGGGTGGCAACGGCGACGACCTGCTGGTCAGCTTCGGCGGCGGCAGCGGCATGAGCCCGGGCAACACCCTCACCGGCGGCTTCGGCGTGGATAGGTTCCGGCTGTCGAGCGGCAGCGGCAACCTCGCCGTGATAGGGGACGCAGGCAACGACGCCGTGGTGTCGGATGGGGACGTGTTCCTCGGCCCGATTGACGTGATCACCGATTGGCGGCCTGGAGAGAGCATCGGCCTGCGTAACTTCCAGGGAACCGAAGACCTGCCGACCCCCACCAGGGTGCAGGAGGTGGCGCTAATCGACGACATTCTCTCGATGGATGCGGACCGCTTCCGCCCGGTAGTGGGAGACGGGGAATACGGCGTGTTCCAAGGCACTCTCAACGCAGGAAATTTGTTCACCGTTGACGCGGATGGGCGCGACCTGTTCATCGTTTACGACACGCTCGATGGCGTAAACGAGGCCAACAACATAGCGCAGGGATCGGTGGTGTTGCTGGGGGTGCAGATTGAGCAAATCACGGCGGACTTGTTCGCCCCTTCAACGGGGTATGGAACCACAGACAGTCAGGGAAGCGGCGGCGGACCGGTTTATGTCTCGGATGGTGCGGGATCGGGCAGCTCCATGGTCGTTGCCGCCTTGGATGCCTCGGCGCCCTCCGCCATGGATCTTGTCGCGATCTGATGTTGGGAGCCCTGTAGGCTGACCGGTGTGTGCGCGGGTTGATGGGATGCCCGCGCGCCAAAGAGGGGTCACTTCACGGTTTGCTCAAAACTGCACGGTAAGGCCCATGCACGAACAGCTTACCTTTTGGCCGGGTTCTGAAAGAGGGTTATGCTGTCACGCTGCATCTAACTGTGAGACTGACGTAATTGGCGTCGGTTGCTGCACTTAACCTTAGAGCGTCCTCAGCCTGACTAGAATCGAACAAGCGCTTGCGTTTGGTGTCGA
>CAXTCN010000120.1:0-13354 GCA_964242575.1 uncultured Acetobacteraceae bacterium | reverse complement strand
CGACCCAATGGCCCAACACTCCACTCCGACAGACTGCTAGAGAGTGTAATTGTAATGCTAGCTAACTGGATGTTCCTGCACCACGCCAAGCCAGACTCTGCGAAGGGCGCTGCCTAACGGTTCGTAATCCTTGTCATTTCTAGCTTGCAAAGCCCTCACAACATCAGCAACCTGAGATGTGCTGAGGTCTGGGCAGAGCCGCTCTAGGGTTTCCCATGGTCTTCCAGTGCTTCGAAGAGAGGCTATGCGATTCGGGTTGAGTAGCGTGCAGCAACTTCATCCAGGGGTATCGACAAGCGCCAAAGACCAAGAATTATGTCCCGCTTGAACGCTTCGGCGGATTAATCGTATTCGACGCGTCGGCCGCGGTCAGCGCTGCGCGAGGACAGCGTGCCCGAGCGGGCGCTGCTGCACGCGGAAGCCACCGACCTGTTCGCGTTCTCGGCTGAGGTGGAGGCAGAGATCACGGAGGTGCTCGGCCGGCCACGCTTCGTGCGCGCCGTGACGGCAGCACGCCGGGCACGCATCCTGGACGTCCTGCGCGGAGGGGCCGTGTGGTTCGCCCTGGCCGAACGCGTGACCGACTGCCGCGATGCCAAGGACAACAAGTATCTGGAATCGGCTCTTGCCGCCAGTGCGGGGACACTCGTCACCGGCGACGCCGATCTGCTCGTGCTGCACCCTTGGCGCGGCATACGGATCATGCGACCAGCCGAGTACCTCGCTGACGCCACGGGGCCCGTTTACAGCGTGAAACGCGCTAGGTATCCTGTCGCATGATGAGCTTTGTTGCCTACCTGCGCGTGTCCACCGACAAGCAGGGCATCCGCGGCCTCGGCATAGACGCGCAGCAGGCCGCCGTCACCCGCTTCGTGGGCGCAAGCCGCGGCAGGCTCCTGGCGCGATACGTCGAGGTCGAGAGCGGCAAGCGCGCCGAGCGGCCCGAGCTGCAGCAGGCGCTCGAGCACGCCAAGCAGGCCCGCGCCACGCTGCTGATCGCCAAGCTCGACCGGCTGTCGCGCAACGTCGCCTTCATCGCCCGACTGCTGGAAAGCGGCGTCGAGCTGCTGTGCTGCGACATGCCGCAGGCCAACCGGCTCACCCTGCACATCCTGGCCGCCGTCGCCGAGCACGAGCGGCAGATGATCTCGGAGCGCGCGAAGGCGGCGTTGGCAGCGGCCAAGGCGAGGGGGAACCCGGCTCGGCGCGCCGCACGGCAGCGACCCGTCGGCCGCACGGGCCGAGCGGACGCGCGCGGCGGCAGCGTTCCGCGACCGCGTGGCGCCGGACGTGACGCGGCTGGCGGGGCAGGGGCTGTCGCTCCAGCGCATCGCCATGGAGCTGAACCGCATGGGCCGCGTCACCAGCACGGGCAAAACGTGGTATCCGGCGGCAGTGTGGCGTGTGCTGGCCTCGGAGCGTGCAGCGGCAACAGTGTCAACCAGCCGTGCGTTCCGGCGCTGATCAGCGTAAGCGGGGCAGATTCTCGGGCAGTCAAGCTGCGATGACGGCCTGACGGACGAGGTTGGGAAGCGGCGGGATGGTGGTGACGCCCGGCACATGCAGGCGGTCGCCGAGGTAGCGGAAGAACGAGACCTTGAGCTTGCTGCAGGTCTTCATGAGGCCGAGCATGACGTCACGCGCGGTGCGTCCTGCCGTGCTCATGGTGCCGCCGGAGATCTTGCGCTTGGTCACGCAGGCCCGGATGTCGTTCTCCGAGCCGTTGGTGTGCAGCGGGATCTCGGGACGCTCGAGCACACGCAGCAGTTCGGACTTGCGCCGGTGCAGCCGTGCCAGCAGCCGGTCCAGGGTGGCGTAGCCGGTTCGTCGGCTGAAGACGCGGTCAAAGCGCGCCCGCAGCGCCGCAGCCCGTCGTGGGCAAGGATTGTGCGCCCAGGCCTTCAGGTCGGCGTATAGCCACCAGATCAGCGCACGCGTCATCTCGACGGCGCGGCGCTGCTCGGGTGCGGCTGGCACGAGCTTGTGCACCAGCCGTTCGGCATGCACCCAGCACAGCGCGTGCAGCCCGACCCGGAACTGCCCGGCGCCGTCGGACACGATCACCGTCCCGGTCGCGCCAAGCGCTGCGCCCGTGGTCAACAGCCCATAGTGGCAGATGGCACCCCAGAGCGCGCCCTCGGTAGCGATCTGCACGGGATCGGGCGTGATCGCGAGCGTGTCGATGCCGAGCCGGGCCAAGTGCGCTGACCACGCCGGCGCGTCCGCAGACAGCTTGGCCGGGTGCGCATCTAGCAACGCGACCACCTGTCCTGACAGGCCGTGCCCGCGCATGTAGTCCTAGCGCGGCTGCGTTCATGACATACTCCGTGTGTCCGGCACGCAGCACGGACAGGAACGTCTCGCGCGACTTCGACGCGCCAGTCCGGAACACCGCAAAACGGTCATCGCCGATCTGGGTGGTGAACCCGTCCCTACGGGCGTGCCGCGCGGTGGTGTCGTCCACCGTGACCCAGTGCGCGGTCGACAAGCCAGCACGGAGCACCTCCTGATCCTCGGCCACGAAGTCGTCGAGCGGCTCGGCTAGCAGGCGCACCACCTGGCGCTTGGAGATCTCCACCCCGATCCCGTTCAGCAACGCCACAAGCCGCTCCGTAGTGACCTGCCCCTGGGCGTGCAGCGCCAGCACGAAGCGCCGCAACTCCGGGCCGAACCCGCCGACGATCCCCGCCGGCAAGGCGGCCAGCACCGTCTCGCCCGACGGCAAGACCCAGCGCTCGCGCCGGTAGCGGATCACCTCGGCCGAAAGCCGCAGGTCGCGCACCAGGATGTCCTCATAGCCTTTGAAGCGCGAGCCGGCCGGCACGGCAACTTTGAGCACCCGCTCGGCGGTGACCGCATCCCGGTCGCGCTTGGCGCCACGCGGCAGCTTGGGACGCTTCTCATCCTTGCCGGCCGCCCCAGGCTGCGTCGCCTGCTCCATGCCGGACGGCCGCAACGGCGGCCGGGGCGGCAATCCCTTCAGCCGGGCCACCTCGTCGCGCAACGCCTGGTTCTCGGCACGCAATGCCTGGTTCTCAGCCCGCAGCGCCGTGATCGTCACCTGCTGCGCCTCAGAGCCGCTTCGCAGCGTCCCAACCTCGGCCAGCAAAACGCCGACGAGGTCACGCAACTCGGCAAGCGAAAACCCCTCCAGCGATGTGATGTTCGGCACCGACATGCAGAGCAGGAATCACGCCGCCGTGCTCAACGCAACCTCTCTGCCCGGGAATCTGCCCCGGTTACCTGATCAGCACCGTAAGCCTTTGGGAATGCAAGTTTTTCGTGGGGTCCATGACCGCGCGAATTCACACTCACGAGCATCTTGTTAAGCATAAGTCATGCCGGACATTGTTGGCACAGCCAGAGCGGATGTTCTGAGGGGCACGCGCAGCGCCGACCGCATCCGCGGGCTTGGCGGCAACGACCTGCTCGTGGGCGGGTTGGGGGCCGACCTCCTGGATGGCGGGCCGGGGGCGGACACGCTCGTGGGCGGGACGGAGGACGACCGCCTTATCGGCGGCGCGGGCTTGGACACGGTGCGGATCGACGGCTCCGGGGCGGCCGACGACTGGCTGGTCGGGACCGGCATCACCTTCGATGATCCCAGCACCTACGTGTTCGACAACACTGGGGCCTCCTTTGGCGTCGCGCTCCAGGAAGTCGAGCACCTGGAACTCAACGGCATGGCGGGCGCCGACCGCCTGGTAGTGGAGGACGTGTTCGGAACGCAGTTCGTCAACCTCAGCCCGGGCGTGTCCACGCCGGTCATCGGCCTCGACAGCCTGACCTTCAACGGCGGCGGCGGGAACGACACGCTCGACGGCTCGGCTGCGAACGGGCCGCTGCTCGGACGAGGCGAGGCGGGCGACGACGTGCTGACCGGCGGAAGCGGGGACGACGTGCTCGTGGTTGGCACGGGCAACGACATCCTGGCCGGCGGCCTTGGGCTCGACGTGCTCACGGGCTGCAGCGGCGCGAACGTGTTCCGCTTCCTGTCCACGGACGACCTCCTCCCCACGGCCACGCGCGCTGGACCTGAAACCATCCACCGACTTCAGCCGGGTGGGCCGCGACCGGATCGACCTCAGCGCCATCGACGCCGACGTGACCGCGCCGGGCAACCAGGCATTCCTGTTCGCCAACTGGCTGCAGTTCATCCGCTACCAGCCTGGAACCGTGACGACTGCGATCGACCAGGATAAAGGGCAGACCACCATCACCCTCGACACGGGCGCCGGCACGGCCACGCTGCTGGTGGCCGCGAGGCGGATCAAGTTCACCGCAGCCGATTTCATCCTATAGGTTTACAGGGTTCGATTGCAGAGCTTGGCGCTGGTTCCTGACCGCTTCCCGGACACGGGCGGCTGCTTCCGCCCGGTCGTGGGTGACCGGGCGTATGCCGCATTCCGAGGCGCCCTCAACGCCGGCGCGTTCGGACGCGACGCTTCAACGCTGCTGGCGCGAACGACGCCGGGTCAGGCCGAGGCCGAGCAAGCCGGCGCTCAGCAGCGCGAGTGTGGCGGGTTCGGGGACAGAGACGCTGCTTTCCGTAAGAAAGGCTGATCCGAATGCAGACGAGAGGCCGCGGCCCCCATAATCGAATAGGAACGTCAGGGCCGCGGTGTCGAGGTTGACGGAGTAGATTTGAGTGTCGGCCACGGCGTAGGTCACGCCGTCGTCCCCGGTTGCCAGCCCGAACAGGTTGCCAAGACCCGTGTTTCCGACGGTTGTGGCCGTGATGGTCCCGTCGGAAATCGTGATCCGGCCCAGGTCTCCGCCGAGAAGGCTTTCGTACAGCGTGAAGCTGCTCGCCCCAAAGGCAAGATCACCGGCCGAACTGCCTGCCGTGCTGCCGGCAAGCGTCGTCACCGAGAACGGCGATGGACGGATTGAGTAGAGGGTCGAGTTGTTGTTGCTGGCCGCATAAAGGATCCCGCCCGGCGCGCCGACCAGGGCGTTTATGCCGATAGTCCCGATGCCGCCGATCAGCGTCGCTGCCCCTGTGGTGGTGCTCACGGAGTAAAAGGTGTCGAACGTGACGCCATACAGTTGGCCGCTGGACGAGAAGCCGATGTCGGTCAGGGCGCCGACGCCTGAGTTGCCGACGACGCCCACTGCCCCGGTCGCCAGGTCCACGTTGCCCACGCGCCCCTCGCTGTCGCTGATCCACAGCGGCGTGGACGGCGCCGCAAACGCGGCAACGCCCCCAAGCGATAGACTCCCCAACACAATGCTAGCCATGCTCCAAAACCGCATTCTTCTCTCCTGCCTGCAAAGGTTTCCGAAAACACGCGCAACAAGTGATTTCACCATCGCGTCACGAGCCGCCGCCCAGCATCCAGCGAGGATGGCGGCTCGTAAGCGATCACGGCGGGCTTGACCGGCGCACCCGCTGGCCGGCACTGCCGGCCGTTGGGCCGTGCTCCAGCCCGCTTATGTCGCGATGACGATGTCCGACGGGGACAACGCGCCCAGGCCGAGGTCCTGAAGGACGAAGGAACCAGAGCCAGGCTCCGCTGACAGGGTGGCGCGGGCGCCGCCGCCGGCCTGCGTCGCTGGCGCGAACAGGTCGGCCACCGTCACCCCGGCCTGGAGGCCCCGGAGGATCACCTGGTCCTCGCCGGAAACGAAGTCGACCAACGTGTCGATCGGTCCCCGCACGTCGAGCACGAACCGGTCCGCGCCGGACCCGCCGGTGAGCGTGTCGGCGCCGGCGCCGCCGTCCAGCAGGTCGTTGCCATCGCCGCCGAATAGGCTGTCGCGGCCCCCACGGCCGAATAGCTCGTCATCGCCCCTGTTGCCCTCCAGGCGGTTCGCGCGCGCGTTGCCCGCCAGGAAGTCGCCGGCGCTGCTACCCAAGATGTTCTCGATGCTGATGAGCACATCCAGGCCCTCGCCGGTGTCCTGCGGTCCGTCTACGGCGAGATCGATCTGCAGGTGGGAGAACAAAGGCGAGGGGAACAAAGCCGAGTAGTCGGCCGTATCCTGCCCGGCGCCACCGCTCAGCGTGTCATCGCCCTGGCCGCCTAAAAGACGGTCGTTGCCGGCACCGGTCCCGAGCAGCAAGTCGTTGCCACGACCACCTCCGAGAGTGCTGCCGGTGGCTTTGCCGATCAGGACGTCGTCGAAGTCGGATCCGAAGAGGCCCTCGATGTCCACCAGGGTGTCGACACCGCTGCCGCCGGTGTTTTGCGCGTCGGTGCGCCGGAGGTCGACGGAAACCCCTGCGGTGGCGTCGTCGAAGAACGCGGTATCGAAGCCAACACCTCCGTCGAGGACGTCGTTCCCACCCTGTCCCCCGAACACCTTGTCATCGCCGTCCCCGCCGTTGAGCACGTCGTCGCCGATGTCGCCAGTCAGAAAATCATCTCCTGTACCGCCGTTAATCACGTCGTCGCCGCCTTCACCGAACAGATTATCATTCCCAGCGTCGCCGTTGATGACATCGTTGCCCTCTCCGCCTAGGACAACATCGTCGCCGTCCTCCCCCGAGAGCGTGTTGGCCTTGCCGTCGCCGCGAATGAAATCGGCATTGCTGGTGCCGAACACGGTCGTGAAATTTTCCACCTGGAACGACAGGTTGCCAAGGCGCGGAACGCCGCGAACGATCAGGGAACCGACGGCGAGGTCGACATCGATCGAGGTGACCTGGACCTGCCCCGGGTCTCCCCGCGCGTCGATGACGTTCGGCTGGCCGGGCGCGCCGACAATGCGCTCGATGCCCACGAGCAGATCCTTCTCCGACCCGGCAACAAGCCCCTCAGCCAACGAATTGCCGCTCGAGACGCGCTCCACCCCAACGAAAACGGCTTCGTCAACCGGAGAGGCACCGTTCAGGGCGCGCTCCAGCCCGGCGCGCGCAGGGTCGTCGAGGGTGGGGTCGCCGTTCAGCACGACCCCACGCGGCCGAAGGACGATTGGCGAGGTGAGCGCCGAGTAGTCGATTGTGTCGGCGCCGGCGCCGGCAATGACCGTGTCATTGCCGTCGCCGCCAAGGAAGAAGTCGTCGCCGTCGCCGCCGTCCACGGTGTCGTTGCCCGCGCCGCCGTCGATGAAGTCGTCGCCGCCGAGGGCACGGATGTCGTCGTCCCCCCCACGCCCTACGATCACGTCGTCGAGGGCGGTGCCCACGAGCGCGTCGTTCTCTTGCGTCCCAATGATGACGCTGCCTGATCGAAGCAGCAGCAATTGACCTTCAACGGTGTTTGGGGTGTCGCCTGCCATGATTGCTCCGGGTGATTGTTACGATAACAAAACATAACTAGCGACGGGCAATCCAGCTGGCAAGTGTCTCCAGAGCTAAATCCATGTGCTGATAGCAACGTGATCGGCGTCCGGCCTGTACCTGTTATGTGGGAAGCCAGGCGCATGACTTGCCAGCGCTTCGTCAACCAGGGCAGGCACCGGCACCTCGATCCATTCCTCCTGCGGCACGGCGACACGCGCCGTCGGGCGCGCGGATGGATGCGGGTGACCGCGAATCGGCCGCAGCCGCGGTGGCGCTGGCAGGTAGCAGGAATGGCCATAGACTGCGCGTCCGACATAGACCGTGTTGATCAGCATGCCCCGCAACGTTGATGCATGCCACGCTCCGTGTCCGCGCCGGTTCGGGATCAGGGTTTTCGCACCATGGAGTTTGACGGGAGGGGGCGCTTGCGGACCATGACGTGACACAGGATTTGGCATGGCTGGGCGATGTTGCTCGTGCATGTTCGAGGCGTGTGTTATGGCTCCTTCCGCTTGCAAGCTTTTTGCCGGGATTGACGATCCACGGGTTGTCGGCCGAACTACCCACAGCCTGGCGGAGGTGCTTTTGCGGTGCTCTGCGCCACGCTGTGCGGCTTTGGATGCCGTGACGGCTACGCGCAGTTCGCCAGGGCAAAGATCGAGGGACCATCAGGATGTCTGGGGTGCTCGCGCCGATGGGGCAGTTTCAACGACCGATCTGGTTGATTTCGGCGCTCGTGTCACCCGGCCAGCTTAACGTCGATTGCCCTCGCCGGCGCGAGCACCCCAGACATCCTGATGGTCCCCAGCGGAACGGGGTGGTGTGGTCCACTACGGTGCCACGGCTGGCCGGCATGGCGGCGAGGTCGCGGTAGCTGAGCGGAAAAGCCAGGTAGCATCGCAGCGCTCGCAGGATCACGCCGGAGGCGATGCGCCGGCCCTTGAACGATCCGCTCTGTCCCTCGCCGTCACGCCCATCCGTCAGCTTACCCCGAACCTCCTGCTTTACCTCCCGGCTTGCAACAGAACCGTTTCAGCTTCCGCCGCCGATGCAAGTCGCGGCGGTCTTGGCGGTGCAGACGTCCAGGCCGGTGTAGGTCGGGTCCTGCGGGGGCGCCTTGCCGTCCTTGATGTCTTTCAGGAAATACATGGCCTTGTAGCCCATCTCGAACGGCCGCTGGCCGACGTTCCCGGTCGCGAGGCCCTCTTTCAGCAGGTCGATCTGCACGGGCAGCGTGTCCGCGACCACCAGCGCGAGCTTGCCCGAGGCGATCTTGTCCTTTAGGCGCGACGCGATGTTGCGGTAGGCGTCCAACAGGAACTGGGGGAAGCCGCCCGTCGGCACGAAGGCGTCCAGGTTGGGCAGTTTGGCGAGCGTGTCTTCCATTTGCTGGATCGCGCGCGGGAAGTCGTCGTCCGTGTAAAGCGGGCAGCCGGACGCTTCCGTCCAGCCGTTCTGCCCGGCCAGGCGCGCGCCGGGCGATGCGGCGCTCTGCTTGCCCGAGAGCGTGTCGCGGATGCCCTGCATGCGCTCGTTGTGGTTGGCCGCGGCGGCGCCCCCGGACTGGATGCAGAGCGTGCCGCCCTGCGGCTTGGTCTGCGCCACCAGCTTGGCGAGATTCACGCCGATGTCGTAGTTGTGCGTGCCCACGTAGGCGGCGCGCAGGCCCTTGTCCTTTTCCAGCAGGTCGGAGTCCCAGGTCAGGACCGGGATGTTGGCCGCCTTGGCGCCGGACAGCGCGTTCGCGATGGCCGCGGCGTTGGCGGGAGACACCGCGATGCCGTCCACCCGCTTGGTGATGAGGTCCGCGACGATCTGTGCCTGCTCGTCGCCGCCGCCGTGCTCGCCGGGTCCGATGTAAAGGCACTGGATCGTGCCGCCCAGCTCCTTCTCGGCTTTGCGGCAGCCGTCCAGCGCCTGGTCGAAGAACGGGTTGTTGGTGTTCTTCGGCACGAGCGCGAAGGTGTATTTCTTGTCCGCGGCGGTGGCGGCGCCCGCGGCGAGCACAAGCACGCCGGCCGCCGCCGCGCACAACAAAGCCGATCTCACCATTCTGACCCTCCCTGAACCATGTTGCCTGAACCTTTGTTGATTGAGCGGTGCGCCGGTGGTTCGCCCGGCTCAGCCGCCTTTTGCGCGGATCTTCCCGAGATAGACCGCGGCCACCAGGAACACGCCCACGAAAGTGCCCTGCCAGTTGGAATCGACCCCGGCCATCAGCAGCGCGTTGCGTATGACGAAGATGAGTGCTGCGCCGATAAACGCGCCGTAGGCGCTGCCGTGCCCGCCCAGCAGGTTGGCGCCGCCGATCACCGCCGCCGAGATGGCGAGCAGCTCATACCCCGTGCCCAGCGCGTTGATCGCCGAGCCTGACCAGCCCACGTTCAGCACCGCCGCCAGCGCCGCGGCGAGGCCGGACGCCACGTAGCACTGGACCTTCACCCGCTTCACCGGCACGCCGGTGAGCAGCGCCGCGTTCTCGTTGCCGCCGATGGCGAGGATGTAGCGGCCCCAGGCCGTCATCTTGAGCACGGCGGCGAAGGCCGCGGTGAGGACGATCAGCACCAGCAGCGGGTAGGACAGGGACAGCGTGCTTTCGCCGATCCGGAACAGGTCGAGGCGGCCGTTGCCGAGCAGCTTGAAGGCGGAACCGCCGGGTCCGAAGTCGTAGATCATGCGGTTGCCCGACAGCACCACCGCGACCGAGCGGGCCACCGACAGCATCCCCAGCGTGACCACGAAGGACGACAGGCCGACATAGGCGACCAGCACGCCGTTGATCGCGCCGACCGCCCCGCCCGCCGCCAGTCCCGCGAGCACCGCCGCCCACCAGGGATTGCCGGTCTGCAGCATCAGGCCGCAGACCACGGCCACGAGGCCCATCACCGAGCCGACCGACAGGTCGATGCCGCCGGTGGCGATCACCGCCACCATGCCCAGCGCCATGATGCCGATGAACGAGAAGTTCCGGGTGATGTTGAAAAAGTTGTCGAAGGTGGCGAAGGAAGCCGGCTGCCACATCCCCATGATGACGCAGATCGCCGCCAACGCCACCGTGACCCAGAACGCCTGGGACGCGACGAGGCCCTGCAGCGCCGAGTGCTCCCGCGCGTCCAGGACCGCGCGGTCGATGGCGGCATGGGCGGGGGCCGGCGCGGCTTGGGAGGTGTCAGGCGACATGGATCGCTCCCGTGATCAAGCCGGTGACTTCCTCGGGGCTGGTGCCGGCGATGGGCTTGTCGGCGACCTTGCGCCCGCGACGCATGACCACCACCCGGTCGCACACGTCGAACACGTCGGGCATCCGGTGGCTGATCAGGATCACGGCCATGCCGCTGTCGCGCAGCCGGCGGATCAGGTCGAGCACCTCCGCGACCTGGCGCACGGAGATGGCCGCGGTCGGCTCGTCCATCAGCACCACCTTGGCCCGCGACAAGCGGGTGCGGGCGATGGCCACAGCCTGACGCTGCCCGCCCGACATCTGGCGCACCAGGTCGCGGGGCCGGGTTTCCGATTTCAGCTCGGCGAACAGCTCGCCGGCGCGCCGAGCCATGGCCGCGTGGTCGAGCCAGCGGATCGGCCCGACGCCCTTCTTGATCTCGCGCCCCAGGAACACGTTGGCCGCGGCCGACAGGTTGTTGCACAAGGCGAGGTCCTGGTACACGACCTCGATCCCCTTTTTCCGCGCCTCGACCGGCTTGCCGAAGTGCTGCGCTTCGCCGTCGATCAGCACGTCGCCGGAGGTGGGCGGGAAGTTGCCGGCCATGACCCGGACCAGCGTCGATTTGCCCGCGCCGTTGTCGCCCATCAAGCCCAGCACCTCGCCCGGCTCGACGTGCAGGTCCACGTCGTTCAGCGCGTGGATCGCGCCGAAATGCTTGACGATGTTGCGCAGTTCCAGAACTGGCACCGCTTGTCCTCCCCTTTGGCAGCCCTTGATGGCATTGCCTTGTCCGTTGCCTTGACGCCGTCTTCTCTGGGTGCCGCTGCCCGATACGTCAGCATCCACTCCGGTCTCGCGTTGCGCAAGCCACATCACGGACCAAAATCTGCGGAAGTAGAAAAACCGCAATTTTCCTTGCAGAGCGCGAAGGCCCGGTTTAACGGTTCCAAACAGCACGGCGCGACCGCCGCCCTGGAACGGGCTGCGGGCCGCCTCGACCCGGCGCTGGTGGTGAGCCTGGGACGCCATTGCGTTCGGCCCGCCCGGCGTCCAGCCGTCGTAGGGTGCCGTGGTCCTGGTCGCAGTCTCTATGCTGGGCCAACAGGAGGAAATAATGCTGAAAAGGCGGACTTCTTTAATTGCGGCGGGCGCGATCCTCGCGGGCACGCTGGGCTTCGCCAGCCCGGCAGCGGCCGAGAAGGTCAAGATCGGCATCTCGATCCCGGCGGCGACGCATGGCTGGACGGGCGGGCTGAACTACCAGACCAACCGCACCGTGGACGCGATGCGCAAGGCGTTCCCGGAAGTGGAGTTCATCGTGGCGGCGGCGTCCGACCCCAACAGGCAGGTCAACGACGTCGAGGACCTGGTGGCGATCCACCGCATCAACGCCCTGGTCATCCTGCCCTTCGAGTCCGAGCCGCTGACCGAGCCGGTCAAGCAAATCCGTAAGCAGGGCGTGTTCGTCACCGTGGTGGACCGCGGCCTAAGCGAGCCTGGGATCGAGAACCTGTACGTCGGCGGCAACAACCCACAATACGGCGTGGTCGCGGCGGAGTACTTCAAGCGGAAGTTCCCGAACGGTGCCAGCATCGTCGTCATGCGCGGTATCCCGACGGCCATCGACAACATTCGCATCGAGGCGTTCCAGAAGGCGCTCGCCGGGACCAAGATCAAGGTCCTCGACATGCAATACGCCAACTGGAACCTGGACAAGGGCTTCCAAGTCATGCAGGACTACCTGCAGCGCTTCAGCGCCATCGACGGCGTGTGGGCGGGCGACGACGATGCGGCGATGGGCGCGCTGGAAGCGATCAAGCAGGCCGGGCGCCAGGACAAGATTGCCCTGCTCGGCGGTTCCGGCATGAACCGCGTCGTCAAGGCCGTGATGGACGGCGGCTCGCCCATCGATGCGGACATTTTCTATCCGCCGACCATAATCATCCCGGCCATCGGCCTGACCGTGCTGCGGTTCACGACGCAGGCGCCGGTTCAGGGACGCTACGTCCTCGACAGCCCGCTGATTACCAAGGAGAACGCCGGGGACTACTACTTCCCGGCCTCGCCATACTGAACGCGTTCCCGTGCCGGGGCTTGCACCCTCGCACGTCCCCTCGGCCTTGAACCCCTCCGGGAACACCGCAGCACCATGATTGAGAAACGCAAGGTCGGCGTCGGCCTGATCGGGTCAGGCTTCATGGGCAAGGCTCATGCGCTGGGCTACGCCACGGCAGCCCGGGTGTTCGGCCTGCCTTTCGAGCTGGATTTAGCCATCCTGGCCGACGCCGATTCAGCGCTCGCCGGGCGCGCGGCCGGGGCGCTGGGGTTCCGGCGCGGGGCGGGCCACTGGCGCGACCTGCTGGACGACCCGGACATCCACGTCGTGTCCGTCACGACGCCCAACATCCTGCACCGCGAGATGGCGCTTGCCGCGCTGGCCGCGGGCAAGCACGTCTGGTGCGAGAAGCCGCTGGCGCCCACGGCCGCCGAGGCGTTGGAGATGGCCGAGGCCGCCGAAACCGCCGGGCTGGCCACCCAGGTGGGCTTCAACTATCTCAGGAACCCCATGGTCGCCCTGGCCCGGGAGATCATCGCGTCCGGCGAGATCGGCGACATCCGCACCTTCCGCGGCGTCCACGCCGAGGACTACATGGCCGACGCGCAAGCCCCCTGGACCTGGCGCCTCGACCCGGCGGGCGGGGGCGGTGCCCTGGCCGACATCGGCAGCCATATCCTGGCCGCGGCGCGCCACCTGGTCGGTCCTGTCGCGTCGCTCATGGCGGAGGTGGACACGCCCGTCGCCGAACGCCCGGTCCGCGCGGGCGCCGCCGAAACTCGCGCAGTGCAGGTGGACGACGTGGCCCGGCTGTTCCTGCGCTTCGAGGGCGGCGCGAGCGGCAGCCTGGAGGCGAACTGGATCGCCACGGGCCGCAAGATGCAGCACGACTTCGAGCTTTACGGCT
>CAXTCN010000119.1:0-13368 GCA_964242575.1 uncultured Acetobacteraceae bacterium | reverse complement strand
ACGGTGAAGATGTCCTTGTCGCCGCGCCCGCACATGTTCATCAGCACCACCGCATCCTTGCCCAGCGCCGGCGCGATCTTCGCCACATGCGCGATGGCGTGCGCCGGCTCCAGCGCAGGGATGATGCCCTCGGTCCGGCAACATAGCTGGAACGCGTCCAGCGCCTCCTGGTCCGTGGCCGCCACGTACTCCACCCGGCCGATGTCATGCAGCCAGGAGTGTTCCGGCCCGATCCCCGGATAGTCCAGCCCGGCGCTGATGCTGTGCGCCTCCTGGATTTGCCCGTCCTCGTTTTGCAGAAGGTAGGTGCGGTTGCCGTGCAGGATGCCGGGCCGGCCGCGCGACAGGCTGGCCGCGTGCTCCTGCGTGTCCAGCCCGCGTCCCGCCGCCTCCACGCCGATCAGCCGCACGTCGTCGTCCAGGAACGGGTGGAACAGGCCCATGGCGTTGCTGCCGCCGCCGATGGCCGCCACGACCGCATCCGGCAGCCGGCCCTCCGCCGCCATGATCTGCTCCCGCGCCTCGACGCCGATCACGCTCTGGAAATCCCGCACCATGGCGGGGTAGGGGTGCGGCCCGGCCACGGTGCCGATCAGGTAATAGGTGTCCTCGACATTCGCCACCCAGTCCCGCATCGCCTCGTTCATCGCGTCCTTCAGCGTGCCGGCGCCGCTGGTCACGGGATGGATTTCGGCGCCCAGCAGCCGCATGCGGAACACGTTCGGCTTCTGCCGTTCCACGTCGGTTGCGCCCATGTACACCGTGCACGGCAGGCCGAACAACGCGCAAACCGTTGCCGTCGCCACGCCATGCTGCCCGGCGCCGGTCTCGGCGATGATGCGGGTGCGGCCCATGCGCCGGGCCAGCAGGATTTGGCCCATGCAGTTGTTGATCTTGTGGCTGCCGGTGTGGTTCAGTTCGTCGCGCTTCATGTAAATACGCGCGCCGCCCAGCGTCCGGGTGAGCCGCTCCGCGAGCCACAGCGGGCTAGGCCGGCCCACGTAGTCCTTGAGGTAGGCGTCCAGCTCCACCTGGAACGACGGGTCCGCCTTCGCGGCCTCGTAGGCCTGTTCGACTCGCAGGATCAGCGGCATCAACGTCTCGGCCACGAAGCGCCCGCCGAAGCCGCCGAACCGGCCCTGTTCGTCCGGCCCCAAGCGGAGGCTGTTGGGCAGCGCCGGCGTGATCTCGTTCAAGGCAGGTCTCCTCAGGGCGTTGGACGAGGTTATTACTGCACGGCTCGCCGCAGGTCACGCTCCGGGTTGCTTGAGAACGCGATTGCGAGTAATTCGCATCCAGCCCCGACCGGAGATATACCCATGCGCCGTCCCTTGTTGGCCACCCTGCTGCTTGCCGCCCTTGTCCGGCCCGCCGCCGCCGATGTGAACCTGTACACCACGCGGGAGCCCGGGCTGATCCAGCCGTTGTTGACGGCGTTCACCGCCGCGTCCGGGGTCAAGGTCAACACCGTGTTCCTGCAGAACGGCCTGGCCGAACGGGTGGCAGCCGAGGGCGCGAACTCGCCGGCGGACCTGCTGATGGTGGTGGATGTCGGCACCCTGCTGGACCTGACCAAAAAGGGCCTGTCGCAGCCGGTCCGCTCGCAGGCGTTGCAGGATGCCATCCCGGCGTCGCTGCGGGACCCGGACGGCCACTGGTTCGCGCTCAGCCTGCGCGCCCGGGCCATTCTGGCCTCACGCGACCGGGTGGACGAGCCGCCGCGCACCTACGAGGACCTGGCCGACCCGCGCTTCCGCGGCCGCGTCTGCATCCGCGCCGGCCAGCACCCGTACAACACGTCCCTGTTCAGCGCGATGCTGGCGAAGTTCGGCGAGGCGTCCACGGCCGAGTTCCTGACCGGCCTCAAGGCCAACCTCGCCCGGCGCCCCGGCGGCGGCGACCGCGAGGTGGCGCGCGACATCCTGGCCGGCATCTGCGACGTGGGCGTCGCCAATACTTATTACGGCGGCATCATGCTATCCGGTAAAGGCGGGCCGGAGCAGAAGGCCTGGGGCGAGGCCGTGCGCGTCGTGCTGCCGACGTTCCGCGACGGCGCCGGAACCCACGTCAACATCTCGGGCGCGGTAGTCGCAAAGCACGCGCCGAACCGGGCCGAGGCGGTGAAGCTGCTGGAGTACTTGGTGACGCCCGAGGCGCAGCACGCCTATGCCGACGTGAACTTCGAGAACCCGGTCCGCGCCGGCGTGGCGCTCAACCCCATCGTGGCCGGGTTCGGGACGCTCACCCCCGACACGCTGCCGTTGCCGGCCATCGCCGACAACCGGGCCGCCGCGAGCCTGCTGGTCGACCGCGTGGCCTTCGACCGCTGATCGCCGCGCGCTTGGACGGCCTGGGCCGCACCGCCTGGGCCGTCGCCGCGGTCGTGCTGGCGCCCGTGCTGTCGCTGGCGGTGCTGGCGTCCCACGGGTCGGGGGCGCTATGGCCGCATCTGGCGCGCTATGTCGTGCCCGAGGCAGCCACCGAAACATTGCTGTTGCTGTTGGGCGTAGGCGTCATCGTCACCGTCGTGGGCACCGGGACCGCATGGTTGGTCGCGGCGCACGACTTTCCCGGCCGCGCCATGCTGGCCTGGGCGCTGTTGCTGCCGCTTGCGATGCCGACCTACTTGGTCGCCTTCGCCTACCTCGACGTGCTGCACCCGCTCGGCCCGGTGCAGTCCCTGTTGCGTGCGGTGCTGGCGCTGGACGGCCCGCAAGCGCTGCGGTTGCCGGAGCTTCGCTCGCTGCCCGGCTGCGCCATGCTGATCGGCTTCGTGCTGTATCCCTACGTTTACCTGAACGCCCGCGCCGCGTTCACCATGCAGGGAGCGGCCGCCTTGCACGCGGCCCGCGGCTTGGGCGCGTCGGGGATGCAGTTGTTCCTGCGGATCGCCCTCCCACTCGCCTGGCCGGCGGTCGCGGTCGGCGTGGGCCTCGCGCTGATGGAGACGCTGAATGACGTGGGCGCTACCGAGTTCCTTGGCGTGCACACCCTGACCCTGGCGGTTTACACCACATGGATCAACCGGTCCTCGGTGGAAGGAGCGGCCGGAATTGCATTGATCTTATTGCTCTTGGTTGCCGCCGTGACCGCGCTGGAGCGGTGGGGCCGGCGAGGCGGGTTCCGTATCGACGTCGCGCACCCCCTGAAACGCCAGCCGTTGCGGCCGGTCGCTGGCGCCATGGCTACGCTGGCCTGCACGCTTCCGGTGCTGCTGGGCTTCGGCGTGCCGGCGTTGCACTTCGTGGTCGTCGCGGCGCGGCGGCTGCGGGAGGCAGGCCTGCCAACGCAACTCGGCACATGGGCGCTCAATAGCGCGTTGATCGCTGGCGCTGCGACCATTGTGGTGCTGATGGCCGGGCTGCTGCTGGCGTTCACCGCGCGAGTCACGGACCGGGCCGGGCCGCTGCGGCTCGGCAACCTCGGCTATGCCGTGCCCGGCACCATCGTGGCGCTTGGGCTGCTGATGCTGCTCGGGCTGTTCGACAACACGCTGGACGGCGTGGCCCGGTCGGTGCTGGGCGTTTCGACCGGGCTGCTGCTGTCCGGCTCCGGCGCGGCGCTCGTGCTGGCCTATGCCATCCGGTTCATGGCGGTGCCGGGTGGCGGGTTGGAGGCCGGGTACGCCCAGCTTCCGTTGGCGCTTGACCATGCCGCGCAGGCGTTCGGCGCCCGTCGCGGCCGGCTGCTGTTCCATGTGCACCTGCCGCTGCTGACGCCGGCCTTGGTCGCTGCCGCGCTGCTGGTGTTCATCGACTGCATGAAGGAGCTGCCGGCGACGCTGCTGCTCCGCCCGTTGAACCTGGAAACTCTTGCCACAGCCGTGTATGGGGAGGCTGCGCGCGGCACCTACGAGGACGGCGCTGTGGCGGCGCTGGCGATTGTCCTGCTGGGCCTGGCTCCGGTGTTGCTGTTGGGGGTGCGCCGCCGTCCAGTTGATGGGTAGGGAGGCGCCATGCTGTATTTCAACACCGGCCGTAGTCCACGTCGTGCGTTGCACCCAGACCATCACGCCGAGCCGAACGCCGGCGACGCGGTTTGGATCGACTTGCTGAAGCCGACGGACGCGGAGCGCTCGGTGGCCGAACGGGCGACCAACCTTATCGTGCCGGCCATCGCGGACCTGGCGGAAATTGAGAGCAGCAGCCGGCTCTCGACCGAGAACGGCGCGCTGTACCTCAGCACGCCCATGACCTACCGCGCGCTGGACGGCATATCGATGTCGGCCCCGCTCGGCTTCGTGCTGTCGCGCGACTGCCTCATGACGGTGCGGTTCGCGGACCTGCCGGTGTTCGACCAGTTCGCGGAGCGTTTCAACGCGAAAGACGGCCGGGCGGCCAACGCCGCGCCTGGCAGCGTGAGCGCCTTCGTAGGCCTGCTGGAGGCCGTGGTGGACCGGTTAGCGGACGTGCTGGAGCACGTGGGCGCCGACCTGGACGGCCTGTCGCGCCGGGTGTTCCGGCCGGAGCGGGGCAACACCCGGAACGCTGCGCGCGTGGACGCCCAACTGCGCGCGATGCTGCGTGCCGTGGGAACCGCGGGCGAGCGGCTTTCGAACATCCGGGACAGCCTATTGGGCGTGAACCGCATCGTGCTGTATGCCACCGAGGTCGCGGCTGACTGGATTCCCAAAGACATGCGGCCACGCTTCAAGACGCTTCGCCAGGACATCGCCTCGCTCTCGGATTACGACAGCCAACTGACCAACAAGGTCCAGTTCCTGCTGGACGCAACGCTCGGCTTCATCAATATCGAGCAGAGCAATGGCATCAAGGTGCTGACCGTGGTCTCGGTCGTTGGGGTGCCGCCGACGTTGGTCGCCAGCATATTCGGCATGAACTTCAAGAACATGCCTGATTTACAGTGGGAATACGGCTACTTGTACGGTCTCGTCATGATTGTCATCAGCGGGATTTTGCCGCTGTTGTGGTTTCGCAAACGAGGCTGGATCTAGGCAGTTTTCCAGACAAATTTCACCTCCGCCGCAGCATCCAGGGAACGAAGTCCCTGGCCGACCGATATTGGTTGGATAAAAGCTATTGGAGGTCGTCATGCGCCGTTCGAATCTGAGTCTTTATACCATCGCTGGCGGCCTTGCCGTCCTACTGACGTCCGGTGCCGCCATGGCCGGCCCATGTTCGGACCAAATCGCTGAACTCGGACGCAAGCTCGCACAATCACCAGCGCTTGGCCCGGTGACGACGGGTGCGCTGGCCGGGTCTAATCCAGGCAGCGCGCCATCGCCGTCTTCAGGCACGACCACGCCGGCTCCGGTCGCCACCGGAACCTCGGCCGACAACCGTGTTGGCGGCACCGCTGGCACCAAGGAGATGAACGCGGCCACCGCAACTATAGCGACGTCGGCGGACGATGTGCGGCGTCAGCAGCAGGGTTTGCCAACGGCCGCGGCGGTCGCGGCGGCTGGGTCGAACAAGTCGGTTGAGACCACGCCGGGCCAGTCCAGCGCACCGATGCCGGACGACCGGATGTCGCAGGCCAAGATGGAGTTGGAGAAGGCTCGGCAGCTTGACCAGAAGGACGACCAGGCTTGTGCCGGGTCAATCGACCGCACGCGCCAACTCATGGGGAGCTAAGTCGTTGGGGCGATCACGCCAGCTCGTGCGTGATCGCCCTTGCGGCCGAGCCCGGATCGGCGCTGCCGGTTATTGGACGCCCGACCACGATCCAGTCAGCGCCCGCTTCAGCAGCCTCACGCGGGGTCATGGTTCGAGCTTGGTCCGCAACATCGGACCCTGCCGGACGGACGCCTGGAACCACCAGCACTGGGCTGGCGCCAAGCGCATCGCGTAGCATCGCCGCCTCGTGCGCGCTGCACACCAACCCATCCGCCCCAGCAGCCATAGCCAGGCGAGCCAGCCGCAACACCTGCTGGCGTGGACCGCCCGCCACCCCAGTCGCGTGCAGTGCGCTGCTGTCTAAACTGGTGAGCACCGTCACGGCCAGCAGCAGGGGAGGGGTCTCGACGGTGTCGGCTGCTTGCCGGGCTGCCGCGATCATGGCCGCGCCACCGCCAGCATGAAGGGTGACCATGTGCGAGCCAAGCGGCAATATGGCTCGGAGCGCGCCGGCTACGGTGTTCGGGATGTCGTGCAGCTTCAAATCCAGGAACACCGGCCGTTGCCGCACGGCCTGAACGCCGCCCGACCCCTGCGCCAGCATGAACTCAAGACCGAGCTTCAGCATTCCGCAGTGCGGCGCTACGGCGTCGGCCCAAGTCCGTGCCACTGCAAGGTCAGCGGTGTCCAACGCGACAATAAGCCCGGTCGTCACGCTCCGGGTGGTGGCAGCAGGCCGGCAGTATTCCCTGGCCGCGAACGCATCGCCTGGATTTGAGCCTCAAGCTGCCGGACCGCGCGCTCGGCCCGCCGCGCCCGGCTGCCGTTTGCCAAGGTGCTGCCCCAGGTCATGGCGGCGCCAGCAACAAAGAACAGTCCAGCCGCGACCAGCACGGGCACGGACAACGGCAGATCCACCAGGATATCGGTCGGCCACAGGCCGAGGCGCACGACCTGGCGGTTGGACAGCGCAAAAGCGACCAGCACGATCAACACCGGCAACGCAAGCAGGAACCTCATGCGTCAGGCCGACACGCGTTCGGCGCGGGGGCGGGCACGGGCAGGCTTGACGCCACGGTTCACGCGCTCCCGAAGCTCTTTTCCGGCCTTGAAAAATGGCACTGCTTTCTCGCTCACTGGCACGGCCTCTCCGGTCCGGGGGTTTCGACCAGTCCGTGCGTCCCGGCGCTTCACGGTGAATGCGCCAAAACCGCGCAACTCCACCCGCGTGCCCCGGGAGAGGGCGGCGGTGATCTCGTCAAAAATCGTTGCAACAATCAACTCAACATCCCGGCTCATAAGGTGCGGGTTGTCGGTCGCAAGTTCAGCGATCAGTTCAGATTTTGTCATGCTTGGTTTGCCGTAGTGTGGGGCCGTATCGAGTCCGCTGTAACGTGCGCACGATGCCGCAGCGGCTCCCGCGCGTCAAGAAAACGGGCTTAGTGCGGCGTGGCGCCCTGCCACACCGCCCATGCGCTAACCGGCGCAAGGGCTGCGCCGAGGGTTGAGTGCCACAACCCGGATAGCGTCGCGCCCACAGTGCGGTCATACAAGCCGCCCGGCTTCAAGTCGTTGATCGGCAGGGACTCTGAAACGCCTCGCTCGCGCGCCAACCACTCCCTGGCTTCGGCTTCTCCGCCGATTTCATCCACCAGGCCAAGCTTCTGCGCTTGCCGCCCGGTATAGGCGCGGCCGTCCGCCAGCGTGCGGACCACGGCCGGGTCCATGCGCCGGGCCTCCGCCACCATGGCGACGAACTGGTCATACATGTCGCCCACCAGCCCGTTCAGGTACTCGCGCCCCTCCGGCGTAAGCGGCCGCGTGAAGCTCGGCTGGTCCTTGAGCGGCCCGGAGGTGATGGCGTTCGCCGTCAACCCCAGCCGGTCCAATAGCCCGGACACTTCGCCTGTTTGCAGGATGACGCCGATGGAGCCGGTCAGCGTCGCGTCGCGCGCGTAGATCCGCGCCGCGGGCAGGGCCACCATATAGCCAGCCGACGCCGCGGTGCCGCGCATCACTGCCACCACTGGCTTCACCGCCGCGACCCGGCGCAACGCGCCGCGCAAGCTCTCGCCGCCGGCCACCGAACCGCCGGGGCTGTCAATCGATACCACCACCGCTGGCACGCTGCGGTCCTTGGCCAGCGCCGTGACCGCCTCGATCAGCTTGCGGTCCTCGGTAATCACGCCAGACACGTTTACCCGGGCGATGTAGCGTCCCGGAGTCACGCCAAACGGCGTCGCCACCGCGACCAACGCAATCGTAGCCGCCACGACGGCCGCCACTCGCCAGCCGTTCAGGCGACGCTTCAAGCGCCGCCTGTCCAGGATCAAGTCGGTGTCGAGCAGTGACACCTAGCTGTCGCTGCCCTGCTGGTTCCGCCGGCGGATGGCCGCCCCCAGGATATCGCCAAGCGAGGCGCCCGAGTCGGTCGTGCCGAAGTCTTGGATGGCCTGCTTGTCCTCCTCCATCTCCCGGCCCTTGATGGTGAGCGACAGCTTGCGCGCTGCACGGTCGATGGCGGTGACCTTGGCGTCCACCTTCTCGCCCACTGCGAACCGGTCCGGGCGCTGGTCCGACTTGTCCCGCGCCAACTCGGCCCGGCGGATGAAGCCGGTCAGGATGCCGTCCACCTGCACCTCGATGCCGTTCGCCTGCACCGCGGTCACCACGCATGTCACCACATCGTTCTTGTGCACGCGGCTTAGCACGTCGGCGGCCGGGTCATCATGCAGTTGCTTGATGCCGAGGCTGATGCGCTCCTTCTCGACATCGATGTCGAGCACCTTGGCCGTGACGGTGTTGCCCTTCTCGAAGTTGGCGATCGCCAGCTCGCCCGGCTCGTCCCATGACAGGTCGGACATGTGCACCATGCCGTCGATGTCGGCGGTGATGCCGACAAACAGGCCGAACTCGGTGATGTTGCGGATTTCGCCCTCGACGGTGCTGCCGACCGGGTGCTCGTCCATGAACTGCTCCCACGGGTTGCGCTGCACCTGCTTGATGCCAAGGCTGATGCGCCGCTTGGAGCTGTCCACGTCCAGCACCATCACGTCCACCTCCTGGCTGGTGGCGACGATCTTGCCGGGGTGCACGTTCTTTTTGGTCCAGCTCATCTCGCTGACGTGCACCAGGCCCTCGACGCCCGGCTCCAGCTCCACGAACGCGCCGTAGTCGGTGATGTTGGTGACGCGGCCCGAGTACTTGGCGCCCGGCGGGTACTTCGCCGCCACACCCTCCCACGGGTCGGCCTCAAGCTGCTTCATGCCCAGGCTGATGCGCTGCGTCTCGGAGTTGAAGCGGATCACCTGCACCCGCACCGGCTGGCCGATTTGCAAAGCCTCGCTCGGATGGTTGATGCGGCGCCAGGCGATGTCGGTCACATGCAGCAGGCCATCGACGCCGCCCAGGTCCACAAACGCGCCATAGTCAGTGATGTTCTTCACCACGCCGTCCAGGATCATGCCTTCCTTGAGGCCCTGGATCAGCTCGCTGCGCTGCTCGGCGCGCGTCTCCTCCAGCACGGCCCGGCGCGACACCACGATGTTGCCGCGCGCCCGATCCATCTTGAGGATTTGGAACGGCTGCGGCGTGCCCATCAGCGGACCCACGTCCCGCACCGGACGGATGTCCACCTGGCTGCCGGGCAGGAACGCGACCGCGCCGCCCAGGTCCACGGTGAACCCGCCCTTGACCCGGCCGTAAATGGTGCCGTTCACGCGCTGCTGCGCCTCGAACGCCTTCTCCAGGTTGGTCCAGGCTTCCTCGCGCCGCGCCTTCTCGCGCGACAGCACGATGGCGCCGTCCCGGTCCTCATAGCGCTCGACATACAGCTCGATGTTGTCGCCGGGCTTGACCTCGGGCTTCTGGCCAGGCTGGGCGAACTCCTTGAGGGCGACGCGCCCTTCGGATTTCAGGCCTACGTCAACGATGGCGTACTCTTCGGTCAGGCGGACGACGCGGCCGGTAACGACCGAACCCTCGAAGCCGATCTCCCGGCCCATGGATTCGTCAAGCATCGAGGCGAAGTCCATGTCGCCATGGGCTGGGCGGTCTAGAAGGGCGGTGGCTGCTGATGCCATGTGTATGGGGTATTCCTGTACGTGAGACCGGCCGGGCCGGGGTCATCGAATGTGCGCGCTTCAAGCTCGCAGGCGTGGCCTGCAAGCGGAAGAACGGCTAGCCCGCGCTTCAAACGCAGGCTGGATTGAACAAAAGCCGGCCTAGGTCAAAGACCAGGGCCGGTGGAACTGCGTCTGCACAAACACGATCAAAGCCGTGCGAGTCAAGCATAACTGGTCCGGCGGCGAATGATTTCCAGTGCCGCCGCAAACGCCGCGTCAGCGTCGAGCGTCGTCGTATCGAGCCGCACGGCATCGACCGCCGCCTGCAATGGCGCCGTCGCGCGCTCCCGGTCCTGCTGGTCTCGCGCCTGCATCTCCGCCTCGACCTGGGCCAAGCTTACGCCAAGGCCGCGGTCCTGCGCCTCAGCCCAGCGCCGCCGCGCCCGGGTGTGGAGGTCCGCCGTGACGAACAGCTTCACTTGCGCATCCGGCGCCACGACGGTGCCGATGTCCCGGCCGTCCAGCACGCCGCCGCCTTCTGCGAACCGCCGCTGGAACGCCAGCAGCGCATCGCGCACGCCCGGAACCGCGGCCACTTGGCTGGACGCCGCGTCCGCCTCCGGCCCGCGCAGGTCGGACCGCGCGAGGTCCGTGGCTTGCAACTGCTGCGCCGCCGCCGCCGCCGCCGTGGGGTCAGCCGGGTCCGCGCCCATGTCGAGCACCCGGCGTCCCACCGCACGGTACAGCAACCCCGTGTCCAGGTAAGGCAGGCCCAGCGCCGCGGCCAACCGCCGCGCAAGGGTGCCCTTGCCCGCGGCGGCCGGACCGTCGATGGCAACAACCAAGCTCATGCGATGCACGCGCCTAGCCCCCCCATCAACTTGGCGAACTGCGGGAAGCTGGTGTCGATGGAACTGGCGTCGTCGATGCTCACCGGCCGCTTGGCTACAAGGCCCAGCACGAGCGCGCTCATGGCGATCCGGTGGTCCATATGGGTCTCGACCTGCGCGCCGCCGGGCACGTCGTCGCCCTGCACCACGAGGTCGTCCCCGCTCAGCTCCACCCGCACGCCGTTCACCCGTAACAAGGCCGCGGTCGCTGCTAAGCGGTCGCTCTCCTTCGTCCGCAACTCCCCAAGGCCCCGCATCCGGGTGATGCCGCTGGCGCAAGCGGCCGCGACGGCCAGGATAGGGTACTCGTCGATCATGCTCGGCGCTCTTTCCAGAGGAACGTCCACTCCGTGCAGCCCAGTGTAGGTGGCCGTCACGTCTCCGACCGGCTCCCCGCCCTCTGTCTGCTCATGCGCGACATCCAGCCGGGCGCCCATCTCGCGCAAGGTTAGGAACAGCCCGGTCCGCAACGGGTTCAGCCCGACGCCGCGCACCGTTACCCCGGACCCTGGCGCCAGCAACGCCGCAACCAGCGGGAACGCCGCCGCCGACGGGTCACCGGGCACAACGACGTCCGCTGCACGCAACTCAGGCTGGCCGGCCAGGTGGATGACGCAGCCCGCGCCAGCCGGCTCGACGCGAACCTCCGCCCCGAAGTGCCGCAGCAGGCGCTCGCTGTGGTCCCGCGTCGGCGTCGGCTCCTCGATCCGCGTCCATCCCGGAGCGTTCAGCCCGGCCAGCAACAGCGCGGACTTCACCTGCGCCGACGCAACTTGCAGGCAGCATTCAATGGGCAGCGCATCGCGGGCGCCTTGGATCGCCAGCGGCAGCCGTCCGCCGCTTCGTCCGATGAACCGCGCCCCGCATGCCTCAAGCGGCTCTGTCACCCGGCGCATCGGCCGCCGTCGCAAGCTGTCGTCTCCAGTCATGACCGCGAACAGGGGATGGCTCGCCAGCAAGCCGCACAGCAGGCGCGCACCCGTTCCGGAGTTGCCCATATCGAGGATGTCGCCGGGCTCGCGCAGGCCTCCGACGCCCCGCCCGGCTACGCGCCATTGGCCCGGCGCATCCCGTGTCACCTCCGCCCCCAACGCCCGCATCGCGGCGGCGGTGCGCAATACGTCCTCGCCCTCCAGCAAGCCAGTGATCCGCGTCTCGCCTACAGCGACGCCCGCGAGCATCAGCGCGCGATGGCTGACGCTTTTGTCGCCGGGAACCTGCACGACGCCTTGAAGCGGACTGCTCGGACGACTGGACGTGAGAGGGCGAAGGCTGTGTTGCATACTCTGGCCTAACGGTCGCCTGCGGCGATACGCCGGGCAGGGCGCGCCCGTAGCATGGCGGTCCCCGGTTTGACAGGCAGGCGCAGCGATGGCATGGCCCGGCGCCTTCCGCCGCGCTGCGGAGGCATAAGCTTCAAGGAGGCCCGATGGCGAAGCCTGAACTCGGCACCAAGCGCGTCTGCGTCGCCTGCGGCACGCGGTTCTACGACTTAGCGAAGGTGCCCGCGGTCTGCGTCAAGTGCGGTACCGAGCAGCCGGTCGAGCAACCGCGCGCCCGGCGCGGCGGCGGCAACGTGGCCGAGGAGAAGCGCATCAAGAAGGTTGTCGCCCCGGACCTTGAGGACGCCGAGGTCGAGGTCGAGGTGGCCGAGGACGAGGTCGAGGAGGACGTGCTTGAAGACGCGTCCGACCTGGAAGACGACGCTGACGCGATCGGCGCGGATATCGAGGTCGAGCCGGAGTCGGACGAGAAGGATTTATAGGCCGTGCACCTGGAACGCCGGGTTCTTGTAACGGGAGGGGCTGGCTTCCTGGGGTCGCACCTGTGCGAACGGCTGCTGGACCTCGGGTGCCATGTGCTGTGCGTGGACAACTTCTTTACGGGCACGCACCGCAACATCGCCCACCTGTTCGACAACCGGAACTTCGAGCTGGTCCGGCACGACATCACCCACCCGCTGTTTGTCGAGGTGGACGAGATTTACAACCTGGCGTGCCCGGCGTCGCCTGTCCACTACCAGCGCGACCCGGTGCAGACCACCAAGACCAGCGTGCTCGGCGCCATCAATATGCTGGGCCTCGCCAAGCGTCTCGGCGCCAAGATATTCCAAGCCTCCACCAGCGAGGTCTATGGCGACCCGACGCTGCATCCGCAGCCCGAGGCATACTGGGGCAACGTGAACCCGATTGGTTCAAGGTCCTGCTATGACGAGGGCAAGCGGTGTGCGGAGACGCTGTTCTTCGACTACTGGCGCCAGCACAGGTTGCAGATCAAGGTGGCCCGCATTTTCAACACCTACGGCCCACGGACGCACCCACGTGATGGCCGAGTAGTGTCAAGCTTCATTGTGCAGGCTTTGACCGGCCAGGACATCACGGTGTTCGGCGAGGGGCAGCAGACCCGGTCCTTCTGTTATGTCGATGACTTGATCGATGGTTTCGTGCGGTTGATGGACACCCCGCGTGAGGTCGTTGGGCCGATCAACCTCGGCAACCCCGGCGAGTTCACCATCCTGGAACTGGCGCAGCGGGTCATCGACCTGACCGGCTCACAGTCGAAAATCGTGTACCGCCCTCTGCCGGAGGATGACCCGAGGCAGCGCCGTCCGGACATCACTCAGGCCCAATCCAAGCTGGGTTGGACCCCGGCGATTTCGCTCGAGACTGGGCTGATGCGAACCATTCCCTACTTCGATCACCTCCTGTCCACGCTGCCGAGAGGCATACTGGTGCAGAACCATTAGGCCGCCGCCGGTGTCATCTTAGCTGCGTAACGAACCGTTTCCCCTCTTGACCCTTTGCTGTCTCTGTCATATCTCCCTGTTCACCGGCGGCG
>CAXTCN010000118.1:0-13414 GCA_964242575.1 uncultured Acetobacteraceae bacterium | reverse complement strand
GCATCGGCAACTCCGGCCCGCTCGACCCGGCCATCGCCGACGCCATCGAGGCCAATAAACTGGTGGCGGTGTCAGTGCTGTCCGGCAACCGCAACTTCGAGGGCCGGGTGCATCCGAACGTGCGGGCGAACTACCTGGCGTCGCCGCCGCTGGTGGTGGCCTATGCGCTGCTGGGCACCATGAACGAGGACATCACGACGGCGCCGCTCGGCACCGGGTCGAACGGGCAGCCGGTTTACCTCCGGGACATCTGGCCCACCAACCAGGAAATCCTGGAGACGGTGCGCGCCAGCCTGTCGCGCGACCAGTTCATCCGGCGCTACGGCGAGATTTTCCAGGGCACCAAGGAGTGGCAGGCCATCGAGGTGGACGCCAGCAGCCAGACCTACCGCTGGAACGACGGCTCCACCTACGTGCAAAACCCGCCCTACTTCGACGGCATCACCATGACGCCGGCGCCGGTCACGGACATCAAGGGCGCCCGGGTGCTGGCATTGTTCGGCGACAACATCACCACTGACCATATCAGCCCGGCCGGAAACATCAAAAAGGCTTCGCCGGCAGGCGATTACCTGGGCGAGCGGCAGGTGATGCAGCGGGACTTCAACAGCTACGGGTCCCGCCGCGGCAACCACGAGGTCATGATGCGGGGCACGTTCGCCAACATTCGCATCAAGAACGAGATGGTGGCCGGAGTCGAGGGCGGCTGGACCCGGCACCAGCCGTCCGACGAGCAGATGCCGATCTATGACGCGGCGCAGCGTTACATGAAGGAGGGCGTGCCCTTGGTCGTGTTCGGCGGCAAGGAGTACGGCATGGGCTCGTCGCGCGACTGGGCGGCGAAGGGCACGGCGCTGCTGGGCATCAAGGCCGTGGTGGTCGAGAGCTTCGAGCGCATCCACCGCTCAAACCTCGTGGGCATGGGCGTGCTGCCGTTGCAGTTCAAGGACGGCGTGACCCGGCAATCCCTGGTGCTGACCGGGCATGAGACCATCGACATCCTGGGACTGGAGGAGCTGCGCGCCGGCATGGACCTGCGCATGGTGGTGCACCGGGAGGACGGGCGGATCGACGAGCTGGCAGTGCAGTGCCGGGTCGATACGGCGGATGAGGTCGAGTACTACCGCAACGGCGGCATCCTGCACTACGTGCTGCGCGAAATGGCTCGCGCGGCCTGACTATTGGGCCGCCGTCCCGCGCAGACGTGGGACGGCGTTCCTGCCGGATCAGGGCACCGTCGGGCAACCCTGGGCGCGTGCTGATGGCGTCCGGGCCATCGCCGCCGCCACGAACAGCCCGGCGCCGCCGACCGCCGCCATCACCAGGAACGTGGCTCCGGGCGCCACGCCATAAATCTGTCCGGACAGCCACACCAGCAGCCCGGTCAGCGCGGCGAAGCCGATGGCGGACAGCACCGTCTGCGCCTGCCCGGCCTGGTTGGACGGCATGGCCCGCAGCACCAGCATCGCCGACAGGTGCTGGAACGCGAATGTCATGGCGTGCAGCGGCTGGATCAACGCCAGGGCCGGCACGTCGGTCACGAATGCGGTCGCGGTCCAGCGCAGCACGGACGCAGCCGCCGCCAGTGCCGTGAGCCGTGCCGGGCCGAGCCGCTCCACCAGCGTCCGGCCCCAGACGAACAGCACGACTTCCGCCACGATGCCCTCGGCGATCAGCAGCCCAATGGTGCCGTTCGGAATTCCAGCCGCCCGCCAATGCAAGGGCGCAAACGCGTAATAGGCGGCATGCGCGCCCTGGATCAGCGCCGTCGCCAACACGGTTAGGCGGAACTGGCGGTTGCCAAACAGGCCGACCGGCGTGCGACGCGCTTTAGGCGGCGGCTCCAAGTGCGGCAGCGCCGGCGTCAAGGCCGCCGCGATGCTGTAGCCCAACGCCAAGGCCCACGGCACCAGCCAGGTGCCTGACTGTTGCAAGGTCATGCCGGCCGCCGTCGTTGCCGCCATGTAAGCGACGGAGCCGTAGGCCCGCGTCCGGCCGTAGTCCAGCCGCCGTGCCGCCGCCAGCGCTAAGGTCAGGCTGTCCGACAGCGGTGTCAGCGCAGCGGCCGACACGCCTTGGAAGGCCGAGATTACCAGGATAGCCGCGAAGCCCTGCCCGGCCGGCAGCAACGCGGCGGCGGCGGCGGCCGACCCGGCGGCGGCGAACAGCACCAGCCGCCGCCGGCCGAGCCGGTCCGCCACCCAGCCCCAGCCTGGCACCACAATCACCCGCAGCACCGACCCGAACCCAAGCACCTGGCCGATTTCCGAAGCGGTCAGCCCGCGGTCCGCGAACCATAACGGCAAGTAGGCCGACGTGACGGCCATTGCGGCGAAGCAAGCGGCGATGAACAGGCCGACCCGTGGCCCCGCACCCACTACACCGTGGCGGCGCAGGCCGTCGCCACTTCCCGGATGCGCCGCGCCATGGCGGCAATGCCGTTGCCGCGGTTGGTGGACAGCGCCTCCAGCAGGCCGAGGTCGCGCAGGAACACCGGGTCGGTCGCCAGCACCTCGGCCGGCGTGCGGCCGGAATAAACCCGGAGCAGCAACGCCACGAGGCCGGACACGATGGCCGCGTCCGAAGCGCCGGCCAGGTACATGCGGCCGTCCCGCACCTGCGCCTCCATCCAGACCTGGCTTTGGCAGCCCGGCACGCGGTGCGAGTCGTTTTGCCACTCCTGTGGAAACGGCGGCAGCTTGCGGCCAAGTTCTATGATGAACCCGTAGCGGTCCATCCAATCGTCGAACACCTCAAGCTCCTCGGCGATTGCGGCAATCGCGTCGGCGGCAGTGGGGTCTTCGGGCGCGAGAAAGGGGTCAGGCATCGGCCTAGATGTGCGACTTCGGCCACGGGGGGCAAGGCCGTAGCCCAAAAACGACGGCGGCCCCGCCTCCGTGCAGGAGGCGAGGCCGCCAGAAAGCACGCGCGTTAGGACTTGGTTGCCGTCACATGGTACTCGCAACGGCCCGTTGTGGTCACGTCCAGGTTGCCGTTCTGCACGGTACCCGACAGGCTTGCGCCGCGACCAACGTGGGAAACCACGCCATCAGGGCTGATGCGCCCACGAATGCCCTTAACCGTGAACGTGTTGTTCCGCGCGACATTGATGGTGATCGGACCGGGGCGGGCGCACCCGCGCGCAAGCTGGCCAGTAGCCTCGGACGTGCCGCGATAGATGCCGTCAACCGGGCCGGACGCCACCGGCTCCGGCGCGGGCATCGGCGGCGGCTCGGGCGCCATTGCCATCGGAGGTGGTGGGGGCGGGTTTCTGGCGCACCCCGCCACCCCAGCCGCCAGAACCATGAACATTGCAAGCTTCGCAGTCATCGGCACTCTCCTCTTTGCACTAGAGAAAAGCCGAAGCATCTGAAACTTGTCAAGACGTAACGTTTACAGGATGAAGCGGCTTAAATCTCCCTTGGCTGCCAATGGAGCAACCCGCTCGTTTACGTATGCGGCATCCACGGTGACTAAATCGCCGCCGCGGTCCGTCGCGCTGAAACTAATATCCTCTAGCAACTTCTCCAACACGGTCGCGAGCCGCCGGGCGCCGATGTTCTCGACCCGGTCGTTGATGTCCGCCGCCAGCTCCGCCAACGCGTCCACCGCATCCTCCGTGAAGCTGAGCGTCACAGCCTCGGTGCCGAGCAGGGCCTCGTATTGCTTAATCAGGCTGTGCTCCGGCTCAATCAGGATGCGGCGCAAGTCCGCACGGGACAGCGGCGCCAGCTCGACCCGGATCGGCAACCGGCCCTGCAGCTCCGGCAGAAGGTCGGACGGCTTAGCCAGATGGAACGCGCCCGACGCGATGAACAGGACATGGTCGGTTTTGACCGGGCCGTACTTGGTGCTGACGGTGGTGCCCTCGATCAGCGGCAGCAGGTCGCGCTGCACGCCCTCACGCGACACGTCGCCGCCGCGGAACCCGCCTTCGCCGGTGCGGGCGCAGACCTTGTCGATCTCGTCCAGGAACACGATGCCGTTCTGCTCGGCGTGGCTCACGGCGTCCTTGGTGAGCTGGTCGTTGTCCATCAGCTTGTCGCCCTCGTCCCGCGCCAGCGCGACCCGGGCCGCCGCCACCGTCATGCGCTTGCGCGCCGGCGCGCGGCCGAACATGCCCTTCATCATTTCGCCGATGTTGGCCATCTGGCCCGGCGGCAGGCCGGGCATGTCCATCTGCGCCAGCGGGTTGCCCTGTTCCGCCACCGCGACCTCGACCTCCTTGTCCTCAAGCTCGCCGGCGCGGAGCATCTTGCGGAACTTGCCCCGGGTGTCGGCGCTGGCGCCCTCGCCCACCAGCGCGGTCACCAGCCGGTCCTCGGCCGACAGGTCCGCCTTGGCCTGCACGTCCTTGCGGCTCGCGTCGCGCAGCATGGCGATGCTGGCCTCCACCAGGTCGCGCACGATGCTGTCCACGTCGCGCCCGACGTAGCCGACCTCGGTGAACTTGGTCGCCTCGACCTTGATGAACGGCGCCTGCGCCAGCTTTGCCAGCCGCCGGGCGATCTCGGTTTTGCCGCAACCGGTCGGGCCGATCATCAGGATGTTCTTTGGCACCACCTCGTCCCGCATGCCCTCCGGAAGCTGTTGCCTGCGCCAGCGGTTGCGCAACGCAATGGCGACGGCGCGCTTGGCGTCGCCTTGGCCCACGATGAAGCGGTCGAGCTCGCCTACGATCTCGCGCGGGGAATAGGTCGGCACGTCCATCACAGGCTCTCCACGATCACGGAGTGATTGGTGTAAACGCAAATATCGGCGGCGATCCCCATGGCCCGGCGCGCCACTGCCTCGGCGTCCAGCCCGTCCACCGTCAGCAACGCGCGCGCCGCAGCCAGCGCGAAGTTGCCGCCGGAGCCGATGGCGATCACGCCGTCCTCTGGTTCCAGCACGTCGCCGTTGCCGGTCAGGGTGTAGCTGTGTGCGCTGTCGGCCACCGCCATCATCGCCTCCAGCCGGCGCAGGTAGCGGTCGGTGCGCCAATCCTTCGCCAGCTCGACGCACGCGCGCTCCAACTGGTTCGGGAAGCGCTCGAGCTTGGCCTCCAGCCGCTCCAGCAAAGTGAAGGCGTCCGCGGTGGTGCCGGCGAACCCGGCCAGCACGCTGCCGTTGCCAATGCGGCGCACCTTGCGGGCGTTGCCCTTGATGACCGTTTGGCCAAGCGAGACCTGGCCGTCGCCAGCCATGGCCACTTTGCCGTCCCGCCTCACGCACAAGATAGTTGTCCCGTGCCAGCCGACGGGGTCGTTTGGATTCTGAGTCTGCATGATCCGCTCTAGGTGGGTTACGCCATCAGTCTGCACAAGATATAGGCAGGTCCCGGACGCGGTTCCCCCCGGTCAACCGATGGGGTAGTGAAGCCCCGATGTCCCGCGCCGCCGAAATCACCCGCAACACATCCGAGACCCGCATCTGTGTCCGCCTGGACTTGGATGGCACGGGGCAATGCAAGATTGCGACCGGGATCGGCTTCCTGGACCACATGCTGACCGCGTTCGCCCGGCACTCGCTGTTCGATTTGGAGGTGCAAGCGGACGGCGACTTGCACATCGACTTTCACCACACGACAGAGGACGTCGGCATCGTGCTCGGCAGCGCATTGGCGCAGGCGGTGGGGGACAAGCGCGGGATCATGCGCTACGGCACCGCCGCGGTGCCGATGGACGAGGCGCTGGTGGATGCGGCGGTGGACCTGTCAGGTCGTCCGTTCCTGGCCTGGGACCCTGTGTTCGAGCGGGACAAGGTGGGCGAGATGGACACTGAGCTGTTCCCGGAGTTCTTCCGCGCGTTCGCCATGAACGGGCTGTTGACCCTGCACGTCTCGCAGCGCGCCGGGCACAACGCGCACCACGTGGCGGAGGCGTGCTTCAAGGCCGTGGCCCGAGCCTTGCGGCAAGCAACTGAGCTGGACCCGCGCGCCGCCAGCGTCATTCCGTCAACCAAGGGTTCGCTATGAGGACCTACACCGCACATCTGAAGGCGGACCGCGCGCCCGTTCTGGTACGGGAGGGCTGGAGCTGGGGTGCTGCGGTGTTCGGGCCGTTTTGGCTGCTGGCGCAGCGCGCCTGGATTCCGGGCTTGGTGTTCCTGGCGCTCACCATACTGGTGGGACGCCTGGCGCCGGACGGGCTACAGGCGATACTCAGCCTGGCATTCGCCGTATTGGCCGGGTTGCTGGGGCGCGACCTGGTGCGCTGGACCTTGGAACGGCGTGGCTACGTGCTGGCGCACGTGCTTGCCGCGCGCGATGAAGAGGGCGCGCTGGCCCGCCTGCTGACGGCCCGCCCGGACCTCGCGGCGCGTTACGCGGAGCGGCTCCGGTGATGCGCGTGGCCGTGGTGGATTACGGCAGCGGCAACCTTGCTTCCGCCTCCCGGGCACTCGCGGCAGCGGCCGGGCGGGCGGGGATCGACGCCGAGGTGCTGGTAACGGACGACCCGGACGCGATCATGCGTGCGGACCGGGTGGTGCTGCCGGGCCAGGGCGCGTTCGCGGACTGCGCGCGGGGTCTCGCGGCGGTGCCGGGCATGCGCGACGCCATCGAGCGCAGCGCCGACGCCGGGCGGCCGTTCCTGGGCATTTGCGTCGGCATGCAGCTCATGGCGGAGCGTGGCCTTGAGCATGTAACCACGCCGGGGTTCGGCTGGATCGGCGGCGAGGTCGCGGCCATGGACCCACCCGGGCTGCGGCTGCCGCAAATGGGCTGGAATGCGCTGGCGTTCGAACCCGGGGCGCATCCGCTGTTGGACGGCCTGGCGCCCGGGGACCATGCCTACTTCGTGCACAGCTACGCGCTGCGCGGCGGCGCGGACCAGGAACTGGTGGCCACCACCGACTACGGCGGCCCGGTGCCGGCCATCGTCGCGCGCGGCAACCGGGCGGGCACGCAATTCCATGTGGAAAAAAGCCAGGACGTGGGACTGCGCATCCTCGCCAACTTCCTGCGCTGGACGCCATAGGCATGGCAGACGCTTTGGCCCACGCCCTTTTGGTTGAGCGCGTGACCAGGCTGGACGAGGCCGACCTGCACGCGCTGTGCGAGGCTGCCGACGCCGCCATCCTAGAGGGCGGCGGATTTGGCTGGGTGAAGTCGCCGGGCCGCCTGGCGCTGGAAAGCTACTTCCATGGCGTGCTGTTGGTGCCGGAACGGGAGCTGTTCATCGGCCGGCTCGACGGCGTGATCGTCGGCAGCGCGCAACTGGTGCGGCCACCGCGAAACAACGAGGCGCAGGCGTTCGCCGCGACGCTCACGCACGCGTTCGTGGCGCCCTATGCCCGCGGGCACGGCCTCGCGCGGCTGTTGACCCGGCGGGTCGAGGAGGGCGCGAGGGCGCTTGGCTACCGGGTGCTGAACCTCGACGTGCGCGAAACCCAGGAGGCCGCGATCCGTCTTTACGAGACGCTCGGCTACCACCGCTGGGGCGAGCACCCGAACTACGCGCGCGTCGGCGGCAAAACCATCCGCGGCATGTTCTATACCAAGCTGCTGCAACGGGAGCCGAAGGCGTGAGCCTCACCCTGTATCCTGCGATCGACCTCAAGGACGGCGCCTGCGTGCGGTTGCGGCGCGGCGCGATGGACCAGGCCACGGTTTACTCGGACGATCCGGGTGCGCAGGCGCAGGCGTGGCAGGACGCCGGCTGCCAGTGGCTGCACGTCGTGGACCTGAATGGCGCGTTCGCCGGGCACTCGGTGAACGGCGGCGCTGTCGAGGCGATCCTGGCGGCGGCACGGGTGCCGGTGCAGTTGGGCGGCGGCATCCGGGACATGGCGGCGGTCGAGCGCTGGGTGCGGGCCGGGGTGCGCCGGGTGATTCTTGGCAGTGCGGCGGTGCAGACGCCGGAGCTGGTGTTCGAGGCCTGCCGCGCTTTCCCCGGCCACGTCGCGGTCGGCATCGACGCGCGGGACGGTATGGTGGCGACGCACGGCTGGGCCGAGACGACGCAAACGCAGGCGCTCGACCTTGCGCTGCGGTTCGAGGACGCGGGCGCGGCGGCGGTGATCTACACCGACATCGGTCGGGACGGGATGCTGAGTGGGCTTAACTTGGATCAAACCCTGGCGTTGGCAGCGTCGTTGCAGACCCCGGTGATCGCGAGCGGCGGCGTGGGGTGCCTGGAGGACCTGATGGCGCTGAAGCACCGGGTGCAGGGCTTGGCCGGATCGGTCGAGGGCGTGATCGTGGGCCGGGCGCTGTATGACGGCCGGATTGACCCGGCCGCCGCCCTCGCGTTGCTGGCGGATATGCATACCGTCTGAGCAAGCGCCGCCTGGCTGGGTACAGCCAGGCGTAAGTTAGCACTGGGCGCGAAGCAACGGCCGGGTCTATGACGGGACATGCTGAAGCTTCGTGTAATCCCCTGTTTGGACGTGAAAGACGGCCGCGTGGTCAAGGGCGTGAACTTCGTGTCACTCCGGGACGCCGGTGACCCGGTTGAACAGGCGGCGGTGTATGACGCCGCCGGCGCGGACGAGCTGACGTTCCTGGACATCACGGCCAGCCACGAGGACCGCGACACCATCCTCGATGTTGTGTCCCGTACCGCTGCCCGGGTATTCCTGCCGCTTACGGTCGGCGGCGGCATCCGGTCGCCGGAGGACATGCGTCGCCTGCTGCTGGCGGGCGCGGACAAGTGCAGCATGAACTCGGCGGCGGTGGCCCGGCCAGACTTGGTGCGGGAGGCCGCGCAGAAGTTCGGCAGCCAGTGCGTCGTGGTGGCGGTTGACGCGCGGGCCGTGGCGCCGGGCCGTTGGGAGGTGTTCACGCATGGCGGCCGCTGCAGCGCCGGGCTTGACGCAGTGGCATGGTGCCAACAGGCGGCAGCGCTGGGCGCAGGCGAAATTCTGCTGACCAGCATGGACCGGGACGGCACCGGGCAGGGCTTCGACCTGGACCTGCTGCGGGCAGTGTGCGCGGCGGTGCGGGTGCCGGTGATCGCGTCAGGCGGGGTCGGCACGCTGCAGCACTTCGTGGACGGCGCAAGGGCCGGCGCCACGGGGCTGCTGGCCGCGAGCGTGTTCCACTTCGGCACCTTCACCCTGGCGCAAGTGAAGGCGGCGCTGCATGAGGCGGGATTGCCGGTGCGCCGCATGGCGGAGGCGGCTTAGGCGTGGCCAAGACAGCCAAGAACTCTGCTGCGGCGAAGCCAGCGCCAGAGCCTGCTCCGTTTTCGGCGGCGGTGCTCGACCGGCTGCATGCCGTCGTAATGGACCGCCGCACCGCTGACCCGGCGCATAGCCACTCCGCCCGCCTGCTGTCCCGCGGCACGCCCAAGGTGGCGCAGAAGTTCGGCGAGGAGGCGGTGGAGTGCCTGATCGAAGCCGCAATGGGCAACCGCGCCGCGTTGGTCAGCGAGAGCGCGGACGTGCTGTATCACCTGTTGGTGTTGTGGGTCTCGGCCGGGATCGAGCCCGCCGACGTGTGGGCCGAGTTGCAGCGGCGGGAAGGCGTGAGCGGGGTTACGGAAAAGGCGCTGCGGACCCGGGCGCTCGCGGTTGGAACGACGAAAATTCCCTGACGGCACTGCTTGCGGGTGGTATCGTCCGCTTATGAACGTGACCGTGCAGCATCGCCTGCCGACCATGACGACCGAGGCCTTCCTAGCTTGGCCAGGGGATGGCTCCGGCCGGAAGTTTCATTTGGTCGACGGGAAAGTCCGCGCAATGTCCCCGGCCAGTTCCACTCATGGGCTATTGCAGTTGAACATCGGCAGATATGTGCTCAATGCTATTGACGCTGCAGGTCTTGATCTATCCGCAGTGACCGAGGGTGCAATCGTCCCAAGCCTCCGGCCCGGTAAGAACGTTCGGGTTCCCGACATCGTGGTAACCGGCGCGCCCGACCAGCAAGGGCAGGTTGCGATCCCGGACGTTTGCCTGATCATCGAGATACTTTCACCCGGGAACGAGGCGCAAACCCGCGAGAACATCCGCAGCTATGCCTCGGTGCCGAGCGTCCAGGAGATCGCGGTGATGCACTCTCAGCGGGTCTTGGTCGAGGTGCAACGTCGCGGCTTGGACGGCGCCTGCACGCTGGACACAGTGGGCCCGAATGGCGAGCTCGTGCTGTCGACCGTCAGCCTCCGCTGCCCAGTTTTCTCCTTGTACCGGCGCACCTGGCTGGATACGAACCGCTAGACCACTGCTTTTAAAGCTGCACGCGTCTCCGCCAACGCCCGGCGCTGACGCGCAACCAGCGCTGTATCCCCGCCCAGCACCGTCCGCATATGCCTCTGCATGCGAACGACCTCCGCCACATGCCGTGCGGCCGGCAAACTGTGCGTCACGCTGGCGGCATGGCGCCGGTGCACGTTCAACGGTTGCGCCACGTAGGCGACGGTGCCGCCCTGCGCCAGCACCTCCGCGTAGACGCGCCAGTCTCCGGCCATGCGGAATTGCTCCAACTCCGGGCCGCAACGCCGCAATGCCGCTTGGAGCGCGGTGCGCCGCCACAGGACGGCACTCGCGTTAAGGATCAGGTTGCGGTCCGCCAGGCATTCGCGCAGGACCGTCTCAGCCGGGTAGATGCCGTCTTGCGCCAGCAACGCTGCACCCGAACGAGCGTAGTACTCCTGGTGGTTGGGCCAAAGCGCCGACCCGTCCGCATCGACCGCGCAACTGTCGCAAAACGCCAGCACGGCATCTTGAGCGTCTTCCAGCGCATGGCACAACGCCTCCAGGAACCGGGGGTCGGCCTGGTCGTCCGCCTCGGCCAGCCACACCCACTCGCCCCGCGCCAGGTCCGCCGCCCGCCGCCACTGCTGGAACACCGAACCTGAGTTGCTGGCGTTTGCGTGCCACCCCACGACCCGGCCCGCCGCGTCCGCTACGCGCCGCACCACCGCTGCGCTGTCATCGCTGGATGCGTCGTCCAGCACCAGCACCTCCGCGACCGGATAGGTCTGCGCGAACACGGAGCCAAGCCGGCCTTCCAGGAACCGCGCATAGTTGTAGTTCGGCACCACGACCGAGACCTGCCGCAGCTCTGGCCGCGCCAGCGCCAGCACGCGGTCCACGTAGCCGTCCCAGGCGAAGCATCGGTGCGCCACCTCAATCATCCGCACCCGGTCCTCGGCCCGCGTGCCGAGAGCCAGCGAGCGCATCTGCCGCATCATCTCCGTCGCGTCCCCGAGTGGCACCGAGACGCCGGCGGCGTGCTCGCGCAGCAGGTCCGGGATGCCACCGCCCTCCTCGAACGCGACTGTTGGCACGCCGGCGGACATCGCTTCCAGCACGACGCTCGGGAATGGGTCCTCGCGTGAGGTCAGCAGGTGCACCGGTATTATGTAGCACCCGCCACCAGCCGCCCCTTGCGGTCCGGGGCTGGTTCCGGGCTGGAGTCCGGACTGTGAGGGCGGCGGGGCTTGGCGCGATGACCTTGCTGGCGTTTGGTTCTCTCGGCCACGCATCTCCGGGCGGATTAGTCCGCGAAGTTCCCATGCGGATACGGGGTTATGCTGAGGTGCCCGGTCCTGACCTCTCCTTTCTCGCGGATATCGATCAGTCCATTCCTGTCCGTATGCTGACGGTTTTGCGCATTGAAGCCTTGCACCCTGAAAGCGAACCCAGTTTCGTGCAAGGCGGTTTTGCCAAGAGTCCGGTAAGTGATGCAGCCAGCAAGAACAAAGTTGATGGCGACGTTATACTGACCTGCTTCTTCAAGCTCACGGGTACTATGCGCGAACATACCGGCCTGCGAGGGAAATCCATTAATAGACTCGCCTTGCCCGGGCAGTATGGTATCACGGTAAGTAGCGGAATACCTATCGTAACCGGACGGCTGTGGTTTACAAAGCTGCCGAACGGTATCAATATCGGTCTTCTCAGTCTCCTCAAGGAACAGGGCTGGATTGACGAAGACGGCTATGGCTGGGGAAGGACCAAGGTTAGCTACCTTATAGCTGGTGAAAGCTACAATACCTGCTCCGACTGGAAAAATCCGTATCTCATCGACAGAAAGATCACTGACCGAGAGCCAGGGGCGCTCATTGATCGTCATCTGATCAAGTTGGCCTTGCATCGCCCTGGCCTGAGTTTGCATAGCGTCAGCCTGCCGCCGGGCCTCACCCGCCAGATTGGTGAGGTTGCCGACAGCGGCCTTGAGGTCGGAAGTGTCCGCAGCGTTCTGGTAGGTGAGATACGAGACCGCGAGCGATCCCACGCCAACGAGGAGCGTAAGCCACTCATTGATGGTGACGCGGCTCGGAAAGCGACTGGAATTGCCCTGGCGCTTCTGGCGACCGTTCTCGGTGCTGCTGGCTATGCGTTGTTTATCAGGGCTGTGAGCGGCAGAGATTTCGGCCTGACTGACGCCAAGCGTCGGCTCTACGCCGCTGGCTCCATGCTGCTGTTCGGCGTCGCCTTTTTCGTTCTCAGTCAATGGGCTTCACCGCTTCTACGTGGTCCAGAGCGCGAGTCGTTTGGGATGACGAACCTATACGCGCGGGTGCTGCCATGACTAGGAGTAGCGTGCCTCTCCGAACGGGAGGGCGGTGAGATGTAGCGGGAATGCACTACGCGGTGGCACTGCTAAGCATTCTGGTTGTCCAATTCGGTTCAGGTCATGTAAGGGCTGAAAAGAATGTTTTCTCGAAGAACCAACTTCTCGGCAGCTACATCTCCGTCCTCTCGCGAAAGACCGACGACGGACGGAGGCACACCGTTGTTCCACTTCATCAAATCGTAATAAAAACTGGTTTCGTGCATCTCGTCCGAAAAAGCAAATTGATAAGTGACTACTCCAATAAGTTTTATAGGCAGCCATCTAGGTTGGATGTCACCGACCTTGTAACTTATGGCCGATTCAGCAATCTCGCTATAAGGTACAGCTTGGCCCATAACAAACGTTCGTTTGGATTTTGGGCCAATAGTGAAACCGAGTGGATCTGCTGTAGGAGAGTTAAGTCCGGCAACGAAGTCTTTCAGCACGATCTCCTCAGTCGGCATTTTTTTCTTCTTTGCGTAAAGAAGTGTTTGTGGGAATACCCTCAACGCTGGCGAGTTCCCGATGTTCTCCATGTGATACTCGAAGGAAAAACCTGCGCCATTGGGTCCGTAAGACAGTGGACCTGCTATGGTCACGTTGATCGTAATCCATGGCCTCTGAGAGAGGTTGAGGGCTTGCGCTGCAATGATGGCCTGCTCACGAGAAGCGTAAGCAGCGATTTCAGTGGCCTTAAGCTGCCGTCACGTCAGCCACACCTGATAGCCGACAAATCCTATCGTGAGCGAAGCGGCGACGGCTTGTGTGATTGCGGACACGACAAGCCAGACGTTGAAACCGGCTACCCGATCCTGGACTGTCCTGGCTGCACACTCACCCGAACCTTCGCCCTCATAGCAGTCGCTGGGGCGGGGCTTGCCCAGGGCTGTTCAACGCTGCTGGATCGGCCGTGTTGAGTCTGCTCCGCCACAC
>CAXTCN010000117.1:0-13499 GCA_964242575.1 uncultured Acetobacteraceae bacterium | reverse complement strand
GGTGAAGTCCGGGAACTGGATGCCGGCGGCGAACAGCACCTTGCCGTCCGACCAGGTATAGGCCTGCTCGGCCGTGCACTCGCACTTGTCAGTGGGGTTGCTCAGCGCAAAGATGATGGGCCGGTCGTTCAGCTTGCACATCGCCTGCACCACCTCCTGCGTGAAGGCGCCGAACGTGGTGCTGACGCCGATCAGGATCGTGGGCTTCAGGGCCTCGATGGCTTGCACGAGGTCCTCGGACGGCTTTGCCTTGTGGGCGAAGGGCTTCTGCCAAGCGTTGAGGTCGGTGCGCGACGGCTCGACCAGGCCGTGCACGTCGAACATGCTGATCCGGCCGCGGGCGTCCGCCTCGCTTAGCCCCTCGGCCTGCATCGCCTTGGCAATCATGCCGCCGATGCCCAGCGCGGCCGAGCCTGCGCCCAGGAACAGCACGCGCTGGTCCCCGAGCTTCTCCCCCTTGATCTGCAACGCCGTCGTCAGCCCGGCGATGGCGATGCTGGCCGTGCCCTGGATGTCGTCGTTGTAACACAGCACCTTGTCCTTGTACCGGTCGAGCAGGCGCAGCGCGTCGGTGCCCTTCCAGTCCTCGAAATGCAGGCAGCAGCCGGGGAACGCCTCCTGCACCGCGTCCACGAACTCATCCATGAAGCTGTCCAGCTCATCGGGCGGCGGCGGCGGCTGGCGCAGGCCGAGGTAAAGGCCATCGGCCCGGTAGGACGCGTTGGTGGTGCCGATGTCCACCAGGATGGGCAGCATCCCGTCCGGGGGCACGGCGGCGCAGGCGGTGTACAGTTGCAGCTTGCCGACCGGCAGCGGCGCCCCGTTCACCCCGATGTCGCCCAGACCCAGGATGCGCCCGCCGGAGCTGGCGCAGATGAAGCGCACGTCGCGCGTGGGCCAGTTCCGCAGCACCTCGGCGATGCGCCCGCGCATGTCCAGGCTGATGTACATGCCCCGTGACCGGCGGTAGATGTGGCCGTATTGCAGGCAGGCATCGGCCACCGTCGGGTCATAAACGATGGGCAGGAACCGCTTGGGGTCGCTCATGACGACGCGGAAGAACAGGGTCTCGTTCCGGTCCTGCAAGGCGCTCAGGTAGTTGTAGCGTGCCAGGTCGTCCGGCTGCCGGGCCAACTGGCCCATCGCGCGCTCGAACTGCCGGTCCAGGGTTTCAACCGCGTACGGCAGCAGGCCCTCCAAGCCATGCGACTGGCGCTCCTCCTCCGTGAAGGCAGTCCCCTTGTTGCGTTCGGGGTCGTTGAGCAGGGCCGCGCCAAAGGGCTTGGCTTCGATGTGCACATTGTCCATGGAGAACTCCTCACGGGACAGATCGCGGTTCCGATGTTGCCTTGCGCCATGCGTGCCGCTGCAACGGGCCAGACCCTAGCCCACGGCATCTCCGCAACGGCAGGTTCGGAATCTACCCACCCGTCGCCGTCCCGGCCCTGCCTCGCGCGTGCCGGCCACCATCGCCGCCGCATGAGTAGTTTCCACAACTACCAGCAGCCGCCCAAGCCATTCAGGGTGCGAGTCCAGCAGCCTGGCCGCCAGTTGAAGGCTGCGCGCGGCGCTGGAGCCGCGAGGCTTGCCCATGGCAACCCTGATTACAACCCTGGCAGGAAAAACGAATGAAAGTCTCGGCCGAAACGGCTTATGCCTCGCTGGACCAGCTTGCCGACCAGGTGCTGCGCCTTGCCATGGTCGTGATCTTCTTCTGGATGGGCGCGCAGAAGTTCACCGCTTACGAGGCGATGGGGATAGCGCCGCTGGTCAGCAACAGCCCTCTTACCGCGTGGCTGAACGTGCTGGGCACGCAGGGCGCAAGCAGCTTCGTCGGCTGTTTCGAGCTTGCGTTCGGGGTGCTGCTCACAGCCGGGTTCTGGAGGCCGGGCAGCCTCGTTGCGCTTGCTGGAGCGCTCGGCTCGGTTGTGACGTACCTGACGACGCTCAGCTTCATGGTCACGACGCCGGGCGTGTTCGCCCCGAGCGGGCCGCCCCTTTTGTCTGGCACCACCGGCGTGTTCCTCATCAAGGACATCGTGCTTCTCGCCGCGTCCTTCCTGTTGCTAGCGCGTGGGCTGGTGCTGCGGCGGATAAGCGGCGGCCAGCAGGCAGGTCATGCCGCAGGGCTCGTGCCAGCCGGTGGCCGGCTCCGGGCCGGGTAGCTTCCCCGGCTCCGGCGCTTCTGGTGAAGCTCATCCAGTCGCGCGGCAAACAGGCGACAAGCGTTTCAATGCCCGTTTGCCGCCGGCCCGTGATGCGGCGCAAGCTTGGACAACAAGGTTCCCAGCCCTTCTGCCATGGTTGGATGGGCCAGGATGGCATCCCGGACGAGCGTGAACGGCAGATGGCCCAGCATGGCCGTCTGCATCGTCGCCATGACCTCGCCCGCCTCGGCCCCGATCATCGTGAAGCCCAGGATTTGGTCATCATCAGTGCCGACGAGCACCTTGAGAAAGCCATCCGTTTGTCCCGTCGTTTGCGTCCGGAGGATCGCCTGCGCCGGCAAGGTGGCGACACGCACCGGAATGGCCGCACGCCGGGCTTCGTCCTCGCTCAAGCCGACCCGTGCGAGCGGGGGGTCCACATACATGCAGTACGGCACCAGCCGGCCGGCCGTGCTGCGGCGTCCGCCGGCCAGGTTGTCCCGTATGACCCGGAAGTCATCAACGGATGCGTGGGTGAACTGGGGGCTGCCGGCACACTCGCCGATGGCCCATACGCCGGGCGCGCTGGTTTCCAGCCGGTCGTTGACCCGGATGGTTCCATGGTTGTCCAGCCTCACGCCAGCCTGTTCGAGGCCGATCCCGGACGTGTTCGGGCTTCGGCCCGCCGCAACGAGGATGTCGCTGCCATGGATGGCCTGCTCGCCGGAAGCTGCGCCCAGGACGATGCTGACCGCCGTGCCTGATTGTCCCTCGACGCGCAGCACGTTGGCGTCGAACACCACCTCGATGCCCTCGGCCTGCACGATGCGCAACAGCTCGTCCGACACGTCCGCGTCTTCCCGGCTGGCGAGCCGCGGTCCGCGCTCGATGATCGTCACCCGGCTGCCGAAGCGGCGGTAGGCCTGCGCGAACTCCAGGCCGACGTATCCTCCACCCAAGACGATCAGGTGCTCGGGCAGCCGGCCCAGCTCCAGCACCTCGATGTTCGTGAGGGGCGCCGCCTCCGCCAGCCCTGGCACGCCGGGGATCACCGCGTGCGTTCCGACGTTGAGGAAGACGCGCTCTGCCGCCACCACGCGCGTGCCGCCGGCGTTGAGACGGATTTCGAGCGTTTTCGGCGCATTGAAGCGCCCCTCGCCCAGGATCAGCTCAGCGCCGCTTTCCCCGAACTCCGACAGGTGCATGGCAACCAAGCCTTCCACCATGCGCCGCTTGCGCTCCCGGACGCTTGCCATGTCCACGGTTGGAGAGGCAGCCGCAGTCCCGAACTCGCCTGCATGCCTGACCGCGTTCGCCACATGGGCGCTGAAGATCTCGTTCTTGCTGGGAAGGCAGGCGATGTTGGGACACGCTCCGCCGATCCACCGCCGCTCGGCAACCATGGTGGATTGGCCTAGCCCAGCGAGATGCCAGGCAAGGAGCTTGCCGCCCTGCCCACTGCCCAGGACCAGGTTCTCGACTTGTTCAACGTGTTCCAATGCCGTCTCCGTTCTTCAAATCTGGCCTTCACATCTGGAGCGCTGGAAGTTGCCCGGCCGGGGCAGGCCGGCTTGGCTTCGACCGGACCCTTGGCCGGCATCAATCCCGCGCCCTGAGCGAAAGCTCCCACGCAGGCAACGGCCAGCGTGGAGCACGTTGGACCCATTGCCCGGCGGCAGGCAGCCTCGGAAAATACTCACGCGGCCTTGGGTATGGCCTGGGCAGGCAGGATCCGGCAATGCCCCCGGCCTGCATGGCGGCTTGGGCCAGGCTCAAGGAGTGGCGCGCGGTCATGGGCGCCCTGTGCATAGCCGCAGCCATCGACTGGATCAAAGGCTAACAGGCCCTAGCATAAGTAATACATAAATCAATAATACGAAGAAGAACATCAATCTCCTGGAATGTCAGGAATAGTACATAAGCCTTCTGTTCAGCCAATTGATACTATATTGAAAATCCATAGAGTTTACGAAAACGAAAGAGTTTTCTGAAACTTCATTGGAGGCAACCATGCCATCTGTATCAAATGTTTCGCGCGTTCATGACTTCACTCAGTCCATTGGCGTCAACACCCATATTTCCTGGAAAAGCGCGGACTCGTCCTACAACGATCCCAGCATCACCCTGCGCAGCCTTACCTACCTCGGCGCGACCCATGTCCGCGACGGCGTTCCGTTCGAGAACTGGACGCTCCCGGAATACGTGGCGATCGCGCAGACCGGCATCAAATTCGATATGCTGGTCAGCAGTCCCACCCTTGACATGTCAACCGACCTCGCACGGATCGGGCGACTGGTGGCCGCAGTGCCGGGCAGCGTCGCCGCAATCGAGGGCGTGAACGAGTTCAACACCAATGACGTTTACCTAGACGGCGTGAACTCGCGCGGCAACCCGGCCTGGGCCCAGCTTTACGGCCCGAAGCTGTGGGCCGCGGTCAAGGCCGACCCCGCCCTTGCGAACGTCGAGGTCATCGCCGCCTCCCTGGCCGGCTCCGGCGCGTCGGACCTGGCGAAGCAGGGCAGCGTCGAGAGCTTTTCCGACAGCGCCAACTGGCACACCTACTTCGGCCAGGGCGACCAGCCCGCCCAGCAGATGGCAACCAACTTCGCGCTGGCCAAGAGCACTTCGCCGAACGAGAAGGTGACCATCACCGAGACGGGCTACTACACCGCGGTCGACGCCATGGATTGGGGCGGCGGCGGCGTCAGCCAGGCCGTCCAGGCGATCACGACCCTTAACATCTTCCTCGACGCCTATAAAAGCGGCGTCGACACCACGTATATCTATGAGCTGCTGGACAACATTTCCGGTCCGGCGACCAACGACCTTGAGAACAACTTTGGGCTGTTTTTGGGTGACGGCACGCCCAAGGCGGCCGCGACCGCCATCCATAACCTGACCACCATCCTGGCCGACAAGACCGCGACGGCCGCGACGTTCGCCACCGGCACGCTGGACATGACGGTCACGGGCCTGTCCCCGACCGGCTCGACCATGACGATGCAGAAGTCGGACGGGTCGTTCGACATCGTGGTCTGGGACGAGCCGGATGTCTGGAACCAACCGACCAAATCGGCGATCAACCCGGCCGGGCAGCCCGTGACCGTGACGTTCGGCGCCACCTATGGCACCGTGAAGGTGTATGACCCGCTGGTCGGCACGGCCGCCACCCGGACCCTCACGAACGTGGACAGGGTGGAGCTTTCGCTCGGGAGCCACCCCTACATCATCGAGGTGCCGGCAACACCCGCCGGCCCGGTCGTGACGCCGGCGCCGGTCGTCGTCCCGGCTGGTCCGGCTTCGCCCGTCACCCTCGGTTCCGGCGCGAACACCCTTGCGTTATCGGTCAACGAGGATGCGTATCAGGGCGACGCGCAGTTCACCGTCAGCGTGGACGGCACGCAGATCGGCGGCACGCAGACAGGCACCGCATCCCGTGCCGCCGGGCAGGCGCAAGTGTTCAACGTCAAGGGGAACTTCGGCGTCGGCGCCCACACCGCCACGGTCAACTTCCTCAATGACGCCTGGGGCGGAACCGCAGCCACCGACCGGAACCTGTTCGTCAACAGTGCCACGCTCGACGGCGCTGCCATCTCCAACGGCGCGCTCACGCTGTTGAGCAACGGACCAAAAAGCTTCAGCTTCAACGGCGCTGCGCCGGTCAACAAGAACACGCTCGTTCTGCAAGTGTCGGAGGACGCCTGGCAGGGCGACGCGCAGTTCACGGTCAAGATCGACGGGGCGACCATCGGCGGCGTGCAGACCGCCACGGCCTCACACGCGGCGGGCGCGTCGCAGACGGTGTCGCTTGCGGGGAACTGGGGCGCCGGGCCGCACTCCGTCGCGGTCGCGTTCATCAACGATGCCTATGGCGGGACGGCGACGACCGACCGCAACCTGTACGTGGAACGGGTCACCTACGACGGCCAAGTCGCGAGTGGTGGGCCTGCGACGCTGCTGTCGGCAGGCACGGCCAACTTCGCCGTCCCCGCAGCGTCCACGCTCACGGCGCTGACGCTGCATTTGGCCGAGGACGCCTGGCAGGGGGACGCGCAGTACTCCGTTCTTGTGGACGGCAAGGCACTCGGCGAGGGCGGGGTGGTGACGGCTTCGAACGCCCTGGGCCAATCACAGGCGGTGGCGCTTCAGGCCGCGCTGTCGGCCGGGACGCATGACGTGGCCGTCTCGTTCCTGAACGACGCCTGGGGTGGGACTGCGGCCACCGACCGGAACCTGTACGTCAAGGGCATCGACGTGAACGGGGCCTCGGTCCCCAACGCCGGCGCGGCGCTGATGAGTGCGGGAACGGCGCACTTCCAGATCGTGGTGGCGTCTCCCTGATCCTTGGCCGCCCGGCTCCTGTCGTTCGACGATGCCTCGGCAGGCGCACGGGACGCCGGACGCCTGCCGAGGCGGGCCTTACTCCGCGGCCATCATCATCCGCCCGGCCACCGCCGCCCGCGTCGGCGGCGGCAGCAGGTCGAGCGGGGCCAAGTAGCCGTTGTGGTCGATCCCGGCGCCGGACTCCATCGCGGCGGCCACGATCTCTGGCGCCCAGGTGACCCGCTTGCGCTGGTCGCCCGCGGTGATCAGCGCGATTTCGACCGGCGCGTCGCCGGCCGCCGCCACGCTGCGCCATGCGCCGCCGGGCAGGGAGAAGCACTCGCCGGTCGCCACGTGCACCGGGACCTCATCGCCCGGCCCGTTCAGGACCAGGTCGGCCGCGCCACTCATCACAATCGCGACCTGTTTTTCCGCCAGCATGTGCCGCCCCACGCGCTGGCCGGGCACGATGCGCAGCCACTCGATTGAGAAGCCGTGCGCGTTGCCAATCGGCGCGGCGTGCGCCCGGTCCTCGGTCATGCCATGGCCGATCACCGGCGCCAGCTCCGCCGCCATGCCCGGCAGGCCAGTGCACAGCAGCGCGCGCCCCGACCACTGCCGGTCGGCGGCGGGCGCCACGCGCTGCGCCATCTGCGCCGGCGAGTACTGCGGCAGCGTCGCGATCTGCGCGGGCGACAACGCCGGCATCAGCGCGTGCGGCGCCGGCTCGGCAGCGCCGGCCTCGGTGTCGACCAGCATGTTGTCCTGGGTGAGGTACATGCCGTACTGCGCCGCGTTCTCCAGGATGGACGGGTGCCAGATGATGCCCCCCGTGTCGTCCCCGCCGAGTGCCGTGAAAATCCAGCCATCCTCGTTGCCGGAGTTGGTGAAGCCGCGGAAAATCCAGGTGGGGACGCTGACCACGTCGCCGGGGTGGCCAACGATCTCGCCGTCCTGCCCGTCCGCGCCCCAGCGGAAGGTCCAGGTGCCGCGCTGGATCATGAACACCTCGGCCGTGAAGTGCACATGCAGGTTGTTCACCGTGCCCGGCGGCATGGCGGCGCCGCCCAGGCTGAAGCCGTGCGGCTCCGTGAGGTTCACCACCTGGTCATGCGACTGCGTGACCCCGGCGCCGACCAGCGAGTAGTTCTCCTTGCGCTCCGAACCCGGCATCCGGCAGTCGATGAACGCCACCTTGCAGGCCACCATGTCGGCACGCCGGATATGCCGCGCGCGAGCGTCCGCGGGGCTGAGTGGGGCTGAGGCCATGCGACGTCTCCCGGGTTGGCGCATTCGAATGCGGTAAGTTTAGCCGCAACGACGCGGGCTTGTCCAAGGCAAAGGCGTTGCCACCCTCGCCAGCATGGCACGCTGGCGAACAAAGGGCTGGACCGCTGGCCGTGCCGCCCATTGGCCAGGGCGTCGAGGGAACGCGGCTGGTGTTTCGGCCGTTCAAAGGAACCCAGGTCCACAAGGAGCATTCGTGAGCACAGGCTTGATCGCATTGCTGGACGACGTGGTGGGGCTTGCCAAGGTCGCCGCCGCCAGCCTCGACGATGCCGCTGCGCAGGCGACGCGAGCCGGGGTCAAGGCGGCCGGGGTGGTGATCGACGATGCGGCCGTCACGCCGCGTTACGTGGTGGGCTTCGCCGCCGACCGCGAGCTGCCGATTGTTGGCAAAATCGCCGCCGGGTCATTGAAGAACAAGCTGTTGTACCTGCTGCCGGCGGCGCTTGCGCTGAGCGTCGCGGCGCCGTGGGCCATCAACCCGCTGCTGATGCTGGGCGGCGCGTATTTGTGCTACGAGGGGTCGGAGAAGGTTTACCACGCCCTTTGGCCGCACCCGGCCCATCAGCACGGCGCACCGGAGGGGGCCGCGGCCCCGGACGCCGCCAGCGTCGAGGACGCGAAAGTCAGCAGCGCGATCAAGACCGACTTCATCCTTTCGGCCGAAATCATGGCCATCACCCTATCGACCGTCTCGGACGCCTCGTTCTGGCTGCAAGGAGTGATCCTGGCCATGGTCGGCCTTGGCATCACGGTGCTGGTCTATGGGGCGGTGGCGCTGATCGTGAAGGCGGACGACGCCGGGGTGGCGCTGGCGCAGAACGAGCGTCCTGCCTCCAGCATGGCCGGGATTTTGCGGCGCGGGCCGCCGAGCGCGCCGCCATCCTGGGCCGACCGCCTGCTGCGCCCGCTCACCCAGGGCCTGGGCCGTGGCCTTGTGCTCGGCATGCCCGTGTTCCTGGCCGCGCTCAGTGTAATCGGCACCGCCGCCATGGTCTGGGTGGGCGGCGGCATCATCATCCACGGCCTGGAGCAGTATGGGCTGTCGGCGATTGCGCACGCGGTGCACGAGGCCGCCCTGGCCGCCGGCCGCGCTCTGCCCGTGGCGGCCGGGTTCGCCGAGTGGACCGTCACCGCGGCAGCGTCCGGGGTGCTCGGCCTGCTGGTCGGCGCCGCCATCATCCCGTTCGTGCAGCATGTGGCGACGCCGGTCGTGCAACGGCTGCGGGAGGCCCGGGGCTAGCGGCGCGAACGATCAGGGCGTCCGCTCGCGCACGCGGACCCGCTCGCGGTGTGCGGTATAAAGGCCGCTTAGGATGACGATGGCGGCGCCCACCAGCGTCGTCCGGTCCGGCACGGCCCCGAACATCAGGAAGCCCAACCCAGTGGAAAACAGGATTTGGGCATAGGAGAACGGCGCCAGCATGGACGCCGCCACGCGCCGGTAGGCCAAGATCACCAGGTATTGCCCGAGGGAGGCGCACGCCCCCAGCACCAAGGCGATCCCGACCTGCCCCAGACTGGGACGGACGAAGCCGAATGGCACCAACGCCGTCAGCACCGCAAGCCCGGTCAGCGCCGACCAGAACAGCGTCGTTTCCGTCCGGTCGGTAGCGCCCATGCGCCGGGTGATGATGATGGTCGCTGCCCAGCACAGCGCGGACAGCAGCGGGAACGCCGCCGCGGCCTGGAACGCCGCAGGGTCCGGGCGGATCACGATCAAGACGCCAACCAGGCCAGCCGCAACCGCCAGCCAGCGCCGGATGCCGACGACTTCGCCCAGGAAAGGAATGGACAGCGCGGTGATGAACGCGGGCGAGATGAAGCCGATTGCCGTTGCCTCCGCCACCGGCAGATAGCCCAGCCCGGTGATGAACAGCACCGCCGAGCCGACCAAGCCGAGGCCGCGCAGCACCTGCAACACCGGCCGGCGCGCGCGCAGCCCGGCAAAGCGCCGCCGCGCCGTCAGCATCACCGCAAAGGCCGCGAACACCAGATAGCGCAGCCAGGCGATCTCGACGACCGGCAAGGTTTGGCGCAGCAGCTTCGCCAGCACGTCCGACATCGAGAACAAGGCCACCGCGCACAACGCCAGCAGGATCGCGGGCAGCACCGGCTGCGCTTGCGTGGGCACTGGGTCAGGGCTCAAGGCGATCCTCAAACGGCGGTGAGCGCCGGCCAGGCACCCCCTTGGGCAAGCGGCTAATGCTCAACCCGCGACACTGCCCGTAACTCCTCAGGCGTGCTGGCGCCGAAGCCGAAGAATTCGAGGTAGGCCGGGATCATCTCGAACAGCATGTCCGTGCCCACCTGGATTGGGCAGCCCAGGGCTTGTGCTGCCCGCAGCAGGGGCGTGCGCTCCTCCTTCATCACGACCTCGCCCACGAAGGTGCTTGGGGCGAGGCGCGACGCATCCACGGGAAGCGGGTCATCCGGCCTCATGCCGAGCGGGGTCGCGTTGACAACCAGGTCCCAGCCCGCCGGGTCGTTCGATCCCGTGCTGACCTGCAACGCGGGATAGTGCGCCAGGAGCCGCTGGCGCAGGGCGTCGGCCATGGCGGGCGTCGCGTCGAACAGGCCGAGCCGCGCCGCCCCGGCCCCGGCCAGCGAGGCGGCGATGGCCGAGCCGACCCCGCCGGCGCCCACCACCAGCGCGCCCGCGCCCGCCATGCGCCGCCCCTTGCGCTCCACGCCCCGCACGAAGCCCGCACCGTCGAACATGTCGCCCAGCAACGAGCCATCCGGCCGGCGCAGCACCGCGTTGCACGAGCCGGCGATTTTCGCCGTGGTGGTCAATTCGTCCACCAGGCCCGTGGTGGTGACCTTGTGCGGCATGGTGACCAGGGCGCCGTGCATGTTGGTGATTTGGAACAGGCCCCGGAACAGGCCGGAATAGTCCTCCGCCTTGACGCCGAGCGGCACGACGACGGCGGGAATGCCCTTGGCCTCGAACCAGGGATTATAGACCATAGGCGCTTTGAACGCCTCGGTCGGGTAGCCGATATGGGCGATGACGCGGGTGCGGCCGGTGATCATGCTGTGTCTCCTACTGCCTCGACCAGCTTGGCGACCCGGCGCAGCGCAAGCAGGTAGCCCTGGGTCCCGAACCCGGCGATCACGCCGTCGGCCCGGCTGGAGACGAACGAGTGGTGCCGGAACGCCTCGCGCTTGTGCACGTTCGAGATATGCACCTCCAGCACCGGGCCGTCGAACGCATTGAGCGCGTCGAGGATGGCGACGGAGGTGTGCGTGAAGGCGGCCGGGTTGATGACGATGCCGCACGCGGCGTCCCGGGCCTCGTGGACCCAGTCGATAATCTCGTATTCGCGGTTGCTCTGGTGGAAGCGCAGCCCAAGGCCAAGCTCCCCTGCCAGCGCCCGGCAGTCGCGCTCCACGTCGGCCAGGGTTTCATGCCCGTAGATGTGCGGCTGGCGCTTCCCGAGCAGGTTGAGGTTCGGGCCGTTCAGAACAAACACGAGGCGGCTCATCGCAGTTCACTTTCAATGTCCGGTAACCGTCGCTGGGAGTGGTTTCAATAAAGGCCGGGTGTTCCGCCGCCATCCACCGCAATCGCCGTGCCCTGGATGTGGCGTGCGCGGGCGCCTGCGAGGAACAGCGCCAGCTCCGCCACGTCCTCCGGCTGGCCGATCCGGCGCAGGCCCTCCTTGTTGATCTGGTTGCGGCGGGCCTCGTCGGGCGTGGTCCCGGTGGCGGCGGCGCGTTGCTCGAACAACTGCTGCACCCGCTCGGTTTCCGTGAGGCCCGGCAGGACGGCGTTGACGTTCACGCCGTCCCTCATGCCGAGCTTGGACAGGCCCTTGGTGAAGTTCGACACCGCGGCGTTGACCGAGCCGCCAACCAGGAACTCGGGGTCGGGCGTCCGCGCCGCGCCGCCGATGACGTTGACGACGACGCCCTGCGCGGTCCGGAGCATCGGCCAGAACAGGCGGCACAGCCGTACGCACGAGTAGAACTTCAGCGCGAACCCGTCCTGCCACTCCTCGTCGGGCTGCGCGAGGAACGACCCGGCGCGCGTTGCCCCCGCCGAGTTCACCAGCACGTCGCAGCGGCCGAAGCGTTCCGCCACGACGCCATGGACGGCCTCGCATCCCGCCAGGCTGCGTAAGTCCCCGGCGACGGCGACGGGTTCCGGCGCGCCGTCTTCCACGATCCGGCGCGCTGCCACAGCAAGGTTCGCCTCGGAGGACGCGGCGAGCACCGTTTGCGCGCCGGTGCGTGCGAACGCCTCCGCGATGGCGAATCCGATGCCCCGGCTGGAGCCGCTGACGACGACGATCCTGGGTTCGGGCGGTTGGGGCATGTTGCTTTCCTATTGGGAGGGGCGCCCAGGCCATCGTCAAGGCCAGCACAGGCCGGTCCCGTTGACAGAGGCTTGCCGATCATCATGGCGCCCTATTGAGCGTTCAAGGCAGCCCTGCAACCCTGGGCACGCCACGGCATTGTAAAGACCAGGAGCAGATAGGAACGCCATGACCGACACGACACCGAACGCCGAAGTCGAGCAGCTACGCAACCAGCTTGACGCGCTGCGCGCCTCGGACCCCGCGCCGGAGGTGGCAGCCGCCAAGCAACGGGCCAGCGACGCTGTCTCCAACGCCGCCGCCAGCGTGTCCGAGGCGGTGGCGACGCCGGTTCGCCAAGGCATGGACCAGGTGCGCGGCGCCGTTGCCAGCGCCCGTAGGACCGCGGCCCAAGTCGGCGCGCAGAAGGAAAGCCTGTCGCAGCAAATCCGGGGGAGGCCCCTGCTGGCCGTCGGCGCCGCAGTGCTGACCGGCTACGTGTTCGGCCGCGCCGTGCGCTAACCTCCCTGCAAGCAGCGGGACGGGGCGGCTGCGCTGTTACCGGCGCGGCCGGTTTGCGGCGACCCGTGCGAACGTGCTCACGATTTTGGTGGACGCCCGCAGCGTGCCCCCCAGCGACCCGGCGACCTTCGACTGTCCGCCCCTTCGGCATCGGTAAGGGACAGGCAGCTCCAGGATACGGAGCCGGCTGCGCGCGGCCTTCATCTGCATCTCGATGTTCCAGCCGTAAGTCATCTCGGCCATGCCCAGCCGCAGCAGCGCGTCCCGGCGCACGACCCGGAAGGCGCACATGTCGGTGTAGTGGACGCCATACAACGCCCCCATCAGCCGCCCAGCCACCGCACCTGCCAGCACCTGGTGCCAGTCCATGGACCCCGGCGCACGGACGCCCCGGGTGCGCGACGCGATGACGAAGTCCTGCGCCCCATCGAGCACCGGCCCTGCCAGCCGCGGCAACTGGTCCGCGCAGTCCGCCCCATCCCCGTCCATGTAGGCCAGCACGTCGCACTCCGGCCGGGCTGCCGCTGCGCCGGCGGCGCAAGCCCGGCCATAGCCGCGCCCAGCGTCCAACACCCGCGCGCCCGCCGCGCGGGCGGCGTCCGGGGTTCCGTCCGTGCTGCCGCCATCGGCGACGATGACCTCCCCCACCCCTTCTTGCAACACTTCGGCGACGACAGGGCCAATGGCGTCCACCTCATTCCAGGCGGGGATGACCACGGCCACCCGGGCCAGGCTCATTCCTACAGGCTCCACCTCAGCCCGCATCCTTGGCATGGCTTGGGCGGGGCGTCGCTGACGAGGCCGGTGCGGAAGCTGCGGTAGGCTGGGCTGTTCCAGATGTCGCGCAGCGTTTGCTGCGTGGCGTCGCCCAGGGTGTAGGTCTCGTAGCCGCGCGCCGAGAACGGGGCGATGCAGCAGG
>CAXTCN010000116.1:0-13510 GCA_964242575.1 uncultured Acetobacteraceae bacterium | reverse complement strand
CAGTAGTGGCTCCAGCCCTCCAGCGCGCCCGTGGCCGCGCCGGAGCTGATGTTGACGATCACGCCGCCGCCACCAGCCTCCATGACCGGAATGGCGGCGCGCAGGCCGTGGTACACGCCTTTCAGGTTGATGTCGGCCACGCGCGCCCACTCGTCCGGGTCGGAGTCTGCAAGACGGGCAATGGGTTCGATGATGCCCGCGTTGTTGACCAGGATATCCAGCCGCCCGAAGTGCTCCACCGACGCCTGCACGGCGCGCGACACGTCGGCGTACGCGCTCACGTCGCACGAGCACGCCAGCGCCTTGCCGCCCGCAGCGGTGATGCTGTCCACCACGCCGTGCAGGTCCTGGCCGGAGCGCGCGGCCAGCACGACCGCGACGCCCCGCCGGGCCAGCTCGCGCGCGGTTTCGGCGCCGATGCCACGGCTTGCGCCCGTCACCAACGCGGCCTTGCCGTTCAGTTCATCCATAGGTGTGACCTGTCCTTTGCTGCGCCAGTTGGCTTGCCGGGCCAGCGAGGCTGGCCCGGCGCACCATTGAACCGCGGTGTGCTTGCCGCAACCCCCGGCTACTGCCCAAGCGGCGCCGTGGAGACCTTCACAGCCAAGATGTCCACCTTCTCGATCACGGGCGGACGGACCAGTAGTTCGGGCGCCTGCGCCATGAGGGCTGCAGCCACCTTGCCCGACAGGTGCGCGGACCGGCCGGCTTCGTCGGGAAAGGTGTCGAAGATGGCAAAGGTCGTGGGATCCAGGCGCAGGGCGAACCATGTGCTGGTCGCAGGCTCCGCGTCCACGATGGTTTTGCCGCCCTGCAGGAAGCGCGCGACGGCGGCCTCCTGGCCAGGCTTGGCGTCGAGGCGGACGAAAAGGCCCATCCTGGCCGCGGTGGCCGGCCATTCCGGCATAGCGGGTTGAGCCAAAGCAGGTTCGGCAACCACAGTGGCCGCGATGCCGGCGGCAGCCAAGGCTCGACGAAGGGTTTGCATGATCGTCTCCTGTATCCGCCACAAGGCGGACCGTTCGGCCACGTGCAGGATCGCCCGTGATCAGGGGCGACCATCGGCCATCCGGCAACCAGCGGCAGGATGGCAGGTTAGCCATGTTTCATGCAAAAGTCGCCACATTCGGAGGTTGGTATGCGGATCGTGGTTGTCGGGCTGGACGGGTGCCTCGGGTCAGGCTTCACCGGGCTGGTAGACGTGCTGACGCTGGCACGACGCGCCATTGCGAACGGCGGTGCAGTCCCGTTCGACGTCGTGACCGCGAGCGTTGGAAGCCAGCCCGTCCGCGACGGGCTGGGGCGCATCCTGGCCGTGGATGGGGCGCTTGAGGACATCCCGCATTGCCATGCCGCCGTGATTCCCGGCTTCGTGCCGGACAATGAGAACAGGCCGCCCATGCTGTTGGTGCATGGTGCCGCGGCGGACTGGCTCCGGCGGCAGCACGCCCACGGCGCCTGGGCGTGCGGGTCGTGCAGCGGCGTCTTCATGCTAGGCGAAGCCGGGCTGCTGGACCGCCGCCGCTGCACCACGACCTGGTGGCTGCACGACGAGCTGAAGCACCGCTATCCCAAGGCCAATCCATCGTTCGGCCTAGCCATGGCCGAGGACCGCCGGGTGGTGACGGCTGGTGGGCCATTGTCTTGGATTGATCTCGCGTTGCACATGGTCCGGGTCCTGTGCGGGGCGGATGCGGCGCGTGTTGCGGCTGACTTTGCCGTGGTGGACATGGCACCCTCCTCTCAGGCCGTGTATGTGCCGGCTGGGCACTTGTCGCGCGCCAACCCGTTCCTGCTGGACGCCGAGCAGATCGTGCGCCGCGGCGGGCCGGAGCCGGTGACGGCGCAAGGCCTGGCCCGGCAACTGGGCACGTCCGCGCGCACCTTGCACCGGCGGCTGAGGCAAGCAGCGGGCGAGTCGCCCAAGAGGTTCATTGTCCGGGTGCGGTTCGAGATGGCGCGGACCGCGCTCGGTGCAGGGGGTAAGCCGGTCAAGCAGGTGTCCATCGCAGCTGGGTATGCGCATGAGGCGAGCTTCCGCCGCGCGTTCTGCAGGTTCTCGGGTATGACGCCAGGCGCATACCGCCTTTGGGCGCGGGCGCGTGGCGGCGGGTAGGAAGCCGGTCTTGCCAAGGATCATCCCAAATAGAGAGTTCCGTTGGCAGGCGAACCGAAAGTGTAGATTGGCCACCTGATCCCGTAACGCCGTGATCGACCGGATGGGCTGCCTTGTCCGCCAAACCATTCCAAGGCGAACTTGCTCAACTGTCTGGATCGATGCTCGCAATCACACGAATCTCAACGATTGCACCTTTGCGCCTCAAACCAGCAACCTCGACCGCCGTCCAAGCCGGGTAAGGCTCCACGACGTACTCGAGGCGAAGCAAGTTGAATAGGTCAAAGTGATCACGCAAGCCGACATGGTAGGTCGTCATCTCGACCATAGATCGAAACGTCAAACCCGCCTCGCGTAAAACAAACCCGATTTTTCGAAGCAGTTCCGTATCTGAATCTCTGCATCTTCTGGCATGTGTCTGCGCGGATCACCCCCTGTAAGACCTGTGAGGAAACGTGGTTGCCGGACACGAGAGCCGGAGACATCCTCAATTGTTCCGCTGTCGCACGAAGCTCCGGTGGCATGATTACGCGCTTGGTCACTGACCTAACCTCCGTAGCATATTCATCGCCAAACGACTTCAGATTGGCCACGCCCGCTCTGTCCGTAAACTCTCAGGTTGCTAACGGCAAAGCGAACAATTCGATTGCTGGACGGGGAGACGGTGTGGCCTTCAGCGACAACTGGCGGGGTTTTTCCAGCGTTATGCGGCGCCGATCACGAGCGTGCTGCGTGCGGCCTCGACCACATCATCGGTGATGACGGACAGCCCGTTGATCTTCAGGATGCGCTCGATCTGGACGAAGAAGCGGTGCAGCAGCCGGAAGTTGCCGCCGGTGATGCGCGCGATGGCGGCGCTGGCCTGGGCGTCGGTGAAATCGGCGCCGTCGAGGGAAAGGCCGAGCTGCCGCCAGTGACGGGTCAGCACGAAAGCCAGCCCGTCGCCCTGCAAGGGCCGGTCGTGGTGGGCGAAGCCGACGCGGCTGTGGAGCTGCGGGTAGCGCGACAGTCGCTTCTCGATGCCGGGCATCCCGACCAGGACCACGCCGATGCCGGTCCGGTCGAACAGGTCGCGCAAGTGTTCGAGCCGCTGCTGGTCAGCCGCTCGGCCTCGTCGACGATCAGGACTTCGGCCAAGTCGGACATCTGGCCCTTGTGGACGAGCTTGTCACGGTGGACGTGGCTTTCGATGCAAACGCCTACCCGGGTGATGAGCTTCGCAATGTCGCCGTGCAGCTCGCGGAAGGGGCAGCACACGGTAGGCGTGTAGAAAATGGCGCGGCTGTGGGCGAGCGCTGCATGAACCTTGGCCTCCGAAGGATCGCGTGGCCCCCAGGTGGCGAGCAGGGGTTCGGCCACGTCCCACCGGGCATAGCGGCGGGCCGAACAGCTCTTGCCGACGCCTGCCGCGCCATAGCACAGGCCGATGTTAGCGGTGCTTGCGCACGGCGTCGGCGAACTCGGCGAAGCGCCGGTGCTCCTTGGTGGCGATGAACGCGCCCGTGCGCTCGCCGGCTGCAGCGGTCGTCATGGGCCATCCTCCCGGTAGGGGCGCAGCTTAGGCCGGTTGGCTGGTGGCGACGGCTGCTTTGCAGGCGGGATGAGCCTGGGTGGCTGCGCTTGGGCAGGCAGGAAGTCCGCCACCCGCGCGACGCGGTCGTTGATGGTTGCGCGCAGCGCCCGGCGGTGCGCTCGCCGTGCGGCCTCGATGTCCTTGAGCGTGAACGCCTCGCCCGCGTGGTCCTTGCTCACCGCACGGCATAGGAACTGGTGGCCGTGGAACACCCTGGCCTCGGACAGGTCACGCGGGTCGTAGCGGATGGTGACGGTCTCGCCGACATACCCGGCCAGCACCGGACCAATGTAGCGCAAGCCTTGGAAATGGATGCCGTCGCGCCGCACGCACCGCGGCTTGGCAAGCATGACCAATAAACAAATCGAGGTCTTGCAGGCTCTCGGGGCTGCGCGGCAGGAAGCCGCGGACCCGCCAGGCGTCGAGCGGCATCTCGCCGGTTTTGCTGTGGAGCCGGGCGTGGTGGGTGCCGGCGATGAAGGCGCCGACGATCCGGTCTAGGGCCGCCCGATGGCGGAGTGGACGACGCGGAAGCGCAGGCTGGCCGCCACTTGGTCGAGGTGCTGGCTGGTGAAGTCGCTGCCGTGATCGACGTAGAGCACGTCCGGGATGCCGCAGACGGGCCAGGCCGGATCAGCCTTGCGCCAGATCGCATGGCGCAGGGCGAGGCAGGTGTTCAACACGCACGGCGCGCCAAGGAACACGCTGTATCCGGCAATGGCGCGGGAGTGGTTGTCCACCACCGTGGTCAGCCAGGGGCTGGCTGGCTTGCCGCCCTCGTCGAGGATGAGGAGGTCGAGCATGGTGTGGTCCGCCTGCCAGACCGCATTGGGCGCTGCGGCGCGGTGGCGGTGGACTAGCTCGAAGTGGTCCCGGAACGCGGCTGGCCCGTCCTGCGCCAGCGTCACTATGCCCTCGATCAGAGCAACGAGGGCCGCAGGCGACCGGCGCGTGCCGGCGTCGCGGTGGCCGGGGTGTGCCAAGCCGACCAGGCCGCCCTGGCGGTAGCGCGCCAGCCAACGCTCTGCCCCGCACCGGGATGCCGGCTTCGCTGGCGGCGCGCGTGAGTGAGACGCCTTCTTACCAGGCAGGGTCGGAGCACGGCGAAGCGGATCATCGCCTGCTTGCGTCGTTGCTCGTCCAGGCCCGCGAAGGACGTGGCTGTCCCTTCCTGCATCATGCTGACCCCGGCTCTCCAGGTCTGCCGCGCGCCGGCCAGGTGTCCGCAAGGGGATCGGCCAGTGGACGGTTCGGACCGCGCCAGCCAAATCCTGTAGAGCCAAGCGGAACGGTGTCTCACCTGGCTGGTACGATGATCCTATCAGTGAGGGGGAGTTTAACGTTACAGTTTTTGCCATGACGGCAACCTTAATCGGCTATGCCCGCTGCTCCACCGACAGCAGGACCTCGCCGCCCAGAAAGCCGCACTCGAAACGCTCGGCGTCGCCGCCGACCACATCTACACCGACTACGGGCTGACCGGCACCAACCGGTCCCGGCCCGGCCTCGACCAGGCGCTCGCCGCCGTCCGCACCGGCGACACGCTCGTGGTGCCGAAGCTCGACCGTCTGGCGCGCTCGGTCCCGGACGCCCGGTTCATTGCCGACGCTCTCGTGGCGCGCGGCGTCAAGCTCGCGCTGGGATCGAGCGTCTATGACCCTGCCGATCCGATGGGTAAGATGTTCTTCAACATCCTCGCCACCTTTGCCGAGTTCGAGGCCGACCTCATTCGGCTGCGCACGCGAGAAGGCATGGCGATTGCCCGTGCCCGGGGAAAGCTGCGCGGCAAGCAGCCCAAGCTGTCCGATCGGCAGCAAAAGGAGCTGCGCCGGATGCACGACACTGGCGATTACTCGATCAGCGACCTTGCCGAGCTGTTCACGGTATCTGGGCCAACCGTTTACCGCACCCTCGCTCGACAGGGTGGCAGCGCGGTCGCGAAAACAGCGTGAACTTCCGGAGTCAACCTAAACATTGCCGTAGTGACCGGTCCACACTGCCCTTGACCCGAACGTTTCTCGAGCCGTTGCGCCGTGGCCTCCACGCCTGAACAGGGCGGCCGAGCACGCTACCCAAGCGCATGACCACAGACATGCAGAATGACAACGTATTGTCTTATTGACAGTTGGATGACATCACCTATCTCGCTGGTATGAGACAGACACCGGCCCCGTCTTCCAACGACCCACACCGGCTTAGGCGTGCCCTGACCGGCCTCGTGATCGAGGTGTTCCGCCTAAATGGCGGCTTGCTCGCTACGGGCGACGCCTTGGTCCACGATCTTGGGCTGACCAGCGCACGCTGGCAGGTGCTCGGAGCCATTGCCCTCTCGCCGGTGCCGCTGCCCGTCGCGCACATCGCCCGCAACATGGGCCTGACCCGGCAAGCGGTGCAGCGCAACGTGGACGACATGCGCGCGGACGGCTTGGTCCGGCTCGAACCCAACCCTCACCACGCCCGCGCCATGCTGGTAGCGATGACCGAGCATGGGGAGGCCGCCTACCGCCAAGCGATCACGCGCCAGGAACGCTGGGCGGACGATCTTGCGGCTGGCCTGCCACCCGAAGCTATCGAGGCTGCCGGCACACTCCTGCGAACGCTGCAGCAGCGCCTCAACGGGCCTGCCGAGCGCACCCCGCTCCCCGCCACACTGACCACGCAAGAGGCCTGATCATGCTCATCACACATGTCCCGCCTGCCTACGATGCCGACGTGATCGTCATCGGCGCGGGGCCTGTCGGCCTCACAACGGGCTGCGCCCTGCGCCATCATGGTGTCGCATGCCTGCTGCTTGAAGAGCGGACTGAGACCAAAGCGTACTCGCGCGCCAACAATCTCTGGGCGCGACCGCAGGAGCTCCTAGCCAGCATCGGCGTCCGTGCCGCCTTGGCTGAGCAGTCCTACAGTATTCGGACGGTCAACACGCTGATGAACGGCGTGCCGACCACGCCAATACAGATCGACCAGGTCGCTAGTCCCTACCCGCAGGTCCTCTACAGCGGGCAAGACGTCATCGAGAAGACGTTAACCGAGACGTTCGAAGGGCGCGGCGGCACGCTCGACCGGGGATGCAAGGTCATCGGCATCTCCGCCGACGAAACGGGCGTGACGGTCACGTTCAAGCGGGACGACGCGCCGGAGGAGCAGCGGCGTTGCCGCTACCTCGTGGCCGCGGATGGCGCCAACAGCACTGTGCGGCCGCTCGTCGGCTTGGACTTCGTGCCAGAGCGGTTCGAGGGCCGCATCAACCGCCAGGTGGACGCGCGCCTATCGTGGCGCCGATCCTTGGAGCCGGATCAGCTTTGGTTCTTCTACTACGAGCAGGGCTTCTGTGGCGTGCTGCCGGTCTGGGGCGGCTACCACCGGCTGTTCTTCCTGCAAGACGACGCTGGCGTGCCCGACCGCGACCCGACACTCGATGAGATCCAAGCCCTGGGTCGCGCAGTGACAGGTGACGAAACGCTGACCCTCACTGACCCGGTCTGGTTCAGCCACAGCCGTTTCCAGTACGGGGTTTCTCCAGGCTATGGCCACGACCGCGTGTTCCTCGCCGGCGACGCCGGGCACTTGTCCCTGCCCATTGGCGGCCAAGGCATGAACGCCGGCCTGCACGACGCGGTCGAGATCGCTTGGCGATTGGCCATGACGCTGCGGGGCGAGGCCGCGCCCGTCGTCCTCGACTCCTACGACGGAGAGCGCGGGGGAGAGCACGCCCGCCTCAGCGCCCAACAGGCGAAGGGGTTTCGGCAGGTGGTCTACCGCGGCGCGATCATCGATATGGCGCTGGGATTGGCTGCCAAGGTGCTGCCCAACATCGGCTCGCTGATCCAAGGCACCGACGACCTTCAGCAGGTGTCGGTCAGCTACCCCAAGAGCTTGCTCAACGAGGATCACTTGTCCGGGCTGACCCATCTGTTGCAGAGGCATGAAGCGCGGGCGGGCGAGCGTGCCCCGGAGGCGGAGGTCACGCACCGGGGAGAAACAACGACGCTGTTCCCTTTCCTTTATAACCCGGACGGGCAGACGACGGGTTGGGCGCTGCTTTGCTTCGACGGACGTTCGCCCGAAGCGCAAACAGCGCTGCTCGACGCGATCCAGTGCGTCGCCTCCTGGACGTGCGTGCGGCCGCGCTTGGTGCTCGCCGGCCCCCTATTCGTCTGTGGGGACGTTCCTGTCCTGTCCGATCTCGATGGCAAGGCGCACGGGGCCTACGGGCTGGAGGGAGAAACGGCCCTCGTGCTGGTTCGACCCGATGGGCACATCGCTTTCCGCGGGGCGGCCGACCGGCCTGACCGTTTAGCGGCGTATTGCGCGAAAGTGTTCGGCGCCAAGGGCGGGAACATCGTGTCGGCGACTGACGCCAATCAACCGGAGACCGTGTCGTGAGCGTGCTGGATCGCCTTCCCTGCCAGCGGTTTGGAGGGCGTCACGAGGCTGGCGCCCGCTTTGCCGGCTTCTCGACCGAAAGCAGGCCATCCCAGGCCCCGAACTCATAAGAATGCAACGGTGACCCTGACGTTCTAGGCCAATCCGAATTCCTGCGGCCGGATCGTGCGCTGGATGCTGAAGGAGCTCGGCTGCGACTATGACACCGTGGTGCTCGACTACGAGCGATCCAGCGAAGCAGACAAGTGGGGCGGTGCGGCGCTCGCCCGGCCGGACGCCTCTTCCGACGAGCGCAGCCGCTTTGTTGCGGAGGTGAACCCGATCGGCAAGGTGCCGGCGATCGTGCATGACGGCCACGTCGTAACGGAGAGCGCGGCCATCTGCGCGTACCTGGACTATGGCAAGGACTCGGTCTGCGCGTCCACACAGGCGTGGCCGTGACCGGTGGTCATCGCGTAATCGTCACGCCTCCAGCTTCACCAACAGCTTGCCGATGTTGTGCCCCTTGAACAGGCCGGCAAAGGCTTCTGGCGCCTGGTCCAAGCCTTCCACCACCGTCTCCGGTGCATGGAGTCGGCCGCTGTCCAGCCATTCCCGCACCTGCGCCTCGAACGTGGCGAAGGCAGTGTCCACATGATCGGCGTTGAGGAAGCCTTGCAGGCGGACACGCTTTACAATCAGCGACATGAGAAGCGCGTGCACGCCATGCTCCGGTGCGCCTGATGCCCCGTTGTATCCCGACACCAGCCCGCAGACGGGCACGCGCGCGTCGTTGTTGAGGTGCGGCCATACAGCCTCGCGAATAGGGCCGCCGACGTTCTCGAAATAGATGTCGATGCCGTTTGGCAGGGCGTGCCTCAGCCTGCCAGCAAAATCCGGCGCGCGATAGTCAAGGCAGGCGTCGAACCCGAGTTCCTCCACGACGTGACGGCATTTGTCGGCGCCGCCCGCGATCCCCACGACGCGGCACCCGAGCAGGCGTCCGACCTGGCCGACCACGGACCCGACCGCCCCGGCAGCGGCCGACACCACCAGGCGGTGAAGCCGGTCATGCCGAGCACGCCGAGCGCCTGCGAGGGCTGCGCCATGTTTTTCGGCAAGCGGCGCAGGCCGGTCCCGTCCGAGACGACGAAGCTCTGCCAGCCGCCGTCGGGCACCACCACCAGGTCGCCTTCCGTGAAGTCGCCACGGTGCGAGGCCACGACCCGCGCGACGGTGCCGCCGCCCGGTGGCGCATGGAGGGCATAAGGAGGGGCGTAGGAACCCACGCTGTCGTTCATCCGCCCGCGCATGTACGGGTCGAGCGACAGATAAAGGTTGCGCAGCAACAGCTCACCCGCCCCGGCGGCAGCCATCGAGCCGTCGACTATGCGGAAGTCGCTGTGCTTGGGCGCGCCCTCCGGACGTTTGGCGAGCAGCACTTGCCGGTTGATGGTTTGGGTCATGGCAGTCCTCGTGTCATGGGCGGCCATACCGGCGTGCGCCGGCATAGGCACCGTCAGTTGGCGAAACGCTCGCGCAGGAAAGCCAGCACGTCTGCATCAGCCTGACGGATGATGGTGAAGTGGTCCGCGCCGTCATAGCGCTTGTAAGTGACGGGAGCGCCGGAACGCTTCAGTTGGTCTGCGAACGGCGTCTGGAGCGGTTCGAGGACGAACGGATCGGCCGTCCCCTGGACGATCAGCACCGGCTTGCGCAGCGTGAAGCCCGGCGTCACGGCCGGGTCGTTGGCGGTGAGGAAAGCGCGCATTTGCGGCTGCTGTGCCCAACCGGTCGTAAGCCCCCGGAAGGCAGCGCCCTTGGCTTTGACCGCCGCATCGACCGTGCCGATCGCCTTGACCGAGCAGAGCGAGCGGAAGCGCGGCAGGATCGTGGCCAGGTCCTGTCCCATCACCGAAGCTTCCTTGAACGACGGCTGCGTGACCTTGAGCCCGGTCGCCATCAACGCGCCCTGGAACTGCTGCATCATCTGCGCTTGCAGCGCGGCTTCCTGGGTGGTGGCCGCCTTGCCCTCGGCACCGAAGCGGGCGGCGTGCGCCTCAATCGCGACATAGGGCGCTATGGCAACGGTGCCGACGAAGGTCAGCCCCCTCGCCTCGCCGGCAACCGCCTCGACCCCCAGGACGCCGTGCCCACCGTCCGAGTGGCCGACCGCCACCCAGCGATCGGCCAGGCGCGGTTCCGCCTCGCGCGCCGCGACGACACCCGCCACCAGCGACCGGGCGAGACTGGACAGGCTGTAATAGGGGTACGGGGTCGTCGCATCGGGACCGAGCCCTTCGAGGTCGGGCGCGACCACGGCGTAACCCGCGTCGATGAACTGGCCGACCTGCCAGGCATAATCGCTTTTGAAGCCGTCGCGCGTCAGGCCGCCGTCAAGCTCGAGCGTCTGGCTCGGGGCGCAGCTCTTCCACCCTGGTGTGGTCGTGCCATGCTCCCAGGCGACGATCGGCCATCCGCCGGCCGGAGGCGTGCCCTTCGGCACCAGCAGCAGCGTCGTTGCCGGCACCGGCTTGCCAGCGACGCCGCGCATGGTGTGGTGGAGCAGGCGCACGCCGGCGTTGATCTCCGGTATGGCAGGGCTGGCCGTCGCCGCGCGCAACGTGGCCGACGCGATATCGCGGTCAGCGACCTGTGCAAGTGCGGCGCTCGCGAGCGCGAGCGAGGCGGCAAGCACGGATGCAACGACGGCATGGCCGTGCCGCCTCAAAGATAAGCGTCTCATGGAAAGATGCTCCGGTTGGATCGGGTCAAATCTGTGCCATGCCGCCATCGACCGGGAGCGAAGCGCCGGTGATGAAGCTGCTCTCGTCGCTGGCGAGGAACAGCGCGGCCGACGCCACCTCGTCGGCGCGGCCCATCCGGCCGAGCGGGATCAGCGCGGTCAGGGTCGTGCGAACCTCGTCGGAAGCTGCCGCGAACATGGCGGTGTCGGTCGGCCCCGGCGCCACGACGTTCACGCGGATGCCGCGTGGAGCGAGTTCGTTGGCCCAGGTGCGTGCAAAGGAGCGGACTGCCGCCTTGGTGGCGCCGTAGACGCCATAGCCCTTGGTGCCGATCACGTCAGCGATTGATCCCACCAGCACGACCGAGCCGCCCTCCGGCATCACGGCGGTGGCGGCCTTGGTCGCGAACAGCAGGGCGCGGACGTTCAGGCCGAAGCTACGGTCGAAATGATCCTCACTGACCTCATCCAGGCTGGCGTAGTCGGACAGGCCTGCGCTGAAAGCCAAGATATCGACCCGGCCTTCCTCGCTCCGGATCGCCTCGAAAAACGCTTGCAGCGCAGCCACGTCCGACGCATCGACACGGCGGGTGCGCAGCACGCCCTTGCCGTGGGCCGCCTCGCTCCCTTCGGCGCGTCGGCTGGTTGCATAGACCGTGGCGCCTTCCACCGCGAACCGCTCGGCGATGGCGCCGCCAATGCCGTCATAGCCGCCGACGATAGCTGCGATCTTTCCTGAAAGCCTGCTCATATGATCCTCACGAGAGTGACGCAGAGCAGGTAACCTTTTTATATCTAGGATCAAGAACGCACCTAGTGGTGCCTAGATATGGAGGCGTATACCCGTGTCGGGACACATCGACCTGCCGCTCGACTTAGGTGCCACGCGGCCCATTTTGGAACAGATAACCAACAAATGGACCTTGCTGATCCTCGTCGTCCTGTGCGAGCAACCGTCGCGCTTTAACGGGATCGAGCGCCGGCTCGACGGCATCACTCATAAGGCGCTGTCTGATGCCCTCAAGCGGCTCGAACGCAACGGCCTCATCAGTCGCAAGGTGCTGCCTACGCAGCCGATTGGGTTGAATACACGATCACGCCGCTGGGAGCGTCCAGCAGGGGCAACGCATGAGATTTCGTGTCGGTGTCACACAGAACTCGCCGACTATCCAGCCAGGAGCTTAAGCATGTAGGCATCGTTCCAGGCGGCCTTTTTCCGCCGAGCGCGAACGCTGGCCTTCGATGTCCGGTCGCGGCCGACGATGTTGAGCGCGATTTTGCACAGCAGCGCCAGGTTGCGTGCGGCCGCGCGGTCGCGCACGCGGCTGTCGTGTTCGCGAAACGTGACGTCCAGCACCCAATGCAGCGCATTCTCCACGGCCCAGTGCGAGCGGATCGCCTGGCCCAGGACGGCCGGATCGTCGGGGCAGCTCGTCAGCAGGTAGCGGATCTCGCTTTCGACCTTGGTAGGCGCGCTGTTGACGCGGCCGATGCTCTCGATTGCCAATACGCTGCGCAGGCCCGGCCAGCCGCTCAAAGCATCCAGGGCCGCCGCATCGGTGCTGACGAACACACGGCGCCGTACAAGACGGCCATGCGTGTCGTCGAACGCGTCGCAGTCGGCACGATGGGGTGCGCTCCGGCGAAAGCAATGCTGGTCGAAGTGCTCGATGACTGCCTTGTGGACCAGCGGATGATTGCCCTTGAGCGTCAGCAGGTAGTCGCCGCCGCGCGCCAGGATCTTCTCGGCAACCGCGGTCTGGCATCCCATGGCGTCCAGCGTCACGATGCTGTTCTCAAGCGTGAGCTGGTCCAGTAACTCGGGCACGGCGGTGATCTCGTTCGACTTGCCGTCCACGCAGCGCTGGCCCAGCACGGGACCCTGCTCACTCACCCAAGCGCTTACCACGTGCAGGGCCGACTGCTCGCGCCCATGGTCGAACGAGCGCCGGATCGTCTTGCCGTCGATCGCGACCACCTCGCGTTCAAACCCCGTTGTGAGCGCGCCGACCCACGTCGCGAACCCGACCTCAAAAGCTTCAGGGGCGATCAACATGAACACGCGCCGGAATGCGTCGTGCGAGGGAATGCCGTTCGGCAGCTCCAGAAAGGTCCTGAGCCACACGAGCTTGCTGCGGCCATGCAGCGCGATGTCGTCCCAGCTCTCGGCGCAGGCGACCACCGCGATGACCAGGACATCAACCAGGCGGTGCTCGACCTTGCCGGAGCAGCGCGGGTCATCGATCGCACCAAAGTACTGTCCCAGGCTCTCGATCGACATGCTCCACTTCCCCGCCATCGCAAGGGCGCGTCATCATACGTCGGGCCCCGGTAGGCGAGAGAAATCTTATGCGTAGCCCCTGATTACACACCCAAGCACGCCAGCTGGCTCAACAGGGTGGAAATCAACATCGGCGCGCTGCGCGGTCAAGGCCTGGATCGCAGGAGCGGCGAGCGTGAGGTCCTCCTTGCCGAGATCGCAGCGTGGCAGCACCAGCGCAATGCGCCCGGCGCCCGGATCAAGTGGAGGTTCACCACCCAAAAGGCTCGAACCAAGCTGGCTCGCGCTTACCCCGACACCGCCGGATACAAGGCGACTGGTGCACAATAGGCGTGGCCCATCTCCAACCCTTCAAAACCTCTGTGCAGGGGATGCTAGTGGGTTACTTGGTTTGGAGTATGCCATTTGTGACGACGGCTTGGTCAGTTG
>CAXTCN010000115.1:0-13514 GCA_964242575.1 uncultured Acetobacteraceae bacterium | reverse complement strand
AAACCGCACGCCTCTGCAGGGAAGCGCTTCAGGCTGATGAATAATGGCGGCTAGCCTCAATACGGTTCAGTTAAGGGGTTTTCGAGGTCATCCGACGGTCTTCCTCAAGCGGCTTACCCTCAACTGGTCGGCACCCAACGGCGCTAATTGAACCGTATTGCGGCTAGCCTTCAGGAAACCACAAATGCGTCTTGCGAAGCGGCTCAGAGCCAACCCGATTGTGTGTGATCACGTCTTTGCCATGCTGCCAAGCTCTGCGTCAGCAACAGGACTGACACTGCAAGGAGGACGATATCCTTTATGAGAAACTGGCCGACGTTGCCGGACAGGATCGGGAATCCCTGTGGCGCGAGCACGCCCGGCGTCGTCAGCATGAAGCTGAGCGTCATCATGTAGGTCAGGATCGAACCAAGCGCTCCGGCAATCGCGAGCGGGCTCCCCGGCCGCCATAAGCCGACCGCAAGCAACAGCCCGAACACCAGTTCGGCAACCCCTACGACGATGCTCGCGCCTAGCGTGCCGAACATGCCGAGCCAGGAGGTGAACGGGCTGTTGGTGACGAAGGGGGCGATGCCCTCCGCCTCATAGACAGTGAACTTGTGCGCGCCGAACGAGAGAAAGAGGAGAACCAAGGCAAGCCGCAGCAGCATCGTTGCGGTTCGCTCATGGGAAGGGAGGTCTGCGTTCACCACTGCCGAACGCATTGCGCTGGTAGATCCGTCCATATTAAGTCTCCTGTGAAGAAAGCCGTTACGCCTTCATGTCCATGCAACGTGAGTCCTGGCGGCTAGCCTGTGAAGATCGCGAGTGACCCCCTGTTTCCGCTTCAACTTCAATGAGCTGAACAGCCAACGTCAGGTCGTTCCAGCCGCCAACTCCACAGTCCACGCGGCCGGGTCGCGGGCGACGCAAACAAGGTCGATCCGCTGATTATCTCTCCAGATTTCTGCTAGGCCACCGTTGGTCAGGTATCGTTCACAGAAGGTCTTTGGTAGCGTCGTCGGTCTCGGTCCGAAACGTCATGCTGCCAAGGGTAAGCCCGTCGCTATCCAGCGTGTAGACCTGGCAGTCGTTCATATTGAATGCCCTCCATGAAGGAAACTTTCTTACATCCCTGCAAATTGGCTGGTTCCACCGCCCGCGGAAAGATACGGAAAGTACTCAGTCGTTTGGAGGACGCGAGAGAAGCGGCCGGCCTGGACCACCGGGGCGCTGCCGCTGGACTGGGCACGCCGGTTGGGCCAGTGTTAATGTTGATGGCGAAGTTATCAACCTACCGCCAAGCCGCTCTCGGCATCTACTGAAGGCCGGCGTTGGTGCATGGATAGGCTAGTAGGCTGATATCATTAAAGATTTCAAAATTCCCAAAGTAAGTTATGTCTTTGTAATCATTGAATTCTGTCGGCATCCATGCACCAACGCCCTGCAGCACCCCACACGCCACACAGACCCAGTGATGGGCCGCATGCTCCGCCACCTGGCCGCACAGCCTGCTCGCCTACAGCTTGGCCAACAACGTCTTGGTCTCAGCGAGCATGAGGCCGACCTCCGCAAGCGTGCTGACCACCCCCGGCCGGCTGAACGTCACCAGATCCGTTGTCTTCACTTTGCCCGCGCTGGTCCTCGCCTCCAGCCACACCGTCCACTGCATAACGCCTGCTACCCTCATGATCAGGCGTTAGCCAGGCCCATCAGCCCGAGACGGACAAGCAAGCCGGCTGCCCCAGGTTCTTGACACTCCCGCATTCGAGGTGCTGCGACACGGTCGGATCAGGGCGCACGTCCGCACATGCAGGAAAGCGTGGTGGGGTGCGAAGTGGCGGTAGGTGACGTGGGTGGTTCCCTGGATTGGGCGCGTGGTGGCGGCCAGTTGCGCTTCGGACTGGCTGGCGGTTCACCAAACCAGCCCGATGCCCTTGCCTACAGCTGCGCCGAGAGGCCAACGGAGTTCATGTTGGACCGGTGCTTGACCGCTAGCGCGCTGGAACCGGCGGGTTGAGCACAATGCGCCCTGGCGGCGGGGTTTGGGCCGAAGGGCCAACGCGGGTGTTGGCGAGGTTTGCGCCTGGACGCTCGAAGCGCAGCGTTTCGGTACCCGAAGAGAGGCTGTTCTCTGTCATTGCACCAGAGCTGTTTGCATTTGGCGAAGGAGGGCTTGTTGTGCTGGTCAAAGAGTTTTGAGCCTGAGCCGGCAAGGCCATCAAAGCAGTCGCCAGCAAGCCGATGGAGAAAAGGGTTTCGCGCATGGTGTTCATTGTCTTTCTGAGACAGGGTTGGCACGCACGTTCTGCTGCATGCAAAACGTGTCGCTCAGCCAGGAATAGCGTTTACTTCCGGGCCAGAAGAAGGTTCGAGTTGTCGTACGCCCAGCTGCTGCAATCTGTTCCGCAACGTTTCGAGTATGCGCTTCAGGACTTCCCGTATTCTGCATCCCATACTCCACTCAGTGGAGGATCGAGGGTTTCACGTTCTTGCTGCAAACACCCTGATCCATCACCTACAGCACACAACAACCTAAGATTTTGGAAGGTGAATGTGGAGGTTCGGAAAATACCCACTGCCGCCCTTATTCATCAGCCCGGAGCGATCCCTGTAGAGACAGGCGTCTCTCGCGTGTTGGTTGTGCGGGCGTGCGGCCGTTATGGAACCGTGCGGAGCTGGGCAGGCCGGCGGCGTGAGGCCGACCCGCCGATCGCCGCCGGCTGCGCCCGCGTGTGCCCCCACGACCCATTGCTCGACCGGATGAGTACATTCCGAGCCTTACCCGCCATGGCTCCTGCCCCACTGTGATGGACACCATCCGGACAGTTCCAGGCCTCAATGCAGCTTGAAGAATGGAATACCGGCAGAAATTTGAGCTTACTCGATTGGGAGAAGCACGTGGCGATCACCAGAGTCTTCACGGGGAAGAACCGGCCGCAAGGCGAGTTCGCCGACCGCTTACCGCCGGGCCAGCACCTCACGGCTGACTTCCCGGTGCTGACTGCGGGACCGACGCCGCGCACGCCTCTTGAGCAGTGGTCGTTGTCGGTGCTGAAGGATGATCGGCTCCTGGCCAAATGGAACTGGGCGGAGTTGGCCGCTATGCCGCAGACGGAAATCCGGGCCGACATCCACTGCGTCACGAAATGGACCAAGCTGGACACGCGCTGGCGTGGCGTGGCCTTTGACGATTTGCTGCAAGCCGCCGGGCAGGAGGCGCCGCCCGGCCTGTCCGTGATGGTGCATTGCGATGGAGGCTACACGACCAACCTCCCAGTCGCCGACCTTATCAAAGCCAAGGCGATGGTGGCCACGCATTTTGGGGACTCACCCCTGGACCCGGTCCACGGAAAGCCGGCGCGCTTCTTGGTGCCGCATTTATACTTCTGGAAAAGTGCCAAGTGGGCGCGTGCCATAGAGTTCGCTGACGCCGACCGGCCAGGGTTCTGGGAGGCGAACGGCTACCACATCTATGGCGACCCTTGGCGCGAGCAGCGCTACGCCGGTGACGCGTGATCGCCGCGGTCCAGCAACGCCTATGTTGGCGCACGGCGACCGTCATCGAAATCCGGTCCGAAACCCCCTCCACCGTCACACTTGGATTGAGCGTGCCTGGATGGCCCGAGCATGTGGCAGGACAGCACCTGGATCTCAAGCTGACGGCTCCTGATGGCTACGAAGCCCAACGCAACTACTCCATTGCCTCAGCCCCCAGCGGCGCGAACATCGAGATCACCGTGGAGCAAGTTGCTAGCGGGGAGGTCTCGTCATTCCTGGTCGGCGAAGCATCGGTCGGCGACACGTTCGAGGTGCGCGGGCCGATCGGGGGATACTTCACCTGGGAGCCTGCTGAGGGCGGCCCGCTGATGCTGGTCGCTGGAGGGTCGGGCATTGTCCCGCTCATGGCCATCCTGCGCCGCCGAAGCAAAGCAGGCGACCGGGTGCCCGTGCGGTTGATCTACTCATCACGCACCTACGGCACCCTCATCTACCGTAGCGAACTCGACGCCATGGCGGCCGCAGACGGGTGCGTTGCACTCACCTACACGCTCACGCGCGAGCAACCCGCGAACTGGATGGGCGGGCGCAGGCGCGTGGACCGGCCCATGCTTGAAGCCCTCGGCTTCCCGGGCAGTGCAAACCCTCGCGCCTTCGTGTGCGGGCCGACGCCGTTCGTCGAGCAAGTCGCCACCGACCTTCTCGCGCTCGGGTATGCGGAGGCACGGGTCAAGACGGAGCGGTTCGGACCTACGGGGGCAGGACATGACGCAGGCCCGTGATGGGATCACGGCACGTGCATGACCGGCAGGTCACCTCGCTGCCGGATGGCTTTCGGCCCTCTTTGGCGCCGTCACTGAGCTTGCAACAACGATTTTGAAGGATTTGACCATGGCAACGATCCAAAACGCACCCCGTGCAGCAAGCGCTGAGATCAAGCACTTGCCCAGTCTTGTTGATGCTGGGCTAACGATAACCCGCATCGGAGGATGGGCGATCACGCTGTCGCTCGCCGTCATCTTTCTCTGGTTCGGCTGCCTAAAGTTCATACCGTTCGAAGCAGAAAGCCTTGTCGGGATCATCAGCAACAACCCGCTCATCTCATGGCTCTACAGCGCGTTTGGCGTCCTGGGAGGCGCCAAGTTCCTCGGCTGTTTCGAGATCGTGACCGGCCTCCTGATCGCCGGGCGGCTGCTCAACCCCAAGCTTTCCGTGCTCGGTGGTGCCATGGGGACGTGGTCGTTTTTCCTGACGATGACCTGCATGTTCACCACGCCGGGCTTCATCCAGCCGGGATGGGAGGGAACACTTGCGCTGTCGCCGGCCGTGGGCGCGTTCTTGATAAAGGACATCGTCCTGTTCTCGGGATGCGTTTGGCTTGTAGGCGTGTCGCTTTCGGAAGTCCGCGCCCGCCAAGGTGCTTGAGCCTGGTGCCTATCAAGGCCGGCCACCAAGCCGGCGCTTGTCTCGGCTGTGAACGCCCTGGCGGAACGACGTCAAGCGTAAGCGTTGCTCTGTGGTCCTGAGGATGGTGGTTTGACCGTGAGGCTGGTTTAGCGTGATCCAGTGTCATGCCATGGGTTCGTCGATGCGAGCCTGTGGCCAACCGTTCACAAGGCGGGTCAGCAGGTCGATGAGGTAGGCCTGCGGCTTGACGCCGTTCGGCTACAGATTTCGACTGCAGAGGTGATGGCCACCCAGCTTGCCCAGCCTTTGTCGCCGGCTCGGACGGCGGCGCGCGGAGCTGGGCGGCCGCGATGACCTTGATCCAGACCGCGAAGCTGAACGGCGTCGAGCCGGTGGCCTGGCTCACCGACGTGCTCGAACACATGGTCTCGGAGCGAACCAAGACGCACGAGCTGCACACCCTGCTGCCCTGTTGGGGTGGACGGCCCAACAGCATCGAATGTGCCAATATCGGGTCGAACAACCAACCCGTGGAAGGGCCGTCCAGTGGAATTTAAACGTGTTTCGATCGACACCTCCAAGCATGTTTTTACGATCCACGGGGTCGATGACCGGGAGCGCCCGGTACTGCGGCGTGAACTCAGGCGCGCTCAGGCTGAAACGTTCTTTGCCAAAATGGCATCAACGGAGATAGCTCTTGAAGCTTGCGCCGGCTCGCATCATTGGGGGCGGGTGCTCGGCAGTATGGGCCACCGGGTAAGGTTGATCCCACCGCAATACGTGAAGCCGTTCGTTAAGCGCAGTAAGACGATCGCAACGACGCAGAGGCGATCAGTGAGGCAGCATCACGTCCGACAATGCGCACGGTTCCGGTCAAATCGGTGAATGAGCAAGCCGTGGCGATCATCGTAAAACATCGAGAACTTATGGTGAACCAACGAACCCAAGCGATCAATGCGCTGCGGGGGCACGCCGCCAAGTTCGGCATCGTTGCCTCTAAAGGCTGTGCGAACGTCACAGCCTTACTTGCTATTCTGTCAGTCGACGAAGCGGTTCCAGCAATTGCCAAGGTGATGCTCGAGCAAATGGGCCAGCATGTCGCTGACCTCGACGTGAAGATTGACGCACTGGAAGCAACTGCTCGAACAGCACAAAGCCAACCCGGTCAGCAAGCTTCTCACTGCCATTCCTGGGGTTGGGCCAATCACCGCTATCACCATGGCTTTGACCGTGAACCCAGCGAACTTTGAGACGGGGCGGCATTTGCGGCGTGGCTCGGACTAGATAGAAACAGCCTTGGGTTGTGCCGGTGTGATGACGCACTTGAAGCCGAGTTTGGTGATCTGTGCGGCGAGTTTTGCGGCTGCGGTTTCCGGCGCGATGCGTCGGAAGTGGCCGGCGCCGAGGTCTTGGTAGAAGGTGCCGTCGCGGAGCATGTGGTAGGCTGCGGTCAGGATGGAGGCGGCGACGGCGCAGACGGCCTTCTTCGGCCCGCGCCGCTGCCGAAGCCGCAGGAACTGGGCTTGCAGGTAGCTGGCCTTCTTGCGGCTCCCGGCCCAGGCGCACTGCACCAGTGTCGTCTTCAGCCAGGGGGCGCCTTTGCGCAGGCGGTTGGAACGCCGTTTGCCGGCACTCTCGTCATGGCGCGGGCAAAGCCCGGCCCAGGAGATCAGGTGGCCCGCTGTCGGGAAGCGGCCCATGTCGGTGCCGATCTCGGAGACGATCACCTGCGCGGCCAGGTCACTGACGCCCGGGATGGAGCGCAGCAAGCTGACCGCCTGGCGGAAAGGGTCGAGGCCGCGCTCCACTTCCGCGTCGATGTCGGCCAGGGCAGTGGTCAGCGCATCGATCTGCTGAAGGTGCAGCCGCAGCAAGAACCTGTGCCGGTCGGTCACCCGGCCCGTCAGTGCCGCCTTGATCCTCTCAGGCGCGGCCTTGACACCCCTTTGCACCAGCGAGAGCAACTGCTCGGCGTCAGTCTGCCCCACGATCAGCGCCACGATGATGCCCCGGCCGCTCTTGCCCATGATGTCGGTCAGCACCGAGCTGAGCTTGATGTTGGCGTCCTCCAGCGTCTTTTGCATGCGCTGGATGTGGCTGGCCTGCTCGCGCACCAGTTGCTTGTGGGTCCGCAGCGCGCGCAACTTCTGCGTCGGCGCTTCCGGCACGAAGCTCGGGCGGATCAAGCGTACGACGTCGGCATGACGGGACTGATGTGCGGAGATGGGTGGGCAGCCTGCCTCGACAGGCTAGGCTACCCCGGTGCCATGCCGTTCAAGCACCACGCCGCCCATTGTCACCACAATCCGCGCGCCCGTCACCGGATCATGAACTGACCAGCTTACGAGGCGGGGGTACGGATATGTCACCGCCCTGTGAACTATGGACATGAGTTGGTACAGGCCCGAAGCTGATCTGGCGCTCGCCACCCAGTTTTGGCGTATCGAGGGCGTCGCGCTTGGTCGCGGTGTGCTCGCTTGGCCTGACTGGCCCAAACGCGTTCGAGATGGACGCGTGCCGCCTACTTTCGACAGGAACATGCTTTAACCCATCGCCGATCTCGCCGACCCCGGTAAGTGGCAGGCGGCGGCCAACCAAAGATGGCGGCGCTGTCTCCCATCGGGAGGGGACACCCGCAAACGAAAGGCTCATAGATGATCGAGCAGGCTGATCTTCGACCCGGGGCGCTTCTTGCCGCAATTGGCCAACCTGACCCCTTTCTCGGCAAGGCGATAGAGATCGCGATTGTGACGCGGGATGTTACCCGGACGATGGCGGGCCTGGAGCTGCTGGGGATTGGCCCCTGGAGCAGCTACACGTTCACCCCTGAGAACACGACCAACCAGACCTACCGCGGCGAACCGAGCCCATTCGTCATGCGCGTCTGCTTCGCGCAAGTCGGCGACATGATCTGGGAACTTATGGAGCCGGTATCGGGACGGACGATCTTCGCCGACTTCCTCGACCATCATGGCGAGGGCATCCATCACGTCGCATTCGATTGCAATGGCATCCCTTTCTCTGACCGATTGGCGGAGTTCGAGCGCCGCGGTTTCAATCTGTCGCAAAGCGGAAGCTGGATGGGCGTGAACCATTTCGCGTTCTTTGAAACGGAAGGCGCCACCACCACTTGCATAGAAACCTACACCTTTCCCGAAGATTGGACCTACCCCGAGCAGGACATGTCCTATCGACAGCGAGGTCCTAGCGATGGAATTGCCACAACTCAGAAGGCACGGTGACGGTGGCCGACGGCTACCGGATGGTCCTCACCCTACAAACCGGCTTTTCCATGCTTTGTGTGATTGTTACATTGCGAGCAGCAGGCATTGGCGGAGCAGGTTGAGCTTGGCGCGGTCATACGTGAATCGCTTGAGCAGCTTCAGCTTGGTGGTCTACCCTTCGGTCTGACCGTTGCTCCGCAGCAGGTGAGCGCGCCACGGACAGCAGCGCCGTCGGGGTCGCCAAAGTGGAATATTCGGGTTGCCCGCCCCGGCTCGCGTGCAGTTCGGCTTTCCACGCCTGGACGGCTTCACCGGCGAGTCACACCGCCAGGCCGCCGCGCCGGCGCAGACTCTCGTCGTACTCGCGCCGTGGGCCGGCCGGCCGACGGCCGGCCTGCTCGCGCCCCTGGCACCTGCCCGTGGACCCGCGCGTGTCGGCCTGGCAATCCTCTCCTCAACTGCGGATGTCCTCGCGCATCATCTCAACGCCTTTGTGCGCGATCCCCATCACGGCAGCATTGGTGTTGGCGCTGACGATGTTGGGCATGATCGACGCGTCGATGACGCGGAGGCCGCGCATGCCACGCACGCGCAGGGACCCATCGACAACTGCGTCGTTGTCCGAGCCCATCCGGCAAGTGCCAACCGGGTGGAGCATGCAGGACATGTTCCCACGCGCATACTCGGCCAAGTCCGCGTCGCTCTGCACCTCCGCGCCGGGCAACAGTTCCGGCTCCAGGACGGCCCTGAGCGCGGGCGCGTTTAGAACCTTGCGAGCGTATCGAAGCCCCAGCAGCATCGTTCGCATGTCTTCAGGATCGGCGAGGTAATTGGGGTCGATCAGCGCGGTCGAGCGGGGATCGGTGTCCTTCAGCGTGACCTGTCCGCGGCTCTTGGGCTGGAGCACGACATTTTCCAGCGTCAGGCCCGGGGTCGGGTCGAGTTCGCCCAGCGCGCGCCTGGCAATGACCGGCGCATGGAAGCACTGAACCGTGGGCTCTTCATCCGGAAACTCCGGGTTGAAGTGCGCGACCGTCTCGATGCCGTTGCTCGCCGCCGGGCCGCTCTTCGTGCCGACATATCGGATACCGGCCATAAGTGCGCCCAAGCCGGAGCTGTCCTTGAGGTATCCAAGTTCGGTGTGCGAGCGGGCGATGACGGGCACCTCGGGATGGTCCTGCAGATGCTGCCCAACATCCTCCGAGCGGACCTTGAGCGCGATGCCGTGCCTGGCGAGTTCGGCCTCCGGCCCGATGCCGGACAGCATGAGGAGGCGCGGCGTGCTGAGCGCCCCGGCGCTGAGCACAACCTCGGTTGCGAGCACGCGCCGGACCTCGCCGGCATGGACGAACTCCACACCGACGGCACGGTCGCCTTCCACGATAATTTTCGTGACCAGGCTATCGGTCTGCACCGTCAGGTTCGGCCGACTCTCGGCGGGATGCAGGTAGGCGTGTGCTGAGCTGCACCGATGCGCGTCGCCGATGGTGAGCTGGCATGGGCCGACGCCGCGCTGCTCCGCGCCGTTATAATCAGGGTTGTACGGCAAGCCGACCTGCTGGAACGCTTTCAGGACGGCGCGGTTGATCGGCGCGATCGCCAACGGCTGCGACACTTTCAACGGTCCGTCCGTGCCGTGCAGCGGGCCGGCGAAAATGTCGTTGCCTTCCATGGCACGAAAATGCGGAAGCATGTCCGCGAATGACCAGTTGCCGGTATTGCCGCCTGCCGCCTGCCAGCCATCATAATCGCGCGGCTGGCCAAGCATCCACACCATCGCATTGATCGAGCCGCCCCCGCCAATCCCGCGCCCTTGAGTGAGCGGAATACAGCGCCCGCCGAGATGCTGCTGCGGAACCGTCTTGTAAGGATAGGAGAACTTCTTGGCGGCGAGCAATTTCGTGAAGCCGGCGGGAATGCGGATCAACGGAGAGGAGTCGTGCCCGCCGTCCTCCAGAACCAGGATCCGCGCGTCAGTCTCAGCGGCGAGCTTGCCCGCGACGATGCTGCCTGCCGATCCCGCCCCTATGACGATGACGTCATAGGGGCGCGAGGCTGTTTCGGATGCGTCCGTCATCTTATTCTCCAATACCGTTTCATACGACGCCGCTTGCGGCAGCTATTGATTGGTCGGCGTGCAGGCACTCGACGGCTGTTGCCACAAGCACGGGGATCGTGTTGGTCGCGGCTTCGGCCGATGCCTGGTGGCGATCGTCGCCGAGCACGATCACGTCGGCGGCTTCTAGTTCGCCAATCAGTCCAGAGGTCATGGCATACGGAGCAGGAAGCCGACGGGAAAGGCTCGGAAACTACCTACCAGGACCGCAGCCTCGTGCAGGGGTGGCGCAAAGACCTGCACCCCGGCTGCGGGACGCGTGCCCTGGCCGGTAGGCGTTCCGCCTTTGGCGCGGCATGAGTAGTTTCCGTATCTGCCAAGCCGCTGGCTTGTCAGGCATCTTCCCTTGGCTAAACTGACGAGCAAAGGGCGCGCCATGACCACCGTGCTGCACATCGACGCCAGCGTCCGCACTGACCGCTCCTTGTCGCGCAAGCTGTCCCAGGCCTTTGTTGACGCGTGGCTGGCCCATCGGCCCCACGACACGGTCCTGCGCCGCAACGTCGGCCACCAGCCGCCTCCCTTCGTGACGGAAGGCTGGATCGCGGCGGCGTTCACTCCGCCCGACGCCCGCTCCCCGGCCATGGCGGCCGAGCTTGCGCCCTCGGACGCCTACATCGAGGAGTTGGAGCAGGCGGACCTGATCGTGATGGGGACGCCCATGTACAACTACGGCATGCCAGCCCACCTCAAGGCGTGGTTCGACCAGGTCATCCGCGTGGGCCGGACCTTCTCGTTCGACCTGGCACGCGGCGACTGGCCGCTTGCGCCGGTGCTGGGCGGCAAGCCGCTGGTGCTGCTGACCTCAACGGGCGAGTTCGGCTTCGAAGCGGGCGGCATGCGCGAAAGCTGGAACCACCTCGACACCCATATCCAGACGTGCGCCCATTACCTGGGCGTGTCCGAAACCCACCACATCGGCATCGAGTACCAGGAGTTCGGCGGCGAACGGCACGCGCGCTCCATTGCCTGCGCGCACACGGAAGCCGTCCTGCTTGCCGGACGCCTCGTTGCCACGCAAAAGCAGCCTCGCGCCGAGGCGCTCCACTAACCCAGCCTTCGGACGCTTCGTGGCAAGCCGGCGAGGCAGGACGGTTCGACACGGCCCGCCCCACGCATCACAGGAGAAGACAATGGACACGGCCAAGATGACTGCCGGCGCCAGGTTCCCCAACCTCGCCTGGCCCGCGGTGGGCGGCGGGCAGGTCGCTCCTGCACAGGGCGAAGGCTGGCGGCTCCTCGTCATTTACCGCGGCAAGCACTGCCCGCTGTGCACGAAGTACCTCGGGACGCTCAATCACATGCAGGAACGGTTCAAGGCGGCGGGAGTGGCCGTCTCGGCCGTGTCAGCCGACCCGCTGGAAAAAGCGGAAGCCGAAACGGGCGCCGAAGGGTGGCGTTTCCCGGTCGGCTACGACCTCAAGCCCGGCCAGATGCGCGCGCTCGGCCTTTATGTGTCCGACCCGCGTTCGGCCGAGGAAACGGACCGCCCGTTCGCCGAACCCGGCGTGTTCGCCATCAACCCGGACGGCAACGTGCAGATCATCGACGTATCCAACGCGCCGTTCTGCCGGCCCGACCTAGAGGCTCTCCTGGGTGGGATGCAGTTCGTGATGGACAAAGGCTACCCTATTCGCGGGCGCGCTTAGAACACAGATCCAGGCAGGGCCAAACGGGAACAAACCAGCCCGTTCAGGGCTTCGCCTGTGTCCCTTGGCGGCGGGTGGATCAGCCTACCCGCCGCCATGCCGGCTGGGCTGATGCAGCCAAGCAGCCGTCCAAACAACCAGGACTGAACCATGGAACAGCGCAGTGTCGATGTCGCGATTATCGGCGCGGGGACCGCTGGGATGGCGGCGTATCGCACGGCCCGCGAGCACACCCGAAGCCTGGCGATGATCGACAGCGGCCCCCTTGGCACCACCTGCGCGCGCGTCGGCTGCATGCCGAGCAAGCTGCTTATCGCCGCGGCGGAGACCGCGCAAGCCGTGCGCGAGGCGCACCGCTTCGGCGTGCATTGCCCACCGCCCCGCATCGACGGCCGCGCCGTGATGAGCCGCGTCCACAGCGAACGTGACCGCTTCGTCGGCTTCGTGTTGGAAGCCGTGCATGCGTTGCCGGCTGATGACCTCATCTGCGGCACGGCGCGCTTCCTGGACGACCACCGCCTGCAGGTAGACGACCGTCTCGTGCTCACCGCCAGCCGCGTCGTCATCGCCACCGGCTCGCGCGCATCCGTGCCGCCGTGGATGGCGGCCCTTGGCGACCGTGTGCTCACCAACGACACGGTTCTCGACCGGACGGACCTGCCAGGCTCGGTCGCGGTGTTCGGCGCCGGGGCAATCGGGCTGGAGCTAGGGCAGGCGCTTGCCTGGCTGGGGGTGCGCGTGCGGTTGTTTGGACGGGGCGGCGCGGCCGGCCCGCTGACCGACCCCCATGTCGTGCAGGCCGCCGCCGCTGCCTTTGCCGGGGAGTACCCGGTCAACTTGGATGCGGATGTCCGCCGCGTGGCGCGCGAGGGGGATGAGGTGGTGGTCGAGTGGAGCGAGGCTGGGGCGGCGCGCACCGAACGCTTCGAATACCTGCTCGCCACCACTGGCCGGCGTCCCAACACCGACCGGCTCGGGCTTGCGGATACGATGCTCCCGCTCGGGCCTCGCGGCGTGCCGGAAATCAACCGCAGCACGGGCCAGGTGGGCACAAGCCACGTGTTCATCGCAGGGGACGCCGCAAACGACCTGCCGCTGCTCCATGAAGCGGCGACCGAAGGCAAGATCGCCGGCGACAACGCCGGCCGCTTTCCCGACGTGCGCGCCCACCCCCGCTGGGCCAGCTTCTCCATCGTTTTCACCGACCCTCAGATGGCCATGGTCGGTGAAAGCCACCGCGCGCTGCTGACTAGGAACGCGGCGTTCGCGGTCGGAACGGTTTCGTTCGAGGACCAGGGCCGCGCCCGCGTGATCGGCAAGGCGCGGGGCTTGCTCAACCTGTATGGCGAGATCGGCAGCGGACGTTTCCTGGGCGCCGAGATGGTCGGCCCCGCGGCGGAGCACATCGCGCACCTGCTCGCCTGGGCGCTCCAATCGGGCCAAAGCGTGCAAGCGATGCTGGACAACCCGTTCTACCACCCGGTGATTGAGGAAGGGGTCCGAACAGCATTGCGCCAGCTCGCCCACGCGATGCGGATGGGGCCGGTTCCCGTTGAACGCTGCCTGGACTGCGGCCCGGGGACCTAGCCTCAATACTGTTCACTTTGCGATCCGGATAGCGATGGCGATATCGACCCA
>CAXTCN010000114.1:0-14043 GCA_964242575.1 uncultured Acetobacteraceae bacterium | reverse complement strand
GAGAATGCGGCGGAGAAGGTAGGCTCGGGACAAAGCTGCTCCGTTGAGGAAGGCGTATGATCGTGGGCGGTGCGGTCAGGCCTCCACGTAAAAATTGGCGAGATCCCAAATGTAGCTGTCGAAGCCGCTCAGCTCGGCTTGCAGCCGCTTGCTGACGGCGGCGACGCTCGGGCGCGTGACGACTGGAATGACCGCTATGCCGGTGATCACGAAGTCGTTCAGCTTGATCAGCAGGGCAGCGCGCTTGATAGGATCGAGCTCGGCGTCCGCCTGCTTGAAGACCTGGTCGAAATCAGCGTTTTGCCAGCGGCAGATATTGCGGCCCTGCCACTTGTTGGATTTCTGCGCCACTTCCGAAGATAAGAATAGCTGTAGCCAGAGCTGCGGGTCCGGCTGGGTCGGCCCCGTGGTGTACATCTGCATGTCGGCATAGAAGTGCGGGTAGGTGTCGGGGTTGGCCACATCCGACGAGAAGAACACCGAGGCGATGACCGACTTCAGCTCGACCTCGATCCCGGCCTTCCTCAAGGCCTGCTTGACGATCTGCTGGGTCTTCTGGCGGGGGCCGTTGGTCGAAGTCTGATACAAGTACTTCAGTTGCTTGCCGTCCTTGACGCGGATGCCGTCCGCACCCGGCTTCCAACCGGCTTTGTCGAGGATGGCGATCGCCTTCTCGACGTTGAACTCGAATTTGGTGCTCGACGACCGGAACCGCGGCGGGTTGACGACGACGTTGGCCGTGGCGGCGCCGGCGCGGCCGTAAATGTACTTATGGATCGCCTCCCGGTCCACGAGCAGCGACAGCGCCTGGCGAACCGCCGGGTCGGACAAGCTTGGATGAGTCGTCTTGATGCTCGACCGCTCCCCATCGACCTCGGTATTGGGGTCTGTACTGTTCAACTGGATGAACTCCAGCTGGCCGCCTTCGGTGATGCGCACAGCGCCTTTGCCGGCGGCCTCGAGCCGGGTCAGCACCTCGTCTTCGACTTGCAGGTTCCAGGCCAGGTCATATTCCCCGGTCTGCAGCACGGCCCGTGCGGCAGACGTCGCGTCGCCACCGCCCTTCATCTCGACCGCGTCGAAATACGGACGGTTGGGCTGATGGTAGTTCGGGTTGATGACCCCGGTCACTAGGTCGCCCGGGCGGAAGTCCTTGAACAAATACGGTCCGGTGCCGACGGGCTGGAGATTGGTCGGCGCTTCCCGGGACTTCGCGCCCGCATAGGCCTCGAACAGGTGCTTGGGGATGATCATCCCCGGCGGCCCGACGAAGGCGTCCGCCCAGAACGTCAGCGGCTTCTCCGACGAGACCCGCACGGTGAACTGGTCAACCTTCTCGGCCGTGATGGCATTGTAGCTGCCGGTCGTCACCGCGGCCGTCGCCGGATCGCGCGCATAGGACCAGTTGAACACGACATCGTCGGCGGTGAACGGCTTGCCGTCATGCCACGTCACGCCCTGCTTGAGCTTCCAAATGACCGATTTGCCGTCTTCCGTCAGTCCGCCATTGGCGATGCTCGGCAGCTCGGCAGCCAGGACGGTCTGGAGGTCGCCCTTGGAGTCCCAGGCGGCAAGCGGCTCATAGAACAACCGGGAGCCGTCCTGATCCTTCGTGCCGACAGCGAAGTGCGGATTGAGCAGCGTCGGCCCCTGCCACCACAGCAGCTTGAGCGTGCCGCCGCCGCCTGCCTTGGTCGGCTTGTAGCGCGATGGAGACTGCGCCATCGCGACGCCGCCGATCGCGAGCAGCTGGGTCGCCATTGGCGCAGTCAGGCCAAGGCCTATCATGCGGCTGACGAAGGCACGGCGTGACAAGCGGCCCCGCTTCACCTCGTCGATGGTGGCCTGTAATTCGTGCCCGTCCATCCGCGCCCCCTGTAATACAGCCAATCCGCTGCGCTGAGCAGCAAACCACCTCGGACGGAGTAATGCAAACTGCATGCCAATTTGGGCGGCAGCATCCAGGCTGCATGTTGCATGTGTGGACATCTGGTAATCGCGGCGGGGGCATAGGCCATCCATGATGCCGCGATCCGGGCTTTGTCGCCCGGCGGTTCGCACCATGGGAGGCGGTTCGATGACCCGATTTGTTGGTGGCTGGCCCGAAAATTCACGCGGGTGGGCCGGGTCCGGCGTGCTGCTGTGCCATGACGGGCTCAGTTTACGGGCTTGGGGCGGAGCATGACCGCGTAGCCGAGCGCGTCGAGGCGGCGGACCAGGCGCTTGGCGGTGCGATGCTTGTCGACGCGGTCGAGGTAATCGGCGCCGAGGTCGGCGAAGGCCACGGCGCGCTGCAGCATGTGGAAGGCGGCGACCAGGATCTTGTGCGCGATGGCGACGGCCGCCTTCTTTGTGCCCATGCGCGCCCGCAGCCGGTGGAACTTGTCGCGCAAGTATGTGCCCTTGGTTCGCGCACTGCATACCGCGGCGGTGACCAGGGTGGCCTTGAGGTATGGGTTACCCTTGCGGGTGCCGCGACACTTCTGCTTGCCGGCGCTTTCGTGGTTGGCCGGGCACAGGCCGGCCCAGGCAGCAAGACGTTGAGCAGTGCCGAACACCGACATGTCGGCGCCGATCTCGGCGACGATGGCCGCGGCCGTCGGCGCGTCCACGCCGGGGATGGTCACCAGCAAGGCTTGCTGGGCGGCGAAGGGCCGCATGGCGGCATGGACGGCCGCCTCCACCTCGGCGAGGTCACGCCCGATCTCCTCCAAGCGCCGGATATGCATCCTGAGCAGCAGGCGCTGGTGCTCGGCGAGCGACCCGTCCAGCGCCAGGGCGAGCCGGTCGATCTTGCTCCGCAAGCGGCGCTTGGCGAGGTCGGCCATCTCGGCGGGAGCGGAGCGGCCCTCGGCCAGCGCCCGCAGCATCAGCATGCCGGAAACGCCGAACACGTCGCTCATTACGCCCGCGAGCTTGATGCCGGCGCTCTCGAGCAGCTTGAGCGTGCGGTTGCGTTCCGCGGCCAGGGTGCCGACCAGCGCTTTGCGGTGACGCACCAAGTCGCACAGTACTCGGACGTCCGGGGGTGGCACAAAGCTCGCGCGCACCAGCCCATGGCGGACCAAGTCGGCGATCCACTCCGCGTCCTTCACGTCCGTCTTGCGTCCGGGCACGTTGCGCATGTGCGAGGCGTTGCCGACGATGACGGTGAAGTCGCCTTCCAGGGCAGCGTGCACGGGCTGCCAGTAGACACCCGTGCCCTCCATGCCGACGTGGGTGATACCCTTCTCAAGCAGCCACTCTCGTAAGGCCGCGAGGTCCTGGCGCATGGTGCCGAAGCTGCGCACCTCCTTGATCGGCCGGCGCCCTGCCGCGCCGAGGATGATGCAAGCCACCACCGAGCCCTGGTGCACGTCGAGCCCGGCCACGCGTTCGATCAGTGCGTCCATAACCACCTCCAACAACAAGGGTGGCGGGCACGGCGCCGCGGGACGGTAGACAGAGGCTGGCCCACGTGCTGACCGGACAAGCCAGTCGCGACCTTCGGTGGTTCCTGAACGCGGCGCGGACCGATCTCTTATACGGGGTCGGATACCACCTACCCATTACCGGCCTCCACGCGTCCGCCAACCGCTATGTTGGAAGCGTCGTACGCCGTTCCACTCCGGACCCATTTTCTCCTTCAAGGCGGTGCGCAGCCGGACGCGCTGGGCATCTCTTGTCGGGTTCCAGGGTGTTGACATGAACGGGAGTGGCTGGTGGTTCTGACGGCTTCTGGTGTGATGAAAGCGGCGGGATGATTGACCGTGCGTTTTCCTTCGAGGGGCTCTGGCGTTCATGGCTGCACCCGACTTGGTCAACCTCTCCGGCCTGATGGACGACGCCAAGTGCTTCGCCTTCGTGCGCCAGCAGCGCTGGCCACAGGGCGTGCAGTGCCCCGGTTGCGGCAGCCCTGCGGTGGTCCGGGACGGGTGCGACGACACGCAGCCAACTCGGCAGCGGTATCGGTGCAAGGCATGTGCGTCCCGCTTCGACGACCTGACCGGCACGGTGCTGGCCGGGCACCACCAGCCGCTGCGGGTGTGGGTTCTGTGCCTCTGTTTCATGGGGCTGAACCTCTCGAACCGGCAGATCGGCAAGGAGCTGGGCCTTTGCGGCTCTGACGTGCAGGCTATGACGGAGCAGCTGCGCCGCGGCTTGGTCGCCAAGACCCCGGAGGTGATGCTCGAAGGCGAGGTCGAGATCGACGAAGTTTACGTGGTGGCCGGGCACAAGGGCCAGCCGGACGAAGTGGCCAAAAGGGGCGGCTCGGGCGCTGCCGCAGGCTGGCAGGCGCGCCGGGACGCGGCACGCTGGCGAAGGACAAGCCACCCATCCTCGGCCTGATCCAGCGCGGCGGCCAGGTCGTGCTGCGCATGCTGGCCAACGTGCAGCAGGCCACGATCAAGCCGGTCATCACCGGCGCCGTCGCCCCGGGCACCCTCGTCCACACGGACGAGTACAGCATCTACGCCCGCCTGCCAGCCTGGGGCTATGGGCACAAGACGGTCTGCCACGCCCGCGGTGAGTAGGCCTGTGACGAGGATGGGGACGGCTTCTGCGAGGTCCACGTCAACACCATGGAAGGATTTCGGTCGCTGTTGCGTTCCTGGCCGCGCCCGCACCGGGGCATCTCGCAAGACAAGCTGCCGCCCTACCTCGGCTTTTTTCAGTTCGTCCACAACGCGCGCCGACGCGGCAAAGCCCTGCTTGGCGCCCTCATCGCCGCGCTCGTTAGATGACCGAACCAACACCCCGGAACCCGACAAAAGCCTCCTGCTTATCCTGTCTTTGATGGGAGTGGGGCTGCATCTGCTGATGACGCTGGTGCAGCGCCGGGTGGTGTTCTGGATGCCGGCAGCGACCGACCGGGTGACTGGTGCTTGATAGAGGAGACGAGATGGGCAACCCTCTGGCGACAACCCTGACCGCCCCGCCGCGGCGGGCGACGCGGGCGGAGATGCCGGTGCTGGACCTCCGGCGCATGGACATTGACATGGCGGGACTTGCGGCCGATCTACGGGCTGCCTGCCTGGAGACCGGGTTTTCTACGCGGCCCACCATGGCGTTCCGCAATCGGTCGTCGATGCCGTATTCGATGCCACACGACGTTACTTTGCGTTGCCGGAGGCTGAGCGGGCCGGCGATGTCATGGATGCGCGGTTCCGCCGCGGCTGGAGGCGGCAGGGGATCAACCAGCACCCGGGCTATGCGCCTGACCTGAAGGAGAGCTACGAGTTCGGGCTCGACCTGCCGCCTGATGACCCAGATATCGTGGCTGGGCTGCCGTTGCATGGCCCGAACCGCTGGCCCGTGGCGCATCCTTGGCTGAGGCAAGCGGCGGAGGCCTACTTTGACGCTACCCTGGCGCTGGGCAAGCGGCTTCTGACCGTGTTTGCCGCGAGCCTCAACGTTGATCTGGACACCTTCTTGCGCCACACGCAGAAGCCAATGGTGCAGACCAGGCTGTTCCACTACCCGCCGCAAACACCGGACACGGCGGATGCATACGGCGTGGCGCCGCACACCGACTATGGCATGATTACCTTGCTCACCCAGGACCCAGTGGGCGGGCTGGAGTTGCAGCTCCGCAGCAGCGAATGGGTTTCGGCGCCGTTCATCGAACGCACGTTCGTCGTCAACCTCGGCGACCTGTTCCGTGTGTGGACGAACGACTTCTATGTCTCCAACTCGCACCGCGTCGTGAACCAGACCGGCCGGGAGCGTTACTCGATCCCGACGTTCTTTAATCTTGATTACGACGCGCCGGTCACGTGCCTGCCAGGGTTCACAAGCCCAGAGAACCCAGCACGCTACGCGACGATCAAGTCGGGCGACTACCTGTTGAGCCGGTTCAAGGCCGTGCAAAAATACCTCCCGTCCGCTGAGCAGGGGACACGCGGGGCAAAGGGTTGACGCGTCATGACAACCTCAATCAAGCCGTGGCTCTGCCGGCGGTCGCCGACATTAGCCGCGGCGAACGCTCCAGAACAGCGGCAGCCCCTTGCTCATGTTGGTAAGGTCCGCGCGGTAGGCCGTGGGCTGGAAGAACTGGCCGAGCGGCAGATAAGGCAAGTCCTCGAACGCTTGGCGCTGCATGTCCCGGCCGATCCGGGCGCGTGCGGCGTCGTCGGGTGCATCGAAAAACGCCGTGCGCAGCGTCTCCAGCCCTGGGCTGGTGGACCAGCCAGGCGTGGCGGACAGGCCGCTGCCGCGAATGAAGTTGTGCGCGGCCGGCGTGAACTGGTTCACGCCGGCCGTGAAGGTGCAGAACGCATTGAAGCCGCCGCGGCTCGGCGGATCGCGGTTCAGCTGGCGGCGCAGCACGCTGCCCCAATCCAAGGCAGCATAATCGACGGTCATGCCAGCCTGGCGCAGCATCTCGGCCGACACCTCGCACATCGCATTGATCGCCGGGTAGTCGGTGGCGGCCAGCAACGTCACCGGCTCATTCTGGTACCCTGCCGCCACGAGCGCCCGCCGTGCGGCAGCCGGGTCGCGCGGGCCGGTGATCGCCGCCATGCCCTCAGTGCTCGCCATGACCGAGCCCGGCGTAAAGAAGCCGACGCCGTCCCGCCACAGGGCACGGTCCGCACCGGCCACGGCCTGCATGACGTTCGCCTGGTCCAGCGCCGGCAGCAGGGCGCGGCGGACGGACGGATTGTCGAACGGCGGGTGCAGGTGGTTGAAGCGGAACATGCCGATCGCCCCGGTCCGGTCCAGCAGCTCGACCTTCAGGGCGCTTGAGCGCCGTAGGCTCGGCAGCAAGTCGCTGATGGGCTGTTCCCACCAGTCGACTTCGCCGCGCTGTAGGGCGGCGGCGGCCGTGGCCGGGTCCGGGATGGTCAGCCACTCGACCCGGTCGAAATGCGCCACCTTCGGCCCAGCCAACATGCTCGCCTGGCCTGGCCGGGGTTGGTAGCCGTCAAAGCGGGCATACACCGCGCGCGATCCGGCCACGCGCTCGTCCGTCACGAAACGGTACGGGCCGCTGCCGACCATCTCCGTCACTTGCGCGCTGCTGTCGGTGCGGGCCAGGCGCTCCGGCATCATGAAGGCGACGTTGGCGCCGACCTTGGCCAGCGCGTCCGCCAGCAGCGGGAACGGCTTCTGCAACCGCCAGAGGATGGTGCGGTCATCGATGGCGGCGACCTCGTTTGTCACCGCCATCGCCGCCAGCCCGAACGAGTCCCGTGTGCCCCAGCGCCGGATGCTGGCGACGCAGTCGCGAGCCAGCACCGGCTGCCCGTCATGGAAGCGCAGGCCGTCCCGCAGGGTCATGAGCCAGGTCCGGCCGTCATCCTCGATCCGGTGGCCCTCCAGCATCTGCGGCTGCGCCCGGTACTGCTCGTCCCAGCCGAACAGCGTGTCGAACACCAGGAACGCATGGTTGCGGGTCACAAAGCCGGTGCTCTGGATCGGGTCTAGCAACGCCAGATCCGCCTGCGGCACGAAGCGCAGGGTCCGGGCGGCTTGCGCGCGGCCGATAGCGGGCGCGGCCAAAGTCGCCAGGCCCGTGGCGATCAGCTCGCGTCTGCGCATGGCGGGTCCTCCCAGATAACCAACGGTGCGGCAGCCTGCGCGGCCGTGCGGCACTGGGTCAACCCCGCCGCGGCCACGAGGGTTACAAGGAACGGCGCATGTGGAGGGCGTTGGAGGTCCGGCCCCGCGTCAAGCGCCCGTCGCACCTCTCAAATCACGGAACCCTGCCGCGAGATGCCGCGCGCAGCGCAGTGCAAGCGCGGTCACGGTGCTGGTCGGGTTCACCACGCCGCCGGTCGCAAAGCTGCTGCCGTCGACGATGTACAGGTTCGGCACCTCCCAGCTTTGGTGCCACTGGTTCACGACCGAACCGCCGGGCTCCAGTCCCATGCGGCAGGTGCCCAGCATGTGCCAGGCCGGGGTGCGGTAAACGCCGTCCTCAATGTAGTCGTTGACCATAACATCGAACGCGTTGACGCTGCGGGCAAGGTCATGCAGCCGCTCGATGCCGAAGCGCATCATGCGCACGTCGTTGTCGTGCGGCACGTAGTGCAGCTTGGCGGCCGGCAGCCCGTCGCTGTCCACGTCCGTCTGCGACAGCGTGATCCGGTTCGAGGCTTGCGGCAGGTCGTCCCCAATGGCGTAGGCGCCGAAGCTGCGCCCGAAATGGCGCGCGAACCAGGCGTGGTGCTCGTCCCCCCAGGGCGCCGGATGCTGGCTGAACGCGCCGATCGCGGCCGTGCCGGCGGGACCTGTCCGTGCAACGTTGAAGTTGAAGCCGTTGACGAAGCCGCGGGACACGTCCGTTTCCGCGAACTCGCTGCTAAGGATCGCGCCCGAGTTGCCGATATGCGAGTTGATGGGCTGATCCACCCAAATCTCGGCGGCAACCAGAGTGTGGTGCATCAAGTAACGGCCGACCACGTCGTTGGAGTTGGCCAGGCCCTTTGGGTGCCGGGCGCTGTCTGACATCAACAGAAGCCGCGGGCTGCCGACGCCGTTGGCGGCGAGGATGACGACGTCGGCGTCCTGCTGCACCCGCGTGCCAGTCGCCCGGTCGATGTAAACAGCGCCGGTGGCGCGCCCGTCCGGCCCGGTTTCGATCCGCTCCACCCGCGCCCCGGGACGCAACTCCGCACCCGCCGCAAGCGCCTTTGGCCAGAGCGTGATGGACATCTTCGCCATCGAGCCGCGCGGGCAGCCGGAGCCGCAGTTGCCGCAGCCGTTGCAGGCGGCGCGCCCGTCGTAGTTCTCTGAAAGGATCCCCGCCGGCATGGGCCACCAATGCCAGTCCAGCCGCTCGAAGCCCTGCGCGATGACCCGGCCGCTGGCGCGCATCGGCAACGGACCGACTGGATAAGGTACGCGTGGTGGCGCTCCGGCGTCGCCCACCAGCCCGCTGACGCCCACCAGCCGGTCAGCCTCGTCATAGAACGGCGCCAACTCCTCGTAGGTGATCGGCCAGTCTGGCGCGAGGCCGTGCTCCAGGCCCTTGCGGAAGTCGGACGGACGGAAGCGGGGCCAAAGGGCTGCGTAGACGTTGGTGGAGCCGCCGACGCCGTTCCACATCAGCGCATGCGACTGCCCGCCCTCGACCGGGTAGTCGTCCGGCCCACGGCGGATGCTGGGCTCCGGGTTCCACCGGTTCTGGCGTTGGTGCTGGAAATCGTCGCTGTAGTGCGGGTGCTGGGCGGGCTCGGTCCATCCGCCCTGGTCGAGGCAGACGACCCGCAGCCCTGCCTTCGCCAGCACCAGGCTGCTGACCGCGCCGCTTGCGCCGGCACCGATCACGAGGACATCCACCGCGTCCGGCTTGCTCATAGGACCCCTTCAAGGCCAAGCAGGCTTAGGTCGACGCGCCGCACCTGCTCGGTTGCGACCCAGTATCCCCGGGTGTGGCGCGGGCCGTCGGTGCTGGCGTCGAACGGCTCGGCTGGGTAGCCGTCGGGCAGCGGCGCATCGTTGTAACGAAAACCGAGCGCGCGGATCGCGGCGATGGCTCCCGGCTGTTCGTAATAGGTGAGGTAGGCGTATTTCCGGATCTCATCGAACAGCTTGGGCTCGCTTGTCTCCAGCCTCGTCGTCGCGGCATGCCAGCGTTCCGGGCTGTCTGGCATTTCGTCCTGCATGCGAAGGCTGTCGGCGAGGCGGCTGAGCGACGTAGGGTCTGCGGCGAGCAAGCGCGCCGCCAGCAGACCGGTTATCCCGGTGGCGCTTGCCGCTGGGAAGCCGTTGCCGCCGGGCAGCAACGCGTCGATCAAGCCTTGCAGCATGTCGTTCAGGTTTGGTGGCGTCTGCTCAAGTGCCATGGGTAACCGCCTTGCTGCCGCCCACGCGGAGCCGGTCTCCGCCGGTCGGCGCGAGCGCGCCGGTCCGTATCCCGCTTGCTGCATCGAACACCGATACGCTCCGTCGCGGCACGGTGAGCATGAGTTGCTCGCCAGGACGATAAGCGCCGGGGTCGGGACAGGTTGCTTTCAGCAAGCTGCCGTCCGTCAACGCCACATCCAGGAACGTCACCGGCCCAGCAGGCTCGATCAGCGCCAGCGTGCCCTCGACCGCCAAGTCGTCAGGGCCGGGACGGCGCCCAGGCGACAAATCATGCGGACGCACGCCGAGCAGGCTGGCCGCCATGCCGCCACCCGCCATCAGGCCGGGTAAGAAATTCATTTGCGGGCTGCCGATGAAACTGGCGACAAACTGGTTGGCTGGCTCCCGGTATACCGTCATCGGCTCGGCAAATTGCTGCAGCACCCCTGCGTTCATTACGGCGATGCGGTCCGATAGCACCATAGCCTCCTCCTGGTCGTGGGTGACGAACACTACGGTTAGGCTTAGTGCCCGTTGCAGGCGCTTGATTTCGGTGCGCATCCGCACGCGCAGGCTCGCGTCGAGGTTGGACAGCGGTTCATCCATCAGCAGCGCCGCCGGGTTGCGCACGATGGCGCGGCCCACCGCCACCCGCTGCCGCTGCCCGCCGGACAGCTCCGCCGGCGAGCGGTCGAGCAGCGCCTCCAACCCAAGCAGCTCCGCCGCCCATGCCACTTGCGCATGGATGGTCTTGGTGGGAAGCCTCTGTTGTTGCAGCGGAAAGGCGATGTTTTCCCGCACGCGCATGTGCGGGTACAGCGCGTAGTCCTGGAACACGAGCGCAATGTTGCGGTCGCGCGGGGGGATGCTCCCCATGTCCCGCTCACCAAGGCGGATCGCGCCGGCGCTGATCTCCTCTAGCCCGGCGATGCAGAACAGCAAGGTGCTCTTGCCGCAGCCAGACGGGCCGAGGAAGGAGACGAACTCGCCGTCGTTGATGTCGATGTCCAGGCCCTGCAGCACCGGAAGGGCGTCGTAGCTCTTGGACACGTTGCTGATCGAGATCGATGCCATGCTGCCTCCGCTTAGCCCTTGACCGATCCGGACAGCGCGCCCTGCACCAAGTAACGCTGGAACAGGAAGGCCACGGCGACGGGCGGCACGATGGAGAGCACGGTGGCCGCGAACATCGGGCCATAGGTGTAGAACTGCGCCTGGCTCAGGAACCCCGCCAGGATCACCGGGATGGTCTGTGCCCGCGGGGTCGAGGTCAGGATCAGCGCGAACAGGAACTCGTTCCAACTTGCCAGGAAGCAGAAGATCGCGGTGGCGACGATGCCGGGCCGCACCACCGGAAGCAGGACTTTCCAAAGCATCTTCGGCCGCGAGCAGCCGTCGATCAGCGCGGCGCGATCCAGGCTGCGCGGCACCCCTTCGAAGTACGAACGCATCATCCAAGTGCTGAGCGGGAGCAGGAACGAGCAGTACGACACAATCAGCGCCGTGCGCGTGTCGATCAGCCCGGCGGCGCGGAAACCGATGAAGAACGGCAGCACCAAGGTCAGCCCCGGCGTCATGCGCGTGAGCAACAGCCCCCATAGCGAGACCTTGAGCAAGGGTGCCTTGTCGTGCCGGGCAAAGGCGTAGCCGGCCAGCGTGCCCAGCGCGACGCTCACCGATGCAACCACGGCGCCGACCACAAAGCTGTTCAGCAACGACAACGGCACCCGCTGCGCCTGCACGCTGCTGGCCTGGCCGGCCACCCAGCCAGGCGCCAGGACAGAGATGAAGTTGTCCAGCGTGATCGCGCTCGGCACCATGCTTGCGGGCGTGCGGATCAAGTCGGCGGCGGGAGTGAGGCTCATTAGCAGCAGCGCCACGACCGGCAGCGCCGACCATAGGAACACCAGCGCCGCCACGGTCCAGAAACCGCCTTGGGCGAGCACGTGCATGACCAGGCGCGGTAGCAACCGCGCCCGGCGGCGGAACGGCGGCAGGACCACCATGCTGCGCTGTCCCTGCGTGTCCGGCAGCGCCGCCAACACGCCCGCTCCGGCCGGCACGATGCGGCGCGGGCCCAGCACGGCAAAGTAGAGGATCGCCAGCAAGAAGCTCAGCAGGGTCAAGACATACAGGATCGCGGCGCCCTCGCCGAACTTGAAGAACTGGAACGCCGTGAGATAGCCAAGCCACGCCAGCACGGTGGTGGCGCTGCCCGGCCCGCCGCGCGTCATGGTCCAAAGGATGTCGAAGGCCATCAACGCGTTAATTGTGGCGATGATGGCAATGAACAGTAGGTTCGGCTTCAGCCAGGGCAGCGTGATTCTGGTAAAGCGTCGTATTGGCCCGGCGCCGTCCAGCATCGCCGCCCTGTGCAGCGAGGCCGGCATCGACTGCAACCCGGCCAGCAGCATCAAGGCGCTCAGCGGCGCCTGGTTCCACACGTGCACCAGGGCCACGAGGTTGAGCGCGCGGAAACCGTCGCCGAGCCATGGAGTCGCCAGCGATGCGAGGCCGAGGTCGTTCAGCAGCCCATTGACGCCGCCGATGTCGCCCGCGAACAGAAACGACCACAGCACCCCCACCGAGACCGCCGCCATCGCCCACGGCACCAGCACGACGCTGCGCAAAAAGCCGCGGCCGAGGAAACGCTCGTTCAACAGCAAGGCGAACACGAAGCCCAGCAGCGTGGTGCCGGCCACCGAGAAGGCCGCGAAGTACGCGGTGCGCCCCAACGCCGCCCATAGTTCCGGATTGCCCGGCAAAGCGAGGTAGTTGTCGAGGCCGACAAACACCCACCGTCGGGTGATCGGGTTGATCCGGTTAAGGCTGAGATAAAGGCTGTAGCCGAGCGGCACGCCGACCACGAGCAGCACGGCCAGCAGCGTAGGCGCGACGGCCAGGTAGGCAAACCCCGGCACACGCTCCGAGCGCCGCCCCTGGACCGGCGCACGCAACGCGGCGGGCTGCGCGGCGCTCGACACGAGCCGCGGCTCCCGGCCTACTGGTACTGCTTCTTAAGTTCCGCCACCTTGCCCACCAGCACATCGCAAAGCTGGTCGAGCGAGCCATTGCCGCGAATATAGTCCTGGGTGCGCTGCATCATGAACAGGTCCCATTCTGGGAACCAGGTTTTCTTGGCGATGTCGCGCGATGTGGCGATTTCCACCTGCTTGGTGCTGATATTCAGGTCGCGCCACTTGGAGAAGCTGGCCATGACCTCCGGATCGGCCATCACGTCCTTGTAGGCGGACGCGAGTCCGAACTCGAGCGCCCACCGCTTGATGACGTGGTACTGGCCGTCTCTAGCTTTGCCGCCAAAGAACCGCAGCAGGTTCCAAGTGCGGCCTACGTCAACGGGCTGCGCGCCCATGAGGTACACGGCGGTCCACGCAAACGTGGAATGGGTCTTGCCGGGCATCAAGGCATTGCGCACCTTGCCCGCGATCTTGGACGTCTTCGGGTCGTTCACCACTTTCTGGTCGTAGTCGTGCAGCACCATGAAGGTGTGGCGGCCCGTGCAATAGCTCGGCACCCCCTCGGCGGGCAGCGTCATGATGTCGGCGGTGACAAGCTGTTCCTTGTAAAGCGCCCGATGGCCTTCCAAAACACGACGGAACGCGGCGTCGACGACAAGGTCGGACTTCTGGTCGAACACCGGCGCGCCCTCCGCATACCAGAGCGAGAACAGGCTCCACGACAGCTCGGGCCACTTCTGACCCCAGGCGCTGTTGTACGGCGTATCGGAAATGCCATCCCGCTTCAGCTTCCGGCACGTGTCCAGCAGGCTGTCCCAACCGTCCGGCGCCGCGACATTCGCCCGGGCCAGATGCTCCTCGTTGTAGATGAAGGCGTTATGGCCGGCGTAGTACGGCAATCCAGCGAGCTTGCCGTCTGCCAACGACATCGACCGCACGCTGACCGGGAACATTCCCGCCTTGATGGTGTCGACGTCCGGCAGCCCCTCAAGGTCGCGCACCCAGCCGGCGGCCTGCCAGCGGGCGATGTGGTCCTCCTCGGAGTACATCATGTCGATCTGCTGACCGCCCAGCAGCTTGGTTTCCACCACCGGATGGTAGTCGCCCGGCACCAACTCGTAAGTGACGTTCTCGTCGTAAAGCTTTTTGAATATATTGACGTTGGCTTCGGCTATCTGCGGCTGGTATTGCCAGCCAATGAACGTGAGCGGCTTGGACGGGGCAGCAAGCGCATGACGCCCAATGGATAACGTTCTTTACGCCATCCCTGGCGCGGCAGCTGCCTTCTGCG